>CAZYYS010000079.1:0-18551 GCA_964651015.1 uncultured Verrucomicrobiota bacterium
GAACTCAAACAAACCCTCCAACTGGCCGACTTCCTCGGCCACAGCGAACGCGCCGTCAAATGGCAGGTCTGGACGGCCTTGCTGGCCTATGTGCTCTTGCGCTTTTGCGCCTGGCTGGGGCAGTGGAGCCACAGTTTCACCCGGCTCTTTGCCTTGATCCGCTCGGCCCTCTGGCAAAACTGGGAACTCCGCAGTCTGCTCGAAGTCCATGGGACAGCCGGTGGTGGCGGCCGCTTTCTGGGCACGCCCCAGCAAGCCTATCTGGCCGGCTTCGGCTGATCCTGTGGGACAGCCAAAGCCCCATAACCATGAATGCTTAAACCGCTTTTTCATCCAGCTATTTGTTTTTCAGGAAAACCCGCATGGAAATGTCGCGGCATCAGCCGCTATTGGCCGACAGTGAAATAGTTTCTCGATTTCACGGACGCTTCGGACGCATCCAAAGCTCCCTCGGTGATGTAATTTGAAGGTTCACGCGTGTAATGGAAGATGTCGGAAACATGCGTCCGAACCGTCCGAACAAGTTACTTTGAGGATCGGTCAAGTTATTAGAATCGTTTTCGAAAATCCTCGCCAAGATCGCGACATACGTGGAGAACCATCAGTGAGTCGCCGTGAGATCATCCGGTTATTGCTTCACCGCTCGGAAGTAGAGGGAGTTTACGCCGGGATTCGTCCAGGAGAATGACTCCACGGCGTTGATCAGTGTCAGATTGAACAGGTCAGACCAAAAAGCGGGCGAAGCGAGATTGGTCGACGTCTGCACAAGGTAGCTTGCGCCGGGACCGCCGCTTAAGATCAGGCTGAAGACCGGGCCACCGAGATTTTCAAGCGTCAGCCCGAATGACGGGAACTCATAGGCGCGATAGAAAGTCATCGGGTCGTGAACTGGCGCGTTCGTAATGCTTGCGAAACGGTCGTCTAACGTAAACTCGTTGAAACGAATCCACGGAGCGGTAACCAGATTTGTCCGATGCTCCAAGGCGTAATTTGCGCCGGGATGGCCGTAAAGCGTGAGTATCGGGCCGGCCCCGATATCGAGCACGGGCTCGGTGGCGATAATGATAACCCGTCCTCCGACGCCCGCTGGTTGGGAGACAAGTTGCCCACCGGAACGCTGCCCGACTGGTGGTGACACGGTCAGCGGCTTGATAGCGGAGTGCAGGTTGGGAACCGGGAGAAAAGCCAGGTCTGCCAGATTCGGGGAGTTCGCCGCCCGCAACGTAGGATTCAGTGCCAATGATGCGACATAGGTGTCTGAAACAGCGGGCTGGAGGATCATGTCGCACCTTGATCGGTTTGGAGGCGAGCGGCATCCGGGCCTTTCGCGACTCGCTCAAGAAGAACCAACACCGGGCGCGCGGCGTCGTGCTGCACCCCGGGCAAGGCCATCTGCTGGGAGACGAGATGCTGGCGCTGCCGTTGGGTTGGTTGTTGCCAGCGTGGTGGGGTGCGGTTATAGTCCCACGATGAAAACGTTGAGTGTGACGGAAGCGTCGAAAAGCTTCAGCGACTGTGTCAACCGGGTCTATTCCCGGAAAGAAACCTTCGCCATCGTCAAGCTGGGCGTCCCTTACGCCCTCCTCGTCCCGGCCTCGACTCCGGGCTGCAACAGCCATGAACTGGCGGACGATCTCGCCCATGCTGATTTGCCTGCTGAAGACCGACGCGATCTCGCGGCGGTCGTGCGCAAGGGCCGCAAGGCGCTCAAGTCCCTCAAGAATCCGTGGGGCTGATCCTCGACAGTTCATTGCTGATTGCCGACGAACGCGAAGGCTTCGACCTGTCGGCTTGGCTTCATGCGCGGTCCCCGGAGCCGGTCGCCGTCAGCGTCATCACCTTCAGCGAATTGTGGTTCGGCATTGAAGTTGAGACGAACGCCGCCCGCGCCCGACGACGACGACGCTGGATCGAGAAGCTCTTTCGGCGCTTGGAAATCGTTCCGGTGGACACGCGGGTGGCTCGCGCGCACGCCCGAATCTGGGCGCAACTCACCGCCTCCGGCCAGATGATCGGCCC
Source organism: uncultured Verrucomicrobiota bacterium (assembly GCA_964651015.1). Classification (GTDB taxonomy): domain Bacteria; phylum Verrucomicrobiota; class Verrucomicrobiia; order Limisphaerales; family PALSA-1396; genus CAZYYS01. Next base: position 2,020 of record CAZYYS010000079.1, read on the forward strand.
CCACGACTTGATCGTCGCCGCGACCGCCTTGCAACGCCGTTGGGCCATGGCCACTTTCAACGCCCGCGAATTCCGCCACGTCCGCGGCTTGGAGGTCGTGGAACCCTGAAATGCGGATTGCCGCTCGTTCGCGCGACCAAGGCACGAGAGGCCGCAGCGAACCTGTCGTGCGCTGGCCGAAATCACCGAAGCCATTCAGTGCTGCCGTCTGCTGGAAGTGTCACCCGAAACTCATACAAGAGCGGCCATGTCGAAAACTCGTCAACGCGGAAGTGTTGGGTCTGATTGACTGCCAGCGTAAGTGCGGTTCTTACGTCTAGTACTCCGCTGATGCGCGCGCTTACATCGGCGCGGACATTGCCAACGCAATGTTCCAATGTAACATCGCGGACATTAGGCTCACGTCGCAGTGCTTCAAATATTTCCATCTTGCATCGGCGGTGAGCTTCGCTTTCGCCTTCGGCAAATTTGCATCCGAGTGGAATAGCATGGGCAAAATGGTTCAGACGCACTTTGCCCGACTTCAGAGTCACTTCCTTATTACACTCAAGGCAAAGAAAAGGAGCGTTGGATTTTGATTCCAAATATGCGGTCACGGTTTGCCCGTCTGACTGTCTCCTTGCGGAAAGCATCGTGGATGGAATTCCATCTTAGCATGTTTCCAATTTTCCTAGTGATGCAAGTAGCTGACGAATGCCGCGATCAGCGGCAACGGGGAGAGCCAAAGGCTTGAAGATCGTAGCGTAAACCGTTTTGGTTTGAGCCAAAATGGTGAAACGCGAGAGGCTTTGAGGCTTTGGCGTCTTAACACGTATCAGCCGCTAGGCTGAAATTCGTCCTGTGAAGGTGACTTCGTCACCCGTCAAACCCGTATGAGAGCGAGAGGGAGGGAGCACGAATTCCTTGTAGGATTCATGCGCCAGCATTTCGTGCTCGCTCCCTCCCTCTCATTCCAAGGCCCAAAGTCTTGGAATTTTGAGCCGGACGGGAGCGCCTGCGCCGGGGGTAAGGGGGTGGCGCAAGGCGGGCACGGCAGGCGAAAAAGCTCGCAAGTCTTTGGCCCTTCCGCGTCAGCGGAAACCTGTGGTAAACTGGTGTCTAAAGGACATGTCCTTTAGACCTGAACCCGTCCGTATGTGAACCCGTTTTCCGCGTGAGCGGGTGAGGGAGGTTTTTCCAGCGTGAGCAGGAAAAACCGACCGAAGTCGGGTGTGGAGAGAACGACATAACAGAGACGAAACCCGCACAGATACGAGGGGATCACACCAAGCAACCATTCCCGCTGTGGGGAAGGGTGCGGGGATACCCTCAGAACGGGTGTTGTCCTTGAAAATAGGTTCGCAGATGGTCAACTAGGGAGCACCAAATTAGTCTACAACGGTGCAAAAAAACGAAACTCCACCACTCAGTGCTCGAAAGGCCGTCCGGATCCCGTCAGGTCGGGTGGAAATTACTCAGGTCTCCCTCTTCCGGAAAACGCTGCTCGTGTCGTGCAGGTTGAGGACGGAAAGATCAACTCCAGCATCGGGGTCGCGTTTCTTGGCAATGTCAAGCTGGCGGGCCACAAGGGCACCGGTTGATACCGCGTAATATTTTACCGCACCGACACTGACGTTGGCTTTGAAGATGACGACCAGCAGACAATATTCGTCCACATTGCTGACGAAGACACTGAAATTTGCACCTTGTTGATAGACGCTACTGAAGTTTTCCTCGTGAACAAGGTTGGCGATGGTCTGGTTGGCCATGTAGGCGCCGGAGGCGAGAGCAGCGATGGTGGTCAGCTCAAACCCGTCAGAGTCACCCTTGTGAGTGATAAGAAACCCGCCCTTGTCGATGATCATGGCGATGCTGGCTTCGCTGCTGGCCAGCAACTCTTTTAAGTCCTGGTCGAGCTGTCGGATATCTTCTTCAATCAGTTGCGGTAGCGTGGGCATATCACGCGGGCTTGCGCGCGCTCTGGCTGATGAACTTGTTCAGCAACATCCGGGTGATCATGTTGAGCGTTTCAAAAACACCTTCACATTTGTGAGCAGTAGAGGTAAACGACGGCACCTGCACGTCACGATTATTAAGCAGAAATTCCATGTATTCCACGGGGGCGGCGTTGGGCAAATCGCGCTTATTGTATTGCAGGACGTACGGAAGCTCCGACAGGTTCAGCTTCAGAGTTTTTAGATTCTCCTCGAGGTTCGCCAAGCTCTCAACGTTTTCCGCCATTTTTTCATATTGTGAATCGGCTACGAAAACGATGCCGTCGACGCCGCGTAAGACGAGTTGCCGGGTGGTGTTGTAGATGACCTGACCGGGAACGGTGTAAAGTTGGAATTTTGTTTTGAAGCCCTTGATGGCCATCGCTTCGATGGGCAGGAAATCGAAGAACAGCGTCCGGTCGGAACTGGTGGCAAGGGAAACCAACTTGCCTTTGCTACCCTGGGCGGTCTGGACGTGATCGTGCACTTGAACCAGATTGGTGGTCTTGCCACCCATGGCGGGGCCGTAGTACACAATCTTGACCTGTAATTCCTTGGTTGCCTGGTTGATGATCGCCATAAGTTTTTGATTATTTTGATTTCCGATCCAATTCAGCTACGATTGTGACGAGCGGCGCGCCGGGAAGTGGTTGGCCGGCGCGACCGTAGGCCGCAAAAAACATGCCGCCAACACGGAAGATTTTCCACGGGACATTCCCGACCGTGAAGTTCAGGTTGTTCAGTTCGCCCATTTTAAGTTCGCGCGTGGACTGGCTGACGCGCCCAAAAATTTGCGGGAGGAACGCGGCCAGGTTTTCGCCGTTCATATCCGGCGGAAGAGATTTGGCGACCAACAGTCCGTCGGCCAACGCGATGAGCGAACCGACCACCCCCTCAATACCAGTGGCTTTGCGAACGACTTCGTTGGGCGTGGCAAATTTCTTTAGGAAGCTGGTGCCCGGCTCAGTCGCCGCCTTGGGTGCAGGTGCTGCGGCGTCAGGCGAGTCGGCGTCATCTTTCCAAATGTAATAATTTGTGTCCTCCTCGCGGCGAGGTGTGGCCGGTTGAGCGGGAATAAATTCCGAGGCGACCGGGTTGGCGGTGGCCATGGGGACAATGGGAATAGTGGCGGCGACAGGAGCAGCAGGCGCAACTGGCGTTTCGAGAGGGCGCTGGGTTGAGCCGGAAAACAAGTCAGGGATATCTTCACCCAAAGCAACCGTCGTTTGTTGCTTGGCCGTGCGTTGACGAGCCAGAAACAGCGGCGCAATGACCGGCAACGGCAAGTCCAACGCTGCGCTGTCGTGCACCGAGACGGACGTCGTCGCTGGCGCAGGCCGGATCATAGAACGGAGCAACTTCCAGGTGAGCGTCACTTTACCGTGCTTCAATTCCTTCTCCAACATGTCCACGGGCAGCGCCAATGTCGCACCTGAATAATTAAGCTGCGTGATTTCCTGGAGTACTGCCTCGGGCCAGGCGTTGATCAACTTGCCCAACGCAACCATCAAGTATTCGGTTTCTTTGGCAACTGTGGGTGCGGCCACCGGCTCGGGAGTTGGGACAGAAACCGGAACTGCGACCGTGACCGGCACGGGTGCGAATTGCAGCGTGTTGGCGATCGGCAGGTTCAGACTGCGCATGGCAGCCGATGCAGGAATGGCGGCAGGCGCTTCAGGCGTTTCAACCTTCGCTGCGGAAGTGCGAACCTCGCGAGCAGGTTCCACGGTCCGCGTTGCCGAAACTGGTGTCTGAGCGGACGGCTTGGGCTTGAGGGCAGCAACGACGAGTCCCTCGCCCTTGGGGCCAAACGGGCCGGTGATTTCTTCCGGCACTTCGACCTTTCTTTGCGGCGGACGCCGCGTAAGCAAAGCCGGATTCAGGCGGGAAAGGATTTCCACCAGCGGCAACTCCACCAAGCCCTGGTCCAAATCTTCCTCTTCGGAGAAGGTTCCCGGTGGCGCAGCGCGCCGCAGTTCGCCAAAAGAAACTTTTACCGAACCACGGGACAGTTGGGGAAGAACCTTCTCCAGCGGGAAGGAAACATCCACCTCGGCGGCGTAGGACTGATTGACTCGGGATTGGAATTCAGGGGAGAGCAGCATCAAGACGGCATTCAAAGGCAAACCCAGCTTGGCATTGTTGACGCCAGGTTGACCGGGCGGGGACGGAGACCTGGGCATCGCTTTGGGCGAAGATCTTACCACCGGCGGAGCTGGCGGCGCTGCAACAGCGCTTTCCGGATGAATTTCAGCCTCTGCTTCCACCGTCCCGCCCATTAGTTTTTTCAGAAAGCTAAACATTTTTTTTTCCCGCTTTAAGACTGTCAGGGCCATGCATTTTCGTCGATATGTTTTTGCTCAGGTTTTGTTGCGATCGCAAAAGTTTCAAAACGAGACAACGCGTCGATTCGTTGGTTCGAAAACCGGACACGAAGTCTAAAATTGAAAAGGCCATCGTCATATATTTCATGCTTTGGGAGCGACCAAGCGCGCCCGAGTATCGAATCCAAAGCAGACTTGGGGCCGTAAAGTTGGCAAATCGTTTGTGACAGACACAGAGTCTGGCTTCGCCAACCAAATCGGCGGCGAAGATGCTACACTTCTGGCTGTGTTCTTGAGACACCAAGATTTTACACGACTTGCATTTTTGAAGGTGAACGGTTTGTATAGTAGCAGCGACAGCGGATGCGAAAATGGTTATGGCCACGCCTCACAAAATTCTACTGGTGGACGATGATCAGGATCTGTTGGTCTTGTACCGGGAGATTCTGGCGAAGCTGCCGAGCCGCCCCGAAATCCACACGGCCGTTTCCGGTGCTCGCGCCTTGACCCTGCTGGAATCCGAACCGTTTACGTTACTGATTTGCGATTTGAAGATGCCGAAGATGGACGGCTTGCAAGTTCTGTCCATTGTGCGCCGGAAATTCCCGCAATTGCGAACGGTGGTGCTGACCGCCTTGATGGACGAACAATTTCGCTCCCGGGTTTATGCGTTGGGAGTGGACCAGTTCTGGCACAAACCGGCCACTGAAGCTGAAATAAAACTGTTTCTGGATTGTATCGAGTCACTGCTGGGGCGCGAGGCTCAGAGCGGCTTTCGCGGCATGCAAAGCAAGAGTCTGGTTGATATCATCCAGTTGGAATGTCTCTCCCAAAGCTCCGCAGTGCTCAAGATCACCAACGGTTCACAAACTGCGAAAATCTGGATTCAAGAAGGCGAGTTGATCGATGCCACGGCGGACAATCTCGTGGCCGAAGCCGCCTTTAGCCGTATTCTTTCCTGGAAAACCGGCACGTTCGAAACCCTGCCCGCAGAACCGTCGCGGCCGCGCACGATTTTCAATTCATATCAAGCGCTGCTGCTCGAAACAGCGCAGGCGATGGACGAATCAACCGGGCACGATACGGAGGTCATTTCCGCTCTGACCGATGAGAGTCCAGCGACTCCATCAACACCGGTGTCTTCCCTGGCGGCCCTGATGCGTCAGCAAGGTGTGGAATTTGCATTGGAACTAAACGCGGCCGACGCAAAACAGTTCGAATCGCACGGGCTTGAAAATCCAGAGCCGATGGCAGCCTGGACCCGCCAGACGATGGAAAGGTTTCATTCCTTGGGCAACCGTTTGCGAGCTGGCCAACTCGACCAGATCGTCTGCACAGGGCCGCAGCGGCATGTGGCACTCGCACCTCGCGGTGAAAAAGAAATCTGTGTAGGTTGGCATCATACCGGGTCCGCCGCACAAATTAGAAAGACAATGGAGGGTGTGTTAAACCAATGGGCTTCCTGAGTCGAATTTTCAAATCGTCGCCACCGCCCAATCTGATGCGGTTGCCCACCGGCTCCTTTACAGTGGACCGCGAAGGGCGGATCATCACTTCCACGGTGACGCAATCGTTTCCCATCGATCTCCTGCGGGAAATCGGAACACACGTGTTGACCGCTTTTCAGGCCGCCCAAACCGCGGAGTTGCCGCTGTCCGAACTGATTGTTCATTATTCCAGCCTGACGCTGACCGCCCGCGAGTTGCGGGGCGGCGCGATTGTGTTCTTATCTCCGCAAACACTGTCCACTCCACCGCGTTAAACCGACGCCAACGCCCAGCTCATATGCGCAATAAAAAATTGGACCAAACCATCCAGCAAATGGAGAATTACCTGGAGTGCTGGAAACAATTCAACCGCTTCATGAACATGGCCCGCGCCAAGAAATTTGGCCCGGAGGACGAAAATCAGTTCCTGGAAATCAAGAGCGTCATTACCCAGGAATTGGAATTGATCTTCGCCGCCATGGACGTTTTCTCGCCCACCCGTGAAGATGTTCTCTCACTGATTTCCAGCGCCCCCTCGCTCCGCTATCTGAGCGAAATGCACGAAGGTAGTATGCGCACCCTCGAAAGCAATTGGCACTCGATTTACATTGGCTGGCACTCCATCCTCGGTCAGCTCAAGGTGAAGCAGATGCAATTGGGAGACAAATCATCCCTCCGCTCGGCAATGTTCGGCGGCGATCGCTGACCGCTTGCCAATGCCTTAGGCGGCAGGGAGCGACGATTTGCCGCTTGTCATCAGGGCTGATTTATCGTCTAAACGGCGCGTGCCTGACTGGGTTGCTGTCATCTTGCTTGGAGTCATTGAGGGAGTGACCGAGTTTATTCCCATTTCTTCCACCGGCCACTTGTTGATTGTTGAACAGTGGCTGCCACGCCAAACTGACCTGTTTAACGTCGTCATCCAAAGCGGCGCTGTGCTGGCGGTGGTGCCGCTATTTTCCATCCGCTGCCAGCAAATCCTCTTTCGACTACGCGAGCCGGAGACTCGGAGCTTTCTTATGAAGATCCTTTTGGCGTTTGGGATGACGGGTGTGGGCGGTTTGATTCTGGAAAAGAAGCATTTCAAATTGCCGGAGGAGCCGATGCCCGTGGCATGGGCGTTGTTGGTCGGCGGCGTGCTGTTCGTCGTGGTGGAACGTTGGCTGCGCGAAAAACCTTTGCGAAACGAAGTGACTTGGACTGTGGCGATAGCCGTGGGCATCGGCCAGTTGATCGCCGCCGTTTTTCCGGGCACGTCGCGTTCTGGCGCTACAATTTTGGTAGCCCTGGTCATGGGCCTAAGCCGTCCAGCGGCAACGGAATTTTCCTTTTTGGTGGGCATTCCAACCATGCTGGCAGCCGGTGGATTGAAAATCCTCAAAGCCCTGCTTCACCCGTCACCAAGTGCAGTGCCGGAACATTGGGGAATGGTTCTTTTAGGAACCATCGTGGCGGCGATTGTCTCGTTTGTGGTGGTAAAGTGGTTGTTGCGCTACGTGCAAAGCCATACCTTCACCGCCTTCGGCTGGTATCGGATTGGCCTGGCCGCTTTATTGTTGTTATTGATTCGGTAAGACACAAGCCGTGAGCGGACCAACAATTCCACGCAGCATTGGAAGCGCAACCCGGAAAAACCATGATTCACCTTCGCCCGGCGGGTAGCTGGCGCGGGCCGCCGCGGGGACGGAAATCGAAGCTGCCCCAAGACTTCTGAATTGATGGAACATCAGTGAATCCCGCTTCTCACGCCCCCGGAGAGACACCGGCCCGTCTGCGTTTACGCGTTACCGCCGCGGCAGAGTCGATGGTGCGCTCCGGCCATCCGTGGCTATTCGCCGACAGCATACGCCACCAGAATCGCGGGGGCCGGCTTGGCGAACTCACTGTGATTTATGATCGCCAAGATCGCTTTCTGGCGGCGGGGCTCTTTGACCCGGATTCGCCGATCCGTGTGCGAGTTCTCCACTTGGGCAAACCGCTAACCATAAACCGCGACTGGTGGTCCGCACGTCTTGCTGCGGTGATCAAGTTGCGAAATACATTGTTCGATGAGCGAACCTCGGGCTATCGGTGGATCAACGGCGAGAGTGACGGCTGGCCGGGCTTGGTTCTTGACCGCTATGACCGGACACTGGTGCTCAAACTCTACACGGCAGCCTGGCTACCGCGGCTGGATGAGATCGTCGGTTTGGTCAATGAGCATCTGCCCAGTGAACGAATCGTGCTCCGGTTCAGCCGCAATATTCTTAACATCGCCCGAACTCAATTCCATCTGAGCGATGGACAAATTCTTTGCGGCGCGCCACTGGCCGGTCCCGTGATTTTTCTCGAAAACGGTCTGCGGTTCGAGGCCGAGGTATTGCGCGGGCAAAAGACTGGGTTCTTTCTCGATCAACGCGAAAACCGTCAACAGGTTGGCTCGTTGGCACGAGGTCGCCGCGTGTTGAATGCTTTCAGCTTCTCCGGCGGTTTTTCACTTTACGCCGCACGCGGCGGAGCAACTGCCGTAACCGACCTCGATCTCAGCGCTCACGCGCTCTTGAGCGCCAAACGCAATTTCCTTTTAAACCGGACCGAAGGCGGCGTGACCGAATGCCGGCACGAGACGGTGCAAGCGGATGCGTTTGAGTGGTTGAGTGAAAACCGCACTTTGTTCAATTTGGTTATCTTGGACCCGCCTTCGTTTGCCAAACGTGAATCCGAACGGACGACCGCGCTCAATGCCTATCGCAAGCTGGCGACCCTCGGCGTCAAACATTTGAGCGGAGACGGCATACTGTTGGCCGCTTCCTGTTCAGCCCATGTTGCGGCAACGGAATTTTTCGAAGCAGTTCGTCAAGTAGCGAAGCAGTCAGGACGGCGTTTTTCAGAACTACGGACGACCTATCATCCGCGGGATCACCCGGCCAAATTCAAAGAAGCGGAGTATTTGAAAGCCATTTATCTGAAGTTCGCAAACCCGCCGGTGGTGCGCCGTGTGCCTAAAACAAGCCGTTGATGGCAATGCCGAGGATGCTCAATGGTCCTTGATCTTCCAAACCTTCGGTGGCCTTGTCCACTTTCTGAAGCGTCATTTTTGCGTTCTTGTAGAAAGTGGGATCATTGACAAGCGGGCCGATGGAACCTTCGCCGCGGTTGATCTTCTGCAAAATCTCCTTGAGGTTGGTCATGGATGCCGTGGTTTCGTTGTAAAGCTTGTCGTCTTTCACAAGTTTGCCGACCGTGCCCTGCCCCGCGTTGACCTGGTCCACAACTCGGCGCGCTTGCGCAACGGTGGTTTTGATTTCGGCAGCCGCGTCCTGCAAGTTCGTTACAGCACCGAGAGCCGTGTTATACAGCGAATCTTGGAAGATGAGTTTGCCCACGGTGCCTTCGCCGCTGGCGATCTGTTTGGAAACCGCCTGTACGTTGCTGAAAGTTGCGCTCAGAGTGGGTGAGTTTTGTTTCAGGAAGTCGGTGAACGGCCCAAGCAGATTGTCGATCTTGTCCCCGGTAAAACTGCTGGTGAGGTTGTCCACCCCCGTGGCCACCTTGTCCAACTTGGCCATCAAAGCGCTTAAGTCGGCTTGTTCGGCGGTGTCGATCTGCGCGTCGTCAGCCAACTTTGGTGAGTCCGGTTTGCCGAAATCGATCGAAACGTAATTCTGCCCCATGAGCCCGGTGAATTTGACGGTTGCCACACTGTCGGACTTGACCTCGGCATCGGGGTTGGTGATTTTCAATGTGACGTTCACCTTCCCATCCGTCAGCTTGATATCATCAACCTGACCGATCTGGACGCCGGCCATTTTGACCGGATCACCGATTTTGAGGTCCTGCACGGCATTGAAGCGCGCATGCAAACGGTACCCTTTCTTGAGATAGTCGAGTCCCCCGATAACTTCGAAAATGACAACCAAGGCGATGACCGCGACGGCAACAAACATTCCCAAACGGGTTTCCAGCGTATTTTTCATAGAAGTTACTTTGAATTATTACGGTTGAAGTTTGCGTTCATGAATCTTTGGATCACTGGATCCGGATGGCGCCTCACCTCGTCCGCCGTGCCGATGGTCAGGATTTGACCTTCGATGATTACGGCAATGCGGTCCGCCACGCCAAAGGCCAGATCGCGGTCGTGAGTAACGACGATCGAAGTGACATGGATGCGCTCTTTCAGGCTCAGAATCTCCTCGGAGATGGTCACCGCCGTCAAGGGATCCAGTTCGCTGGTCGGTTCATCGTATAGAATCAGTTGGGGTTCGATGACCAACGCGCGCGCAATGGCCACACGCTTTTTCATCCCACCGGAAAGCTCACTGACCGACCTTTCTTCAGTTCCTCCCAAGCCAACCAGTTCCAACTTTTCAGCCACGACGCGGGCAATTTCCTCCGGTGGCTTCAGCCGATGCTCCGCCAGGTACAGGCCGACATTTTCGCCGACGCTCAAAGAATTCAGCAGTGCGCCAGACTGGAACAGCATCGCCAGCCGGTAGCGCTCCATGACCTCCGGCGATTGAATCGGCTGGCCTTCGATGAGAATTTCGCCTTCGTCAGGCGTCTCCAAACCAATGATGTGTTTGAGCAGAACGCTTTTTCCGCTTCCGCTGGGTCCCATGATCACGAAAATCTCACCGCGTGCGACGTCAAAGTTCAGGCCTTTGAGCACCGGTTCACCGTTAAAGCTTTTACGAAGATCGCGCACCTGAATGCTCACGCCATCTTCGGTTGGTAGCGGGGGAGTCACTTGGTCAAAGCAAGATACGGGTCAGGAAGTAGTCCAGAATCAGAATCAACACGATGGAGTTGACCACCGCCTTGGTAACCGAACGGCCAATGCCACGTGGCCCACCAATAGTTTGCAATCCTTGGTGACACGAAACCACGCCGATCACAAGTGCGAAGATAAAGCTCTTGAACAGGCCGTTGAACACATCACTGGCATCGACAACCTCTCTGAGATTGGAAAAATAAGCCGCGGAGGTTATGGCAATCTGGGGATTGGCCACGGAAACCAAAGCGCCGCCCACCCAGCCTACCAGGTCGGCGAAGATCACCAGCAGCGGCAATGCGCAGGCGATGGCTACAATGCGCGGCAACACCAGGTAATGCACGGGATTAATGTTCATAGTACGCAGTGCGTCGATTTCCTGATAAACCCGCATGGAGCCGATCTCCGCAGCCATCGCGGACCCGATCCGGCCGGCAATCAGCACCGACATCATCACCGGTCCCAGCTCTTTGCACATTGAAATACCCACCAAACCGCCAATGGCAGTGGCCAGCCCGCGCTCCACCAGTACCGGCCCCGTCTGCAAGGCAATCACACCGCCGATGAAAAGGGAGAGAATGCAGGCCATGAGCAAGCTGGCGTTGCCGATTTCAAAAAACTGGTCAAATGCCTTCCGTCGTTGTCGCCAAGTGAGCGGCAATGCTTGCAGCGTACGCCAGAAGAGAATGACCAGTTCGCCGATGTTTTGTAACATGCTGAATCTTGTTTACGTTCGATTTGAAAACGCCGATTCCGAATTGCGCAGGTCACATCGACTTGTCGTTGTCATAATCCACATTGCTTGCATGGTTCATTTAGCTTTGGGTTGTTCGTTTACCGAGTTTCCCGGTTTCCCGAACGGAATATAAAAGAGACGCCAGCGCTTGCCTTTCGGATCAGATTGATACTGGTAAAGACCAAACAGGAGCGAGGTTTTTTTTGTCTCCCGCGCGGCTTCGTGACGATAGAGATTCCAGAGTAGTGATTGGCTGGTCTCCCCGGTCCGCGCGTTCCTTTCAGAACGCCATAGCGACCAGAGGGGTGAATAATTGCGCTCAATGCTCTTGTTGTTGGGCACAAATGGTTCTAACACGGCAAGGATTTGGAGGCGCTCATTGCCATCCATATCCCGGCGGCTGGTGAACAATGGCCAGAGGTCGGTGCGGCGCAATGATTGGCCTGTTTCCTCGTTCTTCTCGGTGTTATGTGAAAAGAGGAAGAAAAGTATGCGAGTACGTTTGCGGTCACTCGGAGCAATGTGCCGACGATTGTATTTATAGATCGGCCAGAGGTAAAAATTGCTTTCCAACGTCTCATTATGTGAGCGGCTGAACAACGGCCAGAAGCGGGTGGTCGTCTTGCCTTCACCTCGCGCCACAACGATAAAAGGCCATGGCACGTCCCATTCCCGGTGTTTTTTTTCACGGTCATCGGTGTACGTGAAGAACGGCCAGATGTAAGTAGAGGAATCCCGGTGCGGTGAACGCAGCACGCTGTAGAACGGAAGCAGTGCCTGCCTCCTCTGCGGTGATTCTGTGCCGATTCCGGTTCTTTGGTTGAAGAAAATTGGCCAGAGCGCGAAAAACTTGTCGTGCCCGCCGATAGTTTCCACTTCACCGAAACCATTCGTCCGCGTTGTCACCCCTTTGTGTTCGTTGCCGATCAGCGGCCAGACCTGCCAGCCTTCCAACGCATCGCCCTTGCGCAAATGAAAGATCGGATACAGGTAATTGTCCGTTACCACATCCCGCTTCCGACTTTGAACGTAGCCCGGCCAAAGGACAAAGAAAATCTCATCGCGAAAAAAGCGGTTCTTTAAGTGACCGTAAAACGGCATCAAGGCCGTGTAATTCAAGTTGGTGTCGACCGAACGCTGCTGGAAATAGATCGGGAACAGCGTGAAACGATGGCGAGAAATCTCTTGGACATTTTGCCCCCCGGAAAAGTTGAACAACTGGAGTATTTGAAAGCGATATTCAGCTCCAAACCGATCATAGGTCACCAATGGATAGAGGAAGTCGAATTCCTTGTAGTCAATTTCCCGGTCAACCGTGTAGGAGACCAGCGGTGGGATCGCCCATTGATGTTGAGATTCCTTCTGTTCGTAGTCGAAAAGCGGCCCAAGAATTTCGGTCCGGTGTCCCAGCGAGAGAGTCAACTCAAAATCGTCGAACAAAGGTCCGGCATTGAATATGTCCTCCGTTGACCAGCCTTTTGTGGGTAAGCTCATGCCAATACCCACGCAGAGGATGACCAAATGTCGGGTGACGTGCATGGGTGGCCGTATTACTTAAGAGTGCCGAATAGTAGTAACGACCAAGGAGGTGTCAAGTTTAGCTCGAATTCTGAAAGAGGCTTCGTCCAGATCCAAGTTGCGTTGGAAACCAGCGATAACCTTATCGGATCAGCCGTCCGGCCAAATTGGCTTCGTTCTGACATAGGTATTGACTTTGACCACAGGTGTTCTAGGCTGCACATGATACTTGAGGTTTTTTTACCTCGGTTCCTCCAGGCCCGGTGTCGACCGTGCATTGTCGCCACTGGGCTTTTTTGTTGAGTCCTCGCCCACGAAGAACAGCTTCAACACCGCGGGCAGGAACGTCAGCGCCGCAATCATACAGGTCACCACGCCCGCTGACATGACGTAGCCCAGACTTTGTATCCCCTGATGTTTTGCGAGAATCAGGCTGCCGAAACCGGCGATAGTAGTGAGACCGGATACGAGAACCGCCTTGCCGGTGCTCTTGGCGAGAATCCCGGGATTGCGCTCTTCCGCAAAGCGATTCAGGATATGGATGCCGTTGGTTACTCCAATGCCGATGACCAGCGGCAAGGTCATAATGTTCGCCGGGTTAAACGGCACCTTGAAAAGGACCATCAGGCCGACCATCCAAATGGACCCAACCGCCACCGGCAACAGGGCCAACAACACACAGGTGAAATTGCGAAAATGGATGAATACCAAAACGGAGATTATCCCCAACGCATACCAGGCAGCGGTTTCGTAACTCTTCTTCAAGAGCGTTGTGTACTCATAGAATTGAACCGGAGTGCCCGTGACGACCGGGCTTCTTGCGTTCTTGGGGTCGAGAATAGTTCGCAATTCGCGGATAAATTCCCATTGATTGTCGCGTTGCCAGATGTCTTTGTGCGGATAAACCTGTAACAGGTATTTTCCCGTGGCGCCGATAAATCGATCGCGCAACGCCGGCGGCAAGTCCTCCACGCGCATTCGCTCTTGGTCATTCTGATTTTGGATCGTCTGGAAAGTTTGACGAATGTCACTAAACAAAGCTTGTTGAACCATGGACAACCTGGCGGCGTTCGCTTCCATGTCGCCCCGCAACATCTCCTTGCGCAACAGTTTGATCGCCTCCCGTAGCGTCATCAGTTGTTCGTACAACCCAGCGTCCTTCTCCTTTACTTCTTCTGACGCCAACCCAAGATAGCCCCGCAACGACCACAATGTCCGACTCAACTCCGGGACCTTCACAGGGCCGTAATCCGCATCTGCAAAATGAATTGATTCGATCTCTCGTTTGATTTCCCCGATCAATGCCAATTTGCGGGTCTGGTCCCCGGTGAAGTATTGGCTCATTGATTCCACACTGGCAACGGACGGCAGTTTCTTAATCCGCTCTTCCAACTCAGCCGCTTGTTCGGGCGAATCCGCCACCACGGCTCCGAACAAAACCGATTTCGTTGCCGAGGCGATCAATTTCTTCTCGAAAACCACTGCGGGTAATCCGGCGGACTGCATGTTGAGCAGATCATAGTCAAAGTACACTTTGCGAAACTGGAACAACGCAAGCCCGCAAAGGGCCACGGTGATCGCCAACACCAACTTCGGCCGTCGCAACCACATCTGTTCGAGCCGCGCCCGGTGGTCAGGTTCGTCGGGTAGCGCGCGATCCATCGCATTTTGCCTACCCCGCAGCAACAGCACCGGCAACAGCGTCATCATTGGCACGAGACAAATCAACAGACCGCCTCCGCATATGATCCCCATCTCCTGTATCCCCTTGAAATTTGTCAGTGCCATGGCGACGAATGCGCCAGCCGTCGTGAACGCCCCGGTGAAAATTCCCCGCCCCGTAAAAATGATCGCCTTGCGCATGGCAGCTTCCTGGTCGGCGCCCCGCCTTAGTTCTTCTTCGTAACGGGAAATCAAGTGAACACCGTAATCAATGGCCAAACCGATCAGCATCGGAACGAATGTGATGGTCAAAATGTTCAAATGACCGACCGTCAATATCGTAAAAGCCATCGTGTAAGCCAGACCCACGAGGACGCAGATTGTCGCCTTGATTGGTCGGCCGGTTTCCCGGTACCCATAAATAAAAATGAGCGCACAGAGGACTAAGGACACCACACTTGCCCGTGCTGTGTCCGCTTGTGATTGCGCCATTTCGTCAAGTTCCAGAACCGACTCGCCCGTGATGCCAGCATTCAACCCCGGTACTTCCAGTTGGGTCTCTTTCACCAACTCGCGTAGTCGCTCGACCGCCTTGATGCGCAGTTCCTCCCGCAAAGTCCGCGCCGTGCACAGGAAAATTTTACCCTTCGCAAAAGTGACGTACATCTGCTGCCCCGCCTCCTCTCCGTCACCGAGCAAAGCGTAAGCGCCCGGCGACGGCGGCACGCCCTGGCGCTGAATGCTGCTTGTCGCTTGCGTAATGATCCGCTCCAACACTGGGAGCACTTTGAGCAGCGAATCCGTTTCCGCATTCTTCTCCCGTTTGGCCGCTCGGAAGCGTCGGTTGATCAACTCGAAGAGGCTGATAAAATTGGTCGCTTGCGTGAACTGCTGGATTACTGGGTGATACGTCTTTAGCGTATCCTTTAACTCAACAAGCTTGTCTTCCGGCACAAACAACAGGGCCTTTTTCCCCAGTAACTTGAGATCGCCCTTGAAAAGAACGTCCTTGAAGAGGTTGGTTTCCGCTTGAAGTTTGGCCCCCAACCGCTCGACAAACTGGCGGTTTTTCTCAGTATCGTCGCTTTCCACGACGACAACCAGATCGTCCGCCGCCGAAAATTCGTCCTGATAGCGGAGAAAATCCTGATGATACTTTTTGCCTTCACCGACCAGATTGTTGCGGCTCGGGTCGAACACAAGATGGCCGTACGGCTCCGGGAGCGCGTAGAACACACACACCACGAACAACAACACTTGTGGATAAAAGAAGAGCCGGGGGTAATGATACAACGCATGAGCCAGCCAGCCCAATGCGCGGGTCAAAAATGAATCCGTTGATGATTTCATTTCAGGATCAACGGCGCATTACGTCGTCGCATTGGGTAATCACACGATCGGCCGGGTTTAACCAGCACCGCCAGGGAACTCAGCGTTGGCATAAACCTCTTTCACGTCGTCGTGCTCTTCCAGAGCGTCAATCAACTTGTTTACCGTCGCGATTGCGCTGGGCTCCGTCAACAACACCGTGAGCTCGGGCAACGAAGTTACTTCCGCTGACGCGCACTTGATGCCCTTGGCTTCGAGTTGTTTATGCACCGCCTCGAAGTGCGCAGGATCAGTGAGAATTTCATAGCCTTCCGGTTCGGCTTTGAAATCCTCTGCGCCGGCTTCCAACGCCAGCTCCATCAACTCATCTTCGTTCGCGCTCTCGCGGGGAATGATCATCTGCCCCTTGCGATGAAACAGCCGGCTCACCGAACCTGCCGTGGCGATCGTCCCGCCGTTCTTGGTGAGCAAACTGCGGATTTCCGCCGCGGTTCGATTCCGATTGTCCGTGCTCAATTCCACCAGCAATGCCACTCCATGCGGGCCGTACGCCTCGTAGGTCAGGTCCTCGTAATTCGCGGATTCACCGCCGCCCGTTCCCCGTTTGATGGCGCGCTCGATATTATCCATCGGCATGTTGGCGCCGCGGCACTTGAGCAAAGCCAAGCGCAATCTCGGATTCATGGCGGGATCACCGCCGGCCAGCTTGGCCGCGATCGTGATCTCCTTGCTCAACTTCGCGAAAATTCTGGC
>CAZYYS010000080.1:0-18494 GCA_964651015.1 uncultured Verrucomicrobiota bacterium
ATGTGCCAGGCGCGCGCCGTGCGCAGCAGGTCGAACAAATCGTCGTAAGCGGGAAGTTCAGGTTCATTGGGCCGTTGCTTTGGTATCCACCCGGTCAGGTTTCCAAGCCGGGTGTGGAGGTAAAATTTGAGCGTTCGCGCAGGTCCACGCCTCCCTTCTGGATGGTGAGCGAAATCACTTCGCACACCGTTTCAGGCAGCAACCCGCTGACGAACTCATGAATCTTCTTGAGGTCCGTCAGCCCCGGCTTCTCCGCGGCGATCGCCGGGCAACCCGTATAAATGACCAGTGACCTTGCCAGCCTTTGATTGGTCTCGCGCGCCTCCAGATAGGCCGGGGATTGCCAGTCGAAGTCCCCGTGGGGTCCGCGTTCACGTTTGAACGGCGGCTGGGCCTCGCGCAACAATTTCAAGACCTGCTCTTGCACCCCGGGCATCAGCCGTTGGCAGGGCAGTTCCACACTCACGCCATCGAGGTCGAACTGGCAGTTGATCGGGACGTCCAGCATCGCCTTCAATTCCTTGAAGGACTTGATCACTTTCACTTTTACGGGCTCTTTTTTCGGCATAGGTTTTATTTGGTTTCGTTGAGGGTTCAGGCGGGGACTTGGGATAAAATGGGGTAGCGCAAGGTGGCCTCGCACACCAACAGGCGCAGTTGGAAATCACTGCTGGCAATCGCCCGCGGGGGCATGGGCCGCAAACGGTGGATGCCTTTTTGCGAGAGCGGCCGGGCCGCGTTGGAATTGCCGAGGATGGCGTAAAGCAGCGCGGCCACGCGGGCACACCGTTGCTTCGCGTTGTCGTTGACGGTGGACGCCATCGCCGCCCGGATCCAAAACGTGAACGTGGTGCGCGCGTAGGCCATTTCCTGGGTTGTGCCGTCCACTTCCTGCCACGATTTGCTGACCCGCGCGGGATTCTCCCACACCAGCGAGATGGCGGCGCCGTTGAGCGGTTGCGTCACGTTGTCCTGTTGGAA
This sequence comes from uncultured Verrucomicrobiota bacterium, assembly GCA_964651015.1. Taxonomy (GTDB): domain Bacteria; phylum Verrucomicrobiota; class Verrucomicrobiia; order Limisphaerales; family PALSA-1396; genus CAZYYS01. The sequence continues at coordinate 982 of CAZYYS010000080.1, forward strand.
GCGCAATTGCGCCGGCGGAAAACTGACGTTGGCGTTGCCGCCAATGGCGTGCGTCGTGGGGTTCGTCGCGTGAAAGAATGTGAGCAACCATTCCTCGAACAAATTGAGCACGCTCAATTCGAGGTTGGTTTCGCTCACCGCTGGTCGGGTCAAGGGCATTTATTCTTCGTCTTCGTTCTGGCGCGATTTAATCTCGCGCTTGCAGCGCCGCCGCGAACTACGATGCACGCGGCGTTTCAGTGGCGCGGACAGGTGGTTGATCTGGACATGGCATTTCTCGCTCGCGGCAAACGCCTTCTTCACATCAGCTCGCCTTTCAAGGTTCTCAGTTCCTCGCGGACCAATCCGGGAAACCTGCGCCGCAACAGTTCGCGCCATTCCGCCAGCACGGCCCGCAGCCAGAGGTCCACCGTGGCCGCGTCCAGCCGTTGCTGTTGTTGCTGGGCGATGAACGCCTCGATGTGCGGCGTGAGTCTTTTGCGCGCTTCCTTTCCCTTCTCGCCCAGGTTCGGCGAGAGCATGATGTAACTGATCAACCGGGCAATCTCGTCATCGCTCTTCCCGGCGTCGCGCGCATCCAGGTTCTTCTGCGTCTCCACCCATTTGAGAATCAGGTCTTCGAACTTCGTGACCTGCCGCAAAAAAAGATTGTCCGGTCCGTCAAACGGACTCAGCGCGGCGCGCGCCGCCTGCGCATCGGCCAGCGGATCTCCCGTGTCGCGAAACGGGGTTCCCATCCGCAGCACCAGACCGCCCCCCTCCAGGATGCTGGCGCTGGTCTGCTCCACGAAATCGTCAATGAACTTCCGTTGCGCCGGGTCCGCCAGGGCCAGCAGGGTTTTGCGGGCGCGCACCTTCGCTTCCTCCAGCCAATGGCGCGGAGCAAGGGCACGGTCCAGCGCCACCGGCACGTTGGCTTGCAATCGCTCCAGTTGCCGCAACACTCCCGAAATGTTGCTTTGCACCAGCATGGCTCCATCTCACTCGTAACCCGGCACGGCGGTGGGAATGCCCGGTATTCCGCCGCGGTTTTCATTCAGGATTTCACTGATCGTCAGCATCCGTCCCCCGCGCAGGCGCACCGCCGGTTTCGAACGGTGAGCAATGATGACCCGCGGCCGGAACGTCGGGTCTTTGCGCAATCGGTGCTCGGATAATTTCCGGACGAGATCCAAAGTGTCCTCAGTGTTCATGTTTGCTTCCTCAATAGAACGGAGCGGTAAAGTTTCTGTCCCCGGACCGTGGCATCCCACGTGGTGGCGAGCTGGTCGCTGATGGCCTTGGCCACCCACTTTTGTCCGGCGATGGTGAACACCAGGTCCTCCTTGCCGTCCAACGGCGCGTCCGGCGCAACCTCGATGATGCAATCGCCCGCTTCGGTTTCGTTGAACAGCCGGGGCACCGTGGTGGCGGGCTGGATGTAATGAACGAAGCCTTTCACCGTCGCCGTCTGCGGGATGGGTGTGCCCTGCATCGCGCCCGTAACCGCGTCGCGTTGCGTGCCATCCGGCCACGTGTTCCACGTGAGCACAATGTCCGTGCCGGATTCGGCGAGGTTGATCGCCATGCGATGCTGGATGAAGGAAAGGTTCTGGCGCATCAGAGTCCGTAGGCTTGGCGGAGAAACGCGGAGAGACGCGTGCGTTGCTGGGCGGTGATGACTCCGTCTATGGCGATCACCGTGCGGAAGCGGCGGAGCGTCCCTTGTCCGCCATTGCCGCCGATAAAGAGCTTCGTCGTATTATTTGGCGGGATGCTCGGGACAAGGTCCACGGTGATGACGCCATCCACGCGGCTCCGGATGAAGTTGCCCGCGATGCTGATCTCCCAATCGTACAGATGCCAGAGGGAATCATCCTCCGCCAGCATGTTCACACCCAGGCCGGGATTTTCCGAAGTCACCAGTTCTCCAAAGGTGGATTCCGGGTTCTGCGCAATGCACAATACCGTCAGCTCGTTTTCATTCAGAATATCCTGGCTGGTAAAATAACTGTTAAGCCACCACACCGCCACCGAGGCGTAACCGTCCACCACGCCCTCCGGGCGCGGATACGAAACCCCGTTTTGCGTCGCGACCGTGGGCGTCAGGCCCGGACCTCCGCTCCCTGAAACGTTGGGCCAGTTGACACCCACGCCAGTGAGCGATTCGGCCCGCATCCAGAATTGCAGCGTGGGCAGGTCCGCCACGGCTGGAGTGAAAGCCTTGAAGCCACCGGCGGCATAGATGTTATGTTCCAGACTCGCCCGCACCACGCTGCCGGCCTCCAGTTGCAGGCCGGCCTCCAGACGCGGAGGCAACTGATGAAACCGGTGCGCAAAGACACGGCCATTGCGCGATACCGAGGCGATGCGGCTCTGTCCGCGGAAGAAGTCCAGCCGGGGCAAGTCCCCGTCCGTGGGCATGCCTTCAATGAAGGCAACCGCACTGAGCACGCCAGAAGTGTTCAGGTCCACCATGGGCGCTCCGTCGCCGGCAAAGGTGATGGTGAACGGATTGTTGGCAATCGTCGCCCGGCTGGTCGTGCTCGCCAAGGCCGTGAAAACGTGCGTGCTGGTGTTGTAGGAATACAGGTCAACCGTTTCATCGCGGCTCACCCATTTGACGAGGTAAGGCAAATCAGCGCCCACCGCCGGCGGCGTGCCCGTCCCGCCCGTGGGCTCGTCACGATACTCCGCGTTGAACACCTGGTTGTCGCTGAAACCCGTGTCCGTGTCGCGGCTCACCTGCGAGCGTTCGCTGATCGTCACCCCGTAATACGTCTGCCGATGCCAGCGACCCGAGTCCTCGTCAATCCACACCACGTCCAACACGAACTTTTCGTGCGTGGCAAGGAAGCCCCCCGGTTGCGACAAAGGCAGCGCCCATACCCGGTCAATGGAAATTTCAAACTGTGGCACCAAAGGATGCCGCCGGGGATGACGCGCCCCGGTGGGCCGCGTTTCCCGGTGCAGCCACTGTTCGCGCACGCGCAGGTTGTCCGCGCATGCGCCGGACCACACCGCCTCGTTGACCCGCGGCGATCCGTCCGCGTTGGCCGGATACAGCGTCAACGTCGCCTCCAACAAGGTGAGGGCAAACCGGTTGATCATCTTTGCCTTCGCTTCCGCTTCCGGCGCGACTCCGCTTCCAGCAACTCCACCAGTCGCTCATGCGTCACGGAATGCCACACGCCCTTGCTGCCCACGCGCACGGTGTATTGGTTGGCGAAAAACTCCAACCCATCCTCGAATTGGAGCGACAGTAACCGTACCTTGAACAACTTTATGGACGTCAGGTTGGCCATGCTTAGCGCCCGCTGGGCTGGCTGGCGGGACTGGCGAAGATTTCCTCCGCCCGCGCATCGAGCGCCGCGGATTCCTCCGGAGTCAATTCTTGCGATTGCTGCGCCGACTCGCGCAGGGAATCATAGACCGCCCGGGCTTTGGCGGCGGCATCCACGGCCGTTGCCACCCAGTTGAGGACTTGAAGCAGAAGTTGGTATTTCATAATTGCAGTTTCGGTTTTCGTCGTTTGGTTGGCGGAATGGTTCGGGGCTTACTGTTTCAAGAGCAAATTGAGCGAGTTCACCAACGACGTGATGGCGTTGTTCGCCTGCACGATTTCGTTGCCGGAATGGCCCCCCTGCAAACTTAGGAGCGCCGTTTGCACCGCGCTCAGACCCGCCGTGATCCTGGAAACCGCGGTGGCGTCCGGCCCGCGATGGGCCTGGTAATCCGCCAACGCCTGACGGCTCAATCGCCACGCCTTGGGAAATTCCGCCCGATACTTGTCCACCGTCCGGCTGACTTCCGCCGGCAACGTGGCGCGGTTGTTGAGTTCCCAGTTGGTGACCTGCTCGTAGATGGCCAGCGAGCTTTTCTGGATGCGTTGCGCGTTGACCACGACGGCGTCGTGTCCTTCGGCAACCGGGACGGGTTTCAGCGCGCATCCGGTAAACGTGGCGGGCAACGCCAGCAAGGACATTAACAGCGCCATCAGCATGATGGCTTGGAGGATTCGATTATTCTTCATGGTTTTGGTTGGTTGTGGTTACAGCCAGATCGTTCGTCGATCCGGCGAATTCGGTGAAGCCGTGGCGCGCGAGCGCCACTTCATGGTCCATCAGCTTCTGCCATTGCTTTGCGTGCGTGGCGCTTTCGCGGTCCTCATGCCGCACGAGGTCTTGCTTTTGGGCAAAGGTCGCGAACATCCAGACGATGGCCGCCGCCGACAACCCGTTGAACGCCTTGTTGCCGTGCCGGACCAACGCGCTGCGTTTGAAGGTTTCCGTGTCCACGCGCCTACTTTCCCGCCGCCTCCTTCTGCAACGCGATCGCGCGTTCCAGGTCCGTCAACGTCGGCAGTTGCAGGCCGACCATGCGCAACACGAAAGCGAGCGTGATATACCACTTGGCGCCATAGATTTTCCGCAGGTAATCATCGTCATTCGTGTCGGCGCTCGCGGCGATCTCGTTCATCTTGTCGGCCATCCAGGATTTGATCTTGGGCGACACCCAGGCAAAGGCGACGCTCAGCGCGCCCGCCCACACGACGAGTGTGACGAGCCAGTTGCCCTGACCGCCCAGGAGGTCGAGCAAGGGTTGCAGCGCACCGGGCACTTCAGTTGCGTTGCCTTCAGACGCCTGCGCGACGGATGGCATGGTGAATAACGCTGCCAGCAAGAGCAGCCCGATGAACTTGAGTTTGGTTTTCATTATGGTCTGGTTTCCAAGTTGTGAACGTTGGGGGCATTGCGGTGGTTTGGCGGACGGAAATTGACAATCACCCAGGCAACCACCGCCGCCAGGGCCGACACTCCCGCGCAGACGCCGAGGAATTTGATGCGGTCATCCCACATGCGTTCCACCTTGAACTTCATACCCACGACCTTGGTGTCTTCGCAGCCGTAGATGTCCGCGTGCATGTCCGTTTGCAGCTTGAGCAACCCCGGTTCTTTTTCCGGGTTGAACGGATTGCCGATGAGCGCGCGGTGCATCTCCCGCAACAACTTCGATTGCTGCTCGGGGGAAAGGGTGGGTTCGTTCATGGCGTGAACATGCGATTTCAGAGCTTGTTGTTCATGGTGCTGCGTAACTTTTCTGGCGTTCAATCCGCAGGCGGTAAAGCGCGTGGCCGGATGGTGTATTTGTCCAGCGCGCAAGCTCTGAGAAATCCTCCCACGCGGCGGCGTCGTTCATGCGCGACAGGTCAGTCAGCCGTTGCGCATAGACCGTGTTCACGTCGTCGCCGGGATACTTCACAACGTTACTTGGGACGCCCGGTTGCCCAGCCAACACGGGCAGGATGCGGTAAAACGTGCGTTCTGGAGGCGCGGACAACGCCGTTTGATTTGTTTCACCCAAAGGTATAATGCGCCAGACATCTATCACCGGGCCGTATTGCAAAATGTTGCTGACTCCAGCGGCCGGCCAGTTGGACCAAGTCAACAAGAACGCCGCTCTCCCTGCCGGCACAGCACTCACGACACTAGCGGCACTGACACTAACCTCAGGCGGTGTGATGCGGGCGGACAATGGCGCAACATGATTGCCCATGTAATTAGTCACCCCCACAGCGTTCGTTGTCCATCGCACGTCGTTGACGTTGAGAAACTGATTGCGGTTGACTGCTTGAAGTGGAGGGGTGTCCACAGCACAGCCGATGAGTGAAAATGAGATCAAGATGATGGGAAGACCGAGGAACGCCCGCATCACCATTCGGCAGAACCACCAGAGTTTATTGACGTAATGTTCAAAACAGATGAGAACAATAACAATCCCAATGAGCGCGACTAGCAGGGCTATAGACGAATAAGTGATCGCTTCAAAGACGCTCAAACCATGAGCCACAAGCAGCGCACTGAACACGCCTACAGTCAAGACTACCCTAGTCAGTCCTTTTAGTTCTTCAAGTATGGCACGTTTGTTCATCGGATGATCAACTCGTTGGTGACCCGCAATTCCAGAGCCGTGGAAACCGCAGGTGGTTGGTAAATCACCGTCACCGTATCCGTTCCGGTGTTCGGCACCGCATCCGTGGCATAGACCGTGATGACGTTCGTTCCGGCCTGCAACGTCGCGCTGGCCGCGCTCCAGGTCGTCGTTCCGGTTAAGACAATCTGCACTCCGGTCGTGGTGTTGGTTGCCACTACGCTGCTAACGCCCACGTTGTCGCTCGCTGTCCCCGCCAAAGTCGTCAACGGCTGGGTGATGACTTGGATGATCGTTCCGTTCGTCGGTGCGGTAATCGTCACTACGGGCGCGGTCGTGTCCGCTCCTACTGCCGCGCTGGAATAATTCAACTCGCGCAGCTTCGTGTTATTATCCACGCCGGCCAGCCAGAAGACATTGCTCGTGCCGAGAATGAATTGGTTCGTAGGAAACTGCGGGGCCTCGGTCGTGCCTGTCCCTTTGATGTGGACGTAGCCAACGCCCCAGTTGGTTGCCTTGGGAATGATCGGCCACTGGTTTGTGCCGTTGGGCGGGTATTGGTTCAGACCAAAGACAAAGCTGTTGACGCCGGTGTTCGTGCCGGGTCGCAACGACACCGCCGCCATCGCCCATTGTGCCGACGCGCTCAACGTCGCGCCAAACGTCACGCTCGATGCGCCCGGCTCGTCACCGCCCCACAGAATATCCACGTTCGAACCAGGCGTCGTGTCAAAGCGTTCCGTCTCGCCGGATTGTGGAGCGCCAGTCACACCTTCTTTCAACGCGCCGCCCACCACGACATCGCCAGTCGCACTCGAAATCGCCAGCGACGCTGTGCTGGACGCTGCCTGATTCGCCGCCACGCCTCGGACGCCATCCACGTCTGCGTAACTCAGGATGCCAACGTTGTAGGAATCAATGGAATCGGTGGACGACATGATGAAGTTGTAACTGCCGGCGGCTTTGTTCCCTGTCGCCACGCCGAAAATCTTGACCCAATACTCGCCGAAATAATCCACGTTGGTTTGAACCAGCAACGTCATGCTCGTGCCGTCGAACGTGCCGCCTTGAACCTGCGCGTCGCTCAAATCCCATGTGCCTACAATCGCCAGCACGTAACCATTCGTGAGCGTGGTGTTGAGCGTGTGTGCCGTTGATCGTCCGCTCGCCGCGTTGTCCACGTGTTCGCTGCTGACGTTGTGGAACGAGATGCTTGCGCCGCCGGTGAGGTTCGTCGCGACCAATGTGCCCCAGAATGTGCCGGTGGTTTGCGCGGCCTGGTTGTAACCCCACACAGCGACGCCACCATTGAATCCATTCGGCGTGCTGCTGATGTAGTTGTTCTGGTTGCTGGCCATTGGCGCGACCACCAACGCCGCTGTCATTGTCCAGTTTGTGCCCGTGAAATTCGGGTAGGCTGCGCCTGACAGTGTGATGAAGTTGCTCCCGCCATTGCCGTTGACGACCAGACTGCCAAGATTCGTCGCAACCGCCGTTGGCGCATAGCGTATGGTGTAGGTCTTGGATTGCGTGCCCGAGAGCGAATACGTGGGCGGTGTCGTCTGGTTGGCGAACGCGCCCAACACATTGCTCAAGCTGCCCGAGAGCACCGACCCTGAAGGCTCGGCGTTGCTGACAACGAGGGTCAGGTCGCGCGTGGTGTTCGTGGCGATGAAGCTGAAATCCAGCGACGCCACACTCACGCTCAATATCGGTGGAGGCGGAATGATCGTGACGGTGATGACCGCCACGTCAGTTCCCACTGAGTTCGTGACGAACAAGCCGACGGTGTTCGTTTGCAAGGCCGAAGGCGTGCCGCTGATGACGCCGGATGCGCCCCCGATCACCAGACCGCTCGGCAGGTTGGTCGCGCCGTAGCTGGTTGCTCCATTTGTAACGATCACCTGGTAGTTCACCGCGATGCCATTGGTGAAGGTCAGGTTGCCGGTGAGAATATCTGGCGGCAACGGTTCGGGCGGCGTGCCGCTATAGACCGCACCTACGTGGGTGTTGATCGTCCCCCACCAATCCGTGCGATACTGCGATGGCACGCTCAAGTCGCCCTGGACCGGGGACGTAACCATCGCAAACTGCGCGTTGTCCGGCACGAGCGAGATGAATGGGAAACCACTCCCCTGCGTGCCGTTAGCTTCCTGCTCCGTCCCGGAGTCCTGATAATGGTTGTAGTCGTGGTTGTAAATGCCATTGGGGAGGCCCGTTCCAGTGTTGTAAAAATAGTTGTTTCGGACGTTGTTATTCCCTGTGGTGTTTCCGCCAGATGGTCCAATCGCGCTGCTCGGCACGTTGATGAACGTGTTGTTATAGAGAAACGAGTCTTGAAAGACCCAGCCCTTGTTGATGTGCGGCCCGATGAATCCATCACCGCCGTAGTTCCACGTCTCGCCCGCTGGTCGGTAGAACACGTTGCCGTAGATATACCAAAAGCGACCACTGGTCAGTAGACCGCCGGTCGTGCCAGCACCAATCGAGCCGCAGTCAGTCACGATGTTCCAACGGAAAGTGAAATTACTCTGTCCGCCGAATTGAAACGTCCCGACCTCCCCGTGCTCCGCTGCGGAACAATACTTACAGAAACGGTCAAAGTAGTTGAACTCAAACGTCCAGTTATTAAACGTGCCGGAGTTCATGCCGAGGCAAGCGGCTGCCGCAAGCTGGTCAAAAAAGCAGTATCGAACCAAGCCGTCATTGGCCTGATTTGCGCCGATACAACCGTTGTTGATATAACTGCCAGCGTCACCAGTAAATGCAACATGCTCAATCGTGAATCCGCTCATGTTTGCGGCAAAATCCGGGTTCACATAAAAAATCCCGTTGAGAATCCTGATACCGTGGCCGGTCGTCCAACTGCCCGGCCCACCGCCGGTCACACCGTCAATCTTCCAGTAGGGTGACATAATCCTTAAATCAGCCGTGAAGTCGGCCGTGCCATCGTGCAAAGTTGTGGAATAGCCTGTCACCCCACTATCAGCCGTGGATGCTTTGCGAATCAAGATGACGGTTGAACCGCTGGCGGCTGTGCTAAAATCACGACCGGCATACGTGTCGTCAACTATGACGTATGTGTTCGCCCGACTGAAGCCACTACCGCTTGGGAGCGTTGCAAGATTGCTAAAGTTTGCTCCGCTGCCGCCGCCACTTGAAGAACAGTATATGATGGCCGCTTGTGCGTTGATTGACAACGCAGCAAGAGACAGAAAAAATAAGAGTCGTTTCATGGTGCAGGTTTCAGGGGTATAGCGGTCAGACACCAGGCGTTGTTGACGAAGAAATCTATGGCGAACACCACGCTCGCCGCTCCAGCTTCCTCTCCACCCCAACCGGTGTCGGCGGACGCAGTCACCGTATCCCATCGCTCGGTTTCACCGGAGTCAGGCACGCCGTCTTCTTCGCCCTTGATGCAAACGCCAATGACCAGCTCGCCGGTGGCACTGGTGACGGTCACAGTTGCTGTGTCTGAATTTGAGTTTGAACCATCAACACTGGTGCCTGTGCTGGTGGTTTGATGCACTCCCGTGTAACTGACTATCCCAACCGAGTAATCGTCAACATTCGCGCTGGTGAACGTCGTCACCACATTGTACGTGCCCGCTGCCTTGCTGCCAACGGCCAGCCCATAGATATAAACCCGGTACTCTCCAAAATAGTCCATGTTGTGCGCTGCAATTTGCGTCATGGAAGTACCATCAAAAGTCACGCCGGAAACTCCATCGTCCGCGCCGTCATACATGGCGATTTCCACCGCGATATAGCCATTGGCTAAGGTCGAATTGATTGTATGGGTGGTGGTTTCAGTGGTGCCAGGCACTGGGGCAACGCGCTCGGAAGACACGTTATGGAAGGCGATACCACCACCGCCGCCGCCAGCCGCAGCAACGTCGCGCGGATGAAAGAACGCCCGGCGTGTGGGCGCAAATGCGGTCAGGCAGCCACAGAGCAGCAGGATGAAAAACAGCGTGCGGTTCATTGGTAGAAGTTGATCACCGCGTTCGTTCGCCGGCCAATGATGGCCGTGACGCACATCTCGGCCCAAGTCCCATTGGTGATTGCAACCGTCGTTGCGTTGGTGAATCCACTCACATACCAATCCGCGGGCACGGTTAGAACTCGCGTGCCGCCATCCGGGTTGAAGTCTATGTATTGCTCATTGACCCGGTTGTTTACGATGCCCGTGACACTCGCAATGGTCAGATCACCGGCCATGTTCGTGAGCACGTTGCGGCCAAGGGAAAACGTCAGCGCAGTGTTGCCCCAGGTGTTTGTTCCACCGCGTTCGAGTTGGACAAACTCAGTTGTCGCCAGCGACGTGTCGTCGTCGGCAAACGATGGCGTGGTGGCTATTGAAGTTCCTAGTGTCCACCCTGTGACTGTAAGGTTGTCATCTATCGTTGGACTCGCCCAACTCCCGCCCAGTTCGCCGCCAGGTGAAGTGCCCACCACGATTTCGGCAGACAAACCTCCGCTCGCTGTTCCCACCAAATAATCCACCGTGGACGGTGCTCCTGTCACATCCGTCAGAAGAGCCAACGTTCCATCGCTGGCCGGCATGGTGTAGGTCCGATTTGCGTCCGCGAAAACAAACGTATTCGTGCGATTCGCCGTCAAATTCGCCCCGTGCTTGATGTAGGTCGAGTGATCGCCGCCCGTGTCCAATATCCCAAGATTGGTTGCCGTCAAAACCCCGGCTACAAGGGTGGCCACGGAGATGTAATCCTTGTTGCCCGTATCGTGCATCGTCACCAGCAAACCGTTTGTCACAGCCGCCATCCCATTCGAGCCGGCGGCGACGGCGACTCCGGTCGGGAATGGCGTGTTCACCCAATTCGCCCCGTTCCATTTGACGGTTTCATCCGTGGCTAGGCTGGTGAGGCTGAATCGAGGGAACACCCCGGCCGCGCCGCTTTCATCGGTGAGAATCCCGGCCAATTTCGTCGAGTTATCGATCTCCGGCTCGGTAATGACGTTCACCGCGCCGATGGACAATTCAAATTCGGCGATGGTATCGAGGTCGTATGGAACACCGCTGGAATCCACACCCACAATGCCCGTCCCGCCGCCGCCGTGAAGATCGAGGATTGTTTTGTCGAGCGTGATGTTTTGACCGTCGTAGCCAATCGTTGCCCGTGATGAAGACAGTTGATCATAAATAGAGAGCGTGCCATCAATTGCGCCCGAACCAATTTGAACCGGTCCTCGATTTGTTGTTGCTCCAGATACAGTCAACGTCCCGGCCATTGAAACGTCTGCGTTGCTGCGAATGTTCAATGCCACAGTGTTGTTGGTGGTGCGGAACTGAGCAACTGACCCTGCATCAATAGTAGCAATGCTTTGTCCATTACTAAACGAAGCCGTGGTCTGCGAAGCATTCGGCTTTAAGTAAATGAATCCAGAAGCCGCGTTGGAATATCCAAACTGATTCGTGTTAAAATCACCGGCACGAACCACCGTTGTATCGCGCTTGCCCAAATCCGTGTTGACATCAAAATGCCAAAACTCTTCGCGAGAGTTATCCGAAACGTAAGCATTCTGATTGAAAAGCAACCCTGTCCATTCCTCGAAGTAGATCACATTGGAGTTCACAATCTGAACTTCATTCCTAAAAGCGTTTACGTTGCTGAACGTGTTTGCGCCGTTCTTCAGGGGAACATTGGCCGACAACCGCGCATCCGCTACCGTGCCGGTCAACTGGCCGGCCGGAATGGCGGTCAAACCGGCGCCAGCACCATAGATATTGGCCCAGGGTTTTGAAGCGGTACCGAGCGTGCCGCCATTGGCCGTTCGCGGAACGACATTCGTGGCTGCGGTCGCCGGCAGCGCCAGCACCAACAGCAGGCAGAATAGAAATCGTGTTTTCATTAGTTGATGGGTTGCAAATCTCCGTTGCCATCCAGCTCCCAGTTGGCGTCAGTACCGCCAGCAAGCGCCGGCATCGCGTCGCCGTTTTCGTCTTCCTCCCAAAGTCCGCTGCCGCCGCTCCCCGTGGCCGTCCCATGAATCGTCATCGTCCCGTTGACCTGATCGGCCACCAGTACGATGTTCGAACCCTGGATCGGCGTAAAAACCTGCAGGGTCGTGCGCACTTGCGAGGCGCTCGCCCGGCTGGCCACGTTGGAAGCAAACCAGCCTTCAATGGGAAAAAGGCCGCGGGCCGCCTGTGCGGTCTGCGGGACAAACAAAAACAGGAACAGCATCACCGCCACGATGGCCGCGGTGCACACGCACAATAAAAATCTCCGGCTCATTGCCACGCTCCTTCCGCCTTGATCCATTGCCGCGTGAACACGTCGTCAATGATCTGGTTGTAGATCGAACCGGTTTCCACGACGGCGAGATCCGGCACGTCGTTGGGATCCGCGCTGCCCGTGTACACCGCCACGCCCGGCGGCGCGGCCGGCGGCTCGGCGAGTTCGTGGATGCCGCCCGGACCAATCGTCACGGTGGCGACCGGCGTGTTGAATTTGACCTCGGTCAACAATTCCCAAAGGTTGATGCCCGTCACGCTGTGCACCCAGCCGTAGAACATCTGCCAGGTGTAGAACATCTCGCCGTGTTCCTCGTCGTAGAGCGCGTTCTCGAGGTCGAACAGGAAGTTTTTCTGGCTGCCAAACCGCTCGGAAATGGCGCGCGTGCGGTAGCTGTATTCCGCCACGTTGGGCAGCAGCAAGGTCTTCGCCGCATTGTAAATCAGCAGGGCCAGCGGCTTGGGGGTGGTGATGGCCGGCGTGATGCCCAACTGATCGGCCGTCAGCGTGTAACCGGGCACTTTTCCCAGGCGCAACACCGTCCGCACCACCGACGCGATCGCACTGTCCTCGTAGCGGCGCGATACGGTGCTGAAGTCACCAAGGATCGCTCGCACGGGATCGTAGGTCTGTGTCACAAGTGAAACGTTTTCGCTCATGGGCAGTCCACCAACCCGGCCTCCACCAGGGCCAGAATCTCATCGGCCGTGAATGCGCTTTCGGGCGGCAGCTTGATTTTTTCCGGAACCGGCAGCTCGAGGTCCTGGTCGAGCAGGGGCTGGATTTCGGCTTCGAAATTCTTCAACGCGTCGGCATCGCTGGCCGGGATATGCCAGCCGCTGCGGTCCGGTGTCTCCCGGCCGTGTTTCCGGATGGCAGCGTCCCGGGCGGCGCGAAACGCGCTGAACTGCGTGTCAACGATTCCGGCGACGAGGGCGAGGGAGTAGGCCTGTCTGGCGGGAAGCACCAGGGTTCGCAAGCGGCGAAAGCCATTGACGAAGACCGGCTCTCCAGCCGGATTCATTCTCACGATTTGCCCCAGCTTTAATTTCATAACGGTCCTTTGAACAAAAACGGGAACGAGAATTTCTCGTTCCCGCCTTGAAGCTTGCCCGGCTCCGCGAGCCGCAAGGCATCAAATCATGCGTCGTCGGCGAAGAACATCAGCAGCTCGCCATACTTGCCCTCATCGGAGTTCATCATGGCTTCGCCGTCCCCATCGGGAAGTTCGTTGGCGAACGTCGGCGTCCAGTCGGTGAAGACCAGCACGTCTCCGGTGACCTGTCCGTCCTTGAGGCCGCGCAGCATGACGGTGACCTTGCCGCCGTCCAGACGCGCCAGGCCGTCATGAAACCCAGCCAGCTTTTGGCTGATGGTCAGGTTCGCCGGCTTGGTCTTGCCGCGCTTGACGAAGGCGTCGGTCTGCATGCCGCAGTCAATTCCCTTCGCCATCCGGCCCTTCGTGTTGAAGTTCTTGGCCGTGGTGCAACCGATCAGGAAATAATCCGTGGGCCAGACCGGCAGTTCGTAAATCGCGAACGAGACGTTCTGAAATCCGCCCAGGATGGAAGCCAGGGAATTGATCGCCTTGATGGTGTTGCCGGAGGCGGGAATAATGTCCTGCGCGATGCCCGCCTGAAAATTGAACGATTGGTCACGCGCGCGGGTCGGGGGCGAAAAGGTGGCCACCGCCGTGACGGCCGCATCGACGTTGTTCGTGACGTTCAGCGTGATGGCTGCCGCAACACTGGAACGCAAGTAACCCGTCGCCACAATCTGCAGGTCCGCTCCACCCGCCGTGATGGCGAGCGCCTGGTTGAGCGTGAGCGTGCCCTGGTTGCTCCCCGGCAACGCAATCTCACCGATAAGCTTGGCCGGTTTGTGGCTGGCGTAAGCGGCAAACTCACCGCCGAAATAAGGCGGCTCGACGATGCTTTGGTCCGCATCGGCGATGGCTGTCGGTTTGTATCGGCTCATGATCGTGTCAGTTTGAAATTCGTCTCAGTCGTTTCAGTTCGGCCAGTGTTCGACTCAGGTGCGATATTTGAACCGGGCGATGTTCCGGCGGGTCGCCGTGTTGATCGAAGCGCCGTAGGCTTTCCGCATCCAACGTTCCTGCTCGTTCTTGGTGGAGAGTTCGTAATCCTGGTCGCCACCACGAACCACTTCCCGGTCAAGCGAGGGCTTGAAGAACACGCGCGCCGGCTTGCGGTTAAACTCGGGGTAGCAGATGAACTCCGCCGGGTCCAAGGTGTTGTCCGGGATGAACACCCAGTTGACGCCGCGATACACGATACCCGTCCAACCCTTCTCCAGCAGTGAGTCGGCAATCGCGTTGGCTGTCGCACCCGATGGCGTGATGCCATCCGAGAAGGCCCGCACGTGCGAACTGGGCAGGCGGATGCGGCCGGTGGGCTGCAAATTACCGCCGGGGTCGGTGTCGGCCCATCGGGCCGCGTAATCAATGATATCATCCAGCGTCGCAAAGTTGAAGTTGCTCGAACCGTTCGCGCCCGTGACGGTAACGTCGTTGGTCGTCGGCAGGTTTCCGATTTTGATGAACCGGTTGGCCACATAGGGATACGTGGCTTTCTTGCCGGTGAAGGTAAACGTCCCAAAGGCGTTGGCCTTCACCATCGTGAAGAACTCATTCTCGATGGTGTTCATCAGGTCGGAACTCAGGCTCAACACCTGCAAGGCGGCGTCCACAATGTTGCCCCGGTAGATGTCCACTTCCTTCATGCGCACCGCCGGCGTGGTCACGAAGCGCAACGGCAGGAACGTCTCCACGTCATCCTTGCGGATGCGTTCATGCTCCACCCGGCCGTCCGCCGAGATGTAATAACAGGTCACTTCCTGTTGCGTCGTGTTCTGTTCCATCGGCCGGTCTTCCGGACCGAGATTGACGATCTGCCCGTAGAAGTTGATCCACTGCAACTGCGCCATCAGATAGTTGTTGTACGTCTCCAGACGCAGGGCACAAAGCTGCATGCGCTTGACCGGGTCGCGTTCGGCTTCGGCCATGAACCGGTTGCGCTTTTCAATGTGGGCCGGGTCACCCATCTGCGTGACCAAAGTTTTGAAGAAGTTGGCCACTGCCGGACCCGCGGCGACCTGTCGGCCGCCTTCGAGCACGAAACCGCTCAACGTCTGTGCGCGCCGAGCCAGATAGTTCAGGCGGTCCTGCAACTCCGGCAGGCTCATCTTTTCAATCGGAATGATTTGAGGGGTTTCCATAGCGTTTCGTGTTCGGTTCGGGTTCGGTGATTCGTTATTCAGTCGGGTCGGGTCGGGTCAGATTCGATGTGAGTCCACCTTGCGGAATCGGTACCGCGTGCCGTTGGCTGCAAAGTGCGGCGTCTTTTTCTCGACCAGCATGTACTCGACATACTGGTTGGTCTGCGCCACGCAGAATTTCCCGGCGCGGAAAGAGCAACGCGTCTTGATGGCCGTACTGGAAGTGATCGCATCACCGCCAGTGCCCAGGATGTGGTCCGCACCCTCGGCCTCCACTTCCTCGGCGTCTTCGAGCGAGCCTTCATGACCGGCCTGATACGGCGATTCCAACGGCATCGAAGCACCCTGACCGGCCAGTTCCGCGTAGGTCGGCGTGGGCACGCCCACGGCCACCGCGCGGTTGACAAACCCGCCGGCTGGGATGGTGCCATCCGCCAATTCGGCTACGCCCGGGTTGGTCGTGGATTCCTGCAGGGCCACACCTTCCAAAACGGCAAAGGCCGGCATTTGCAGGGACTTGTTGTGCCGCGAGCCGCGGATCTTGATTTCAAAAACGGAGTCCATAGTCAGTTCGGTTTGGGTTCAGTGTGTTGGTTCGCGAATCGTTTGGGTCAGATCATCAAGGTCGGCGCGGCCTTCGGACTTCCGACCGCGAGCGGGTCGGCGTTGGATTTGAGCGCCGGAATTTCTTCGATGGTTTTTTCGAACGCCTTGTACTCGGCATCCTCGCGCCAGAGATTGGTCAGCAGATGGGCCGACTGGATCACGTAACCCTGGGTTTTGAGCGCCTCCTGGCGGGTCTGCGCGCGCGTCCGGCGCGCGTTGAATTCCTCATCCGTGCCACCCAAAAATTTTTCCATGTCGGTTTCCGGAACCGGAAAGCCAGCGGTCTGCAACGCGGTCTTGCGCTCGGCGATTTTCTGTTCGGCGGCGGCCTTGGCCGCCATTTCATTGCGCACTCTCGTCTCGCCCTCCGTCAGGCCATTGGTCTTGGCCTCCGAGCACAACTGCGTGACTGTGGCCTTGGGCACGTATTCGCCGGCGTCCGTCAGTTTCTTGATTTCCGACTGAACCGCTGAGGCGAGGGAATCTTTCGTGAACAATTCGCCGGCCGTGACGCGCCGGGTGATTTCCGTCTGCACCGCGCTCCCGGAATTTCTCCGCTCCGTTTCGAGCGCGGAGTTGAGCAGCATGCACAGGCCGTTGGAGCTGACAAAGAGGCTGGCCAGCGCCGTGTTGTGCTTGTCCTCCACCGGCTGGTCATCCGCCGGCAAAGCCGCCAACGCCTCATCGCATTGGCGCACGATGTCTTTATACTGGCTGGCAAAGGGCTCTTGCGCGGCCTGGGCCGCGGTCAGACAGGCGGCGCGTTGCTGGGTCAGAACGTTCCGGTGGATTTTTGCTTGAGCTGGCATATTCAGAGTAACTTTGTTTTCAGTTTTCGTTTTATATGCCCGCGTGAAATTGAACCTGTGGTACTTTCGGATTATTTTTTAGGTCACTCATCCAACAATAGAGCCATCAGTTCCTCCTCATTTTCCTGCGACTCAAGTTGTGCCAACCCGAACGACACCCTTTGAAACAACGGCGGGCTCTGGATGGACATCCCGATTTGACCGCGTCCAAACCGCACCGGCAGAGGCGCGCCACCGACTACCGTTTGATTGAACCGGGCCTGGCCGCAGACGACTGGATGACGGAAGCTCGCTGGCGAAACCGATTGTGGAAACGGTTTTTCTCGTGGCGAAAAGTAAACCACGCGACCACTGCCACTCGAAGCAGACGGGTTTTGCGGCGACGCCGGATTGGATGACGCGGACAGTGCCGAAAGCCCGAACGTCACCGCCTGCGCCAATCCATTCACGCTCAAAGTCTGGGCGCCACCGCCTCCCGCTTGCGCTTGACCGAAGCCCGTCGCTTGCGAGATCCCGCCGGCGGCCGCTATGTTTTGATCCAGCTCCGCCGGACCGAAGTCACCCGCTTGTGCGATGCCGGACGCCGAAATATTCTCGTTCAGTTTCGCCCCGCCAACGGCGGAGGACTGTGCGATACCACCGGGAGATAGTGTGGGCTTCAACGCCGCCGTGCCCAATGCACTCGCCTGCA
>CAZYYS010000081.1:0-18488 GCA_964651015.1 uncultured Verrucomicrobiota bacterium
GGTGAAAACCGTTCGCGCTCGCGCCAGTCGCTCGACAACGACCGCTTCGTGCTTTGCTTGTTCTGGATGTGGGCGGAAACGTGTTGCCGCCAGCCAGCGAGGACCGCATCGCACCACCGGATAAAGTGAACGTCCACCCCCCAACCGCAATGCGGTTGCGGCCCATCCGTTCCGCCCAGCGCGATGTTGGCAGCCATCTCCGCCCACGACTAACTGACGACAGTTTCCCGGTTTCAACGAAAATTCCAAGGCTTGTATGCCATGCCATTTGATGCCACGGACTTTCGCAGGGTTACTGCGACCTCTTATCCTCGGTTTGACAACTAATTCCAATTAGGCCATCCTCATTGGTGTTGCAGCCTAAGCTGTCTTGCCTTCCTGCAAGGCAGCGCGGGGGAACCAGTTCCTGATGGAAACATCAGGATGGGGCGCAGGTCGGGGAAAACCCCCGGCCAGGTCACTTTCAAGACCCAGCCCGTCAGCTAACCTCGTCGGCCTTTGGAAGGGCGATCCTCTAGCTCTCGCGTGTGCGGGAAACCATGGTCACCCCATAAAACGTGCGGTGTCGCGCCCGCGATAAACGGGCGCGGTGTGCAATCACATCGGAGATGGGTTATGACGACGAACATTACATTCGCAATGAGTGGAGTTTGGTTTGGTTTCGCTTGGTATTGGTGGTTGCTGGCGTTGGCGGGGATTATTCTGCTCTCCAGCTTCGTGTTGATCCGCGAACGCCAGGTCGGCATTGTGATCAAACGCTTCGCCAATCGCTCGTTGCCGCCGGGGCATTTGCTCGCGCTTAACAATGAGGCGGGCCTTCAAGCAGACACGCTCGCGCCGGGCTTGCACTTCGGCTACTGGCCGTGGCAGTTCCGCATCATCAAAGTTCCGGTCACCGTCGTGCAACAGGGCGAGATTGCCCTCGTGATGGCGGCTGACGGCGCGGCGATGCCGGCGGAACACATTCTCGGCAAGCGTGTGGAGTGTGACAACTTCCAGGACGCGCGCAAGTTCCTGCTTTATGGCGGCGAGAAAGGCCGGCAACTCGGCATCCTCACCGGTGGCACCTATCGCATCAACACCGCGCTGTTCACCGTCATCACGTCCGCGACCGCACACGAACACGGCATGTTGGCGGAGCAGTTGTTGCTGCATCACGTCCAGTCGGACATGGTGGGCATAGTTACGACGCTTGACGGTCAGCCAATCGCAGCGGGCGAAATCGCCGGGCAATCCATCGCGGGCCACGACAGTTTTCAAAACGCGCAGGCATTTCTGGATGGCGGTGGCAGTCGTGGTTTGCAGGAGCAAATCCTTTTGTCGGGTGCGTGGAACTTGAATCCATGGTTCGTGCAAGTCGAGCAGGTGCCGATGGTGCAGATTCCCATCGGCTACGTCGGGGTCGTCATTTCGTTCGTCGGCAAGGCGCACGAAGACGTCAGCGGCGTGGACTTCAAGCACGGCGATCTCGTGAACACCGGCCACAAGGGCGTGTGGGTCACGCCGTTGTATCCCGGCAAACATCCGCTCAACACGCGCGTGATGAAAGTCGAACTCGTGCCGACCACGAACATCGTGTTGAACTGGGCGAACCGCACTGAGGCGCACAATTACGACTCGAAGCTGCAATCCATCACCGTGCGTTCAAAGGACGGCTTTGCGTTCAACCTCGACGTGTCACAGATCATCCACGTTGGTGCGCTCGATGCGCCGAAGGTCATCAGTCGCGTCGGTTCGATGCAGAATCTCGTGGACCACGTCTTGCAACCGACGGTCGGAAATTATTTCCGCAACTCCGCGCAAGACTTCACCGTGCTCGACTTCCTGGGCGCGCGCAGTCAGCGGCAGGTTGAAGCAGCGGAACACATCCGCGAAGCCATTGGCGCGTATGATGTGCAGGCCATTGACACGCTCATCGGCGACATCAACCCGCCGGCGGAACTGATGTTGACACAGACGGACCGGAAGATTGCCGAAGAGCAACGCAAGACCTACGAGACGCAACGCGCCGCGCAGGAGCAGCGCCAGCAGCTCGTGCGGCAGACATCGCTTGCTGACATCCAGCAACAAGTCGTCGGTGCGGAGCAAGGAGTGAACATCGCCGAGTTGAAAGCCAATGCGAGCGTCAAGCACGCGACCGGCGAAGCCGAAGCCACACGCCTCCGCGCGCTGGGCGAGGCCGAAGCCATCCGCGCTACCGGCGACGCCAAGGCGCAGGCGTATCGTGCCGGCGTCGAATCCATCGGCGTGCAAGGCTACACCGTCATGCAACTTATGCAGATCGTAGGTGAGCGGAACGTGCGAATCGTTCCAGATGTCGCTGTGAACGGACAACCCGGCGGCAGCGGCCTTGTGGACGGACTCCTTGGCATGATGCTGAAAGAGCAAACCAAGAAAGCAGCGTGACAAATCTGGAGCGGCGGTCGAACGCCGCCGCTCCGCAAAACCAATATGGTATGAATACCCTCAAAAATCTTTTTCTCGGTCGGGCGCGGGATTTGTCCGACCGCAGTCTGTTTCACAAAATCTCCCTCATCGCGGTGCTCGCCTGGGTGGGGTTGGGCGCGGACGGATTATCGTCATCGTGCTACGGACCAGAAGAAACTTTCAAAGCCCTTGGCGCGCACACCGGGTTGAGTGTCTTCGTCGCGTTCGCGTGCGTGGCGACCATCGTGGTCATCTGCGCAAGCTATCGTCAGATCATCGAATTGTTTCCGTCGGGCGGTGGCGGGTATCTCGTCGCGAGCAAACTACTCTCGCCAGCAGCGGGCGTGGTATCGGGCTCGGCGTTGCTGGTGGATTACGTGCTGACCATCACGATCTCGGTGGCGAGCGGAGCGGACCAATTGTTCTCCGTGCTGCCGGCAGCGTGGTTGCCGTGGAAGCTGGCCTTCGGTTGCGTGGGAATTGCCTTCCTGACACTGCTCAACTTGCGTGGCGTGCGCGAGTCGGTGTTGTTGTGGGTGCCGGTGTTTTTCATTTTTGTCGGCACGCACGCAATGGCGATTCTCGTGGCGATCATCAGTCACGCTGGAGATTTGCCCGTCGTCGCAAGTCAAACAGCGACGCAAGTCCGCAGCGCGCACGCGGAACTGGGATGGCTCGGAGTGCTGGCGTTGATCCTCAAGGCGTACAGCATGGGCGCGGGCACTTACACGGGCATCGAAGCTGTCAGCAACGGTCTGCCAATCCTGCGCGAGCCACGCGTGCAGACCGGCAAACGCACGATGACTTATATGGGCGCATCGCTGGCGATAACGGTGTTCGGACTGCTGCTGGCGTATCTGCTTTACGCGGTGAAACCGGCTGAGGGCAAAACACTCAACGCGGTCTTATTTGAGAGCATCACGGCTTCGTGGCCTGGTGATACGGGTAAGTGGTTCGTTGGCCTCTGTATGTTGGCGGCGACAGCGTTGCTGTTCATCGCGGCACAAGCGGGGTTTCTCGATGGTCCGCGCGTGCTGGCAAACATGGCGCTGGACCGGTGGTTTCCCTCGCGCTTCGCGACGTTGAGCGACCGTTTCGTGACGCAGAACGGCATTTTGCTGATGGGCGGCGCGGCGTTGCTGGTGTTGCTCATCACACACGGCGCGGTAGGATTGCTTGTAGTGCTTTACAGCATCAACGTGTTCATCACCTTCACGCTGTCGCAATTCGGCATGGTGCGGCACTGGTGGAAAAATCGCGCGACCGCGCCGCAGTGGAAACGTAAGCTGGCGATCAACGGCATCGGACTGTGCTCCACAAGTTTCATTCTCGTGTCGTTGTGCGTGGTGAAATTCCACGAGGGCGGCTGGGTAACACTGGTGGTGACCGGCGCGGTGGTGGGGTTGGCGTTCTTCGTGAAGCGTCATTATCTTGCAGCAACAAAAGACTTTCGACGTCTCGAATTGGTGGAGGTGTCGAAACTACCGACGCCGTCTGTGCCAACGCGACCGAATCAAGGTCGCACAGCCATCGTGTTTGTGAATGGCTTCAATGGGCTCGGACTGCACACGTTTCTCGGCATCCCGCGATTGTTTCCCGACACGTTTGGGCATTTCATCTTCGTGCAAGTCGGTGCGTTGGACGCCGGAAGCTTCAAAGGCGCGGAGGAATTGGAACGATTGAAAACCGAAACCGCCGTTAGCGTGAAACGTTACGTTGAGTTCGCGCAGCGCCACGGCTTCACCGCCGAAAGCGTCACCGATGTCGGCCATGACATTGTAGGTAAGATTGCGGAGTTGAGTGAAGACTTGCTCAAGCAGCATCCAAACGCCGTGTTGTTTGGCGGGCAACTGGCGTTCAGTGACGAGACACGATGGACGCGTTGGTTGCACAACTATGCCGTGTTTGCCTTGCAGCGGTTATTTTGCCGGCGTGGCGTGCCATTCGTGATTGTTCCTGCGCGAGTGTGACTGGGAGCAAGCCAAACCCAAAGTTACTGGAACACGGCTGCATTGAGACATCAGCATACCAGTCGTGGGCATGATTGCGTTCCAAGCGTCTTTTCCCATGCAGCGAAGCTCCCCGCCCGTCAACGCCTGCTATCCGCAAGCCTGGCGTATGTTTCTCTCGCGCGGGCCAGCCGACCGCTTACCACCTCCTCGTGTTTCGCCTGCTCTGGATTGGCGGCGACGTGCTTTCGCCAGCCAGCGAGGACTGCATCGCACCACCGGACAAAATACTCGGCGTCGGCGGACTTGCCAGCGAGGATAGGCTGGCCCTCGACGAGCACGTACACGGGCGATGTGTGCGCAAACTGGCCGGCCCCAAGCGGCCGGCCCTCGAGTTCGCTCGCAAGGTGGCGGTCCTCGGACCCGTAGGCGCGTGCGGCGATCCAAAGGCTGCGCCCGGCGGGCACTTCGCAGGCAGCGGCAATGCGATGGGGATCCTCCGCCGTGAAGGTGCGGAATATCTCGCCGTTCACCACGATCTCAACGCGGTCGAATTTTCCGATTGAGACCGCCTCGACATTGACTTGCAACCGTTCACCTTGGCCCGGCAGGTGCACCTCGTCTCCCGGCCCCGCGCCCGCAACTCGCAGATCAAGGAGCGGCCCGCTGGTCGCAAACGTTCGGCCTGCGCGGTAAGCTTGCGCAATGGCATTCATATCCAGGACACTTGACCGGACGTACGTGCGCACGGCGCCAACGGGTTGCCGACCTTGGTCAACGTGGAAATCGGTCGAAGCGGCAACGGCCGGTCGAAAACCGAGGTTCCACAAGCGATAGAGATAGCGCAGCTTGTGCTCGAGTTGATTGCGTGGACCTTCCATGGTCAGAAGGTCAATCGCGCAAGGCATTCCAAGGGCGAGGTCCACCGGGAACTCACGCGCGACGTGACCCATGCCAAGTGTGGCGACTGGCTTAAGGTCGTCCCCATCTTCAAGTGGACCGTGCGGATGACCGTAGGAAAGGACGCCGCCCGCCGCGGCAATGGCGGCGTACCGGTCGAAATTCATCGGGCCGGCGTCGTAGCGCGGATCACGGCGTGACTCCGGCGATGCGCCGATGGGGCAGACGTGTCCCCAGAAATCTTCGGTGAACTCAGCGGTAAGCTCGTAGGCGAAATCGCGGTGGCGCGGTTCTGCGGCGGCCAGTTTTGTCTCATCCGGGTACTGGTCGGCGCCCATGAAGGGCAGGAAGTCTAATCCCTCGGAGCGCGCAGCGCGCATCACATCGGGCCACTGGAGGGTCGGAAAGAGACTGCCGCCGTGCCGGTAGAGATGAGTGTGGTGGTCGCCCGCAAACCAGCCTCGCTCGCGCCAGTCCCAGTTGCGCTTCAGTTGAACAGTAAGAGCGAGGCTCTCGGTTGTCGCATTGACGACACGCTCCCACGGTTCATACTCAACCCCCTTTGTCACAATTATTGAGTACGAGCCGCGGGGCACAAGCGCGTAGCAGGCACCCTCCTCCAGCAGGTGAAATGCTCCGGCCACCCGCTCGTAGGCGATAGCTCCCGGTGGGCGCACCGGCTCGCCTTTTTCGTTAGTGATCCGAACGCGGGCCGCGGTAGGCCGTCCGTTTTCATCTTCAACGTTGAGCGCGAGAAGACAGGTGTTGGAGTCGCCAGCGGGTGCAGTCGGTGGCCACTCGTTCAGTTCGACTGCATCCACGTCGAAGCCGCCCGGCAGCGGCTCCGTGGTTTCCAAGGCAAAGCGAAGAGCTATTGTAGCCGTCGCAGAAGACGTTGTGCAGAGCAACCAGCCTGGTTGCCAGCCGGGAGTCTGCCAACAGTGCGAATGCTGCCGCGTCGAGCCCAGAACGTGCCCATCGCCGTCTCGATAGACCACCTCGGCGCCACAGAAGCTGGCCCGGAAACGCCAACTCTTTTCGCCGGAGAAGCGTGTTTGCCAGCGGACGAGGTATTTTTGCGCCGGACGTACGCGGATTGGAGACGATTCCCATTGCTGTGAGCCGTGCCGACCGTCGAACCGGAGTGCTCGCTCACCTGCGAACGGTTTTTCAGTCGTCCAAGCTTTTGAAATTACCTCCCTCGCGCCGACAAACGTCCACCCACGCGGTTTGCCATCACCAGCTTCCTCGAACGAAGCGTTGGGCACAGACAACGGACTCGCCGGAATGGTCGCGGCGAATAGAGGCAGAGAAAATAACCCCAGCGCGAGTCTTTGGATTGTGCACCTCGAAATCCTCTTGGACGACGAGCAGACACCGCGAGTAAAACGCACTTCAGTAACAGCCGTCAGGTTGACAGGAACTTGGTTGCTTTGATGCGGCATGAATCCGAAGAATATGTCAGGCGAGGATTTCCCTGATCGGCGCGCCGTGATCGATCTCAAGGCGTTTGCGGCCTGGAATTTCGAGCTGGCGCGGATCGAGGCCAAGGAGGTGCAGCACTGTGGCGTGAATGTCGGTTACGTAATGGCCGTCACCCAAGGCATGGTAACCGAGTTCGTCCGTCTCGCCATGAATGGTTCCGCCTTTGATGCCCGCGCCCGCAAACCAGATCGTGAACCCGTGCGGGTGATGGTCGCGGCCGTCCTTGCCACCGGCGCGTTGTTCGAGGCCGGGCGTGCGTCCGAACTCGGTGCAAAACACGACCAGCACATCGTGCATCAAGCCGCGTTGCTTGAGATCGCGCAGCAGGCCGGCGACGGGCAGATCCACGTTCGCGCAAAGTTTTTCGTGATTGTCCTTTAGCTTTTGATGTGAGTCCCACGCGCTTAGTCCACTGGGATAGGCAAGCACAAAACGCACGCCACGCTCGACCAACCGCCGCGCGCACAGGAGGCGTTCGCCCGCCACTTTGGTGTGGTCCTGGTCAAGACCGTAAAGGCGGCGGATGTTTTCCGGTTCGGCTGGGAAATTCATCGCTTCGGGCACGGCGGTTTGCATCTTGAACGCGAGTTCATAAGCCCGGATGCGGGCGCGCAGGCGTTCGTCGTCAGGATACTCGACGGCGGTCAGGCGGTTTAGCTTGCCGATGAGTTCAAATTCGCTGGCCTGTTCCGCGGAGCTGACGCCTTCGAGGCGCGTGCCGTAGGGAAGCGGATTCTTCGGATCCACGGCCAGCGGGACGGCACCGTGTTGCGGACCGAGATAGTAGGCGTGGTCGATTTCGCTGGTCGTATGCGCCTTGGGCACGCCGACGGTGACGAAACTGGGCAGATTATCATTGAGACTTCCGAGGCCGTAGTGTACCCAGGCGCCAAGGCTGGGCTGCGTTTCGTCAAGGCGATGCCGGCCGGTGTGAATCTGGTTCTCCGCCCAATGGTCGTTATCGGTCGTCCACATATTACGCACCCAGGCGATGTCATCGGCGCATTGGGCGAGGTGCGGCCACCAATCGGTGATGCCAATGCCGCATTGGCCGTAGGGCTTCCAGCCGACCTGCGAGGGATAGATGATGGGATAAACGTCGCGCACGTTGACCGAATCCGCCGGGACGGATCGGAAACGATTTTTGTGTTTCTGCGAAGCGAGCGGATTTTCGAACGGTGTCTTGTCGAACGTTTTTCCGGCGTGCTCATTGAGCGCGGGCTTGGGGTCGAACGTTTCGAGGTGACTGTAACCACCGCTAAGGAAAATCCAGATCACGGATTTGGCCTTCGGCGGAAAGAGCGGCTGACCTGTGGGTGGGGTCCAAATTGAGCGAGGCTCGGCAGCGGCAGCCCGCGCCACGCCGTCGCACCAGAACATCGAACCGAGCGTCAATCCCGCAAAGCCCAGGCCGACATCCGCCAGGAATGTGCGGCGGGGGATACGGCCACAAGAGCAAGAGTGTGTTTTCATCGGATGGTTACAAAATCGTTATGATTGAACAACGCGTGAACGAGGCTGGCGCGGGCGCGGAGCGCGTTTGATGGTGGCTCGCCCGGTTCTTTGCCGTCTGTCGGTTGGCGGGTCGCCGGTTCAAGTTCGCGTTTGAGAAAATCCTGGCACGCTGCGAGTTCTTCGCCGGATGGACGTCGCGTGAGAACTTGTTCGCAAGCGGCGGCGATGAAATCCAAGTCGCCGTGGTCGGTGTTGGGCGGGAAGGCTTCACTCAATCGTTGGGCCAGCGCGCGGCTCTGCTCCCGGGAGAGCCGGCTATTGGTTAGGGCCAGCGCCTGCTGGGGCACGATGGTTTTGGAGCGGCGGTAACACTCCGTCGGTCCCGGTGGATCAAACAGCGTGGCGAACTCGCTCTGGCCGCCCGGCTCCGGGAAGCATTCAAAGTAAAGACTGCGGCGGCGGGAAGTCTCGGCTTCCTTGTTCGGTAACGGATAACCGGTCGGAGAAAGATCAAGTTCGCCGGCCAGATGAAGCAGACTGTCGCGGAGCACCTCAGCCTCCATCTGATCAGAGTTCATGCGCCACAAATACTTGTTCTCGGGATCAATCTGTTCGGGGAGCGTGCGCGTCTCGCGTGCACCTGTCGGCGCCGCGCCGACAGTTTCGGGATTCTGACTGTGCGTGTCTCCGCGAGATGCCTCGACAGCAGGCGGGACGCGTGCACTCCCCGTTCGATACGTACTGCTCGTGACAATCAGGCGATGCAGATGCTTCATGCTCCAGCCGTGTTCCATGAACTCGACCGCCAACCAGTCTAGGAGTTCGGGATTCGTCGGAACTGATCCATTGCGGCCAAAATCGAATACGGAAGCCACCAGCGGCGCGTGGAAGTGGCGTGCCCAAATGTGATTCACCGCGACGCGGGCCGTGAGTGGGTTATCCCGGCTGGTGAGCCAGCCCGCCAACGCACGACGACGACCGGTGCTTTGCTCAGGATAGACAGGCGTGATCGGAGTGTAAGCGATACTGTTTGTTGCAAGTGCTACTTGAGCGGCTTCGACGACCCTTTGCGCAGCGGCGACCTGTTCCTGCGCTTTCTTCAGCGCAGCTTCGGCTTTCTCCTTTTCTTCCTTCTTCTCGCTGGCGCCCTCGGCGTTGCGTCGCGCGGCGACAGCGGCCTGTTCGGCTTGGAGCAGCACGAGCGCTCCATCAGCAGCAACAGCCTTGGCCTCGGCTTTTCGCAGGTTCGCCAACCGTTCAATTCGGCTCGCGGTGGCGGCAAGGTCATCCGCAGCAGACTTTGGCGCTGCGGTCTGTTCAATTCCAAGTTTATCCTGTTTGCCGACCCCAATTTCCGAATCGCCTCTCACCCCGTCTCTCTCCTCATCCGGTGGAGAGAGGGTGGCCGAAGGACGGGTGAGGGTGCCGTAGCGCACTCTATCGGCCGCGAGACGGGCGCGCAGAGCGTCCAAATCGGCCTCCGCGACAGCGGCTTGGTTCGACTGGTTGCGCAAAGCAACTTCAGCAGCGAGCACATCTGAAAAGGCAATGGCACGGGCGGCGAGCGCGTTCGTCGATTCCGCCGCGGCAAATTTCGCGCGAGCATCCACCAGCTTCTTGGTCGCGGTGGTCAACGAGTCCCTGGCGGCGACCACGTTCTGCTCGTGTTTTTCCATTTCAGCCTGCTGAACGAAGGGCTTTAGGCCCGGATAATGCGCGCTCCTCGGCAGGTCGAGCCGTTGAATCTTCAACGAATCGCCGTTCAGAAATGCGGGCATCGCGGGATCAACCGTTGGTTTGCCTTCCGGAAAACTCCGCTCGTCACCGCGCAGATAAATGAAGGTTTTTGCACCTAGATTTTCGTCAAACACGCTTACGATACCGTTGGTGACCACTTTGCGATTCGCCGAGTATTCGTACTTTTGAAACGGACCAGGGTCGGCCTCACCGGGCACGCGGTCCTGTCGAACCTGCAGCGGCTCGAAGAATGCGCGGAATTGAAAATAGTCGCGCTGCGAAATCGGATCGTATTTGTGATCGTGGCAATGCGCGCAGTTAAACGTGAGGCCGAGAAACGCCTTGCCCGTGTGTTCGACAATATCTCGCATCCACTGATTCGGATTGAGCGCATACCAGTTGCGAACGAGGTAGCCCGTGGCCGCCCGGGCGCTGTTATCTTCGGGCGCGACTTCATCCGCCGCCAGCATCTCGACCAACATCCGGTCGTAACCTTTGTCGGCGTTGAGCGAGTTCACGATCCACTCGCGCCAGCGCCAGACCTGCGGGGCGCTGTTCCATACGTCCGGCACGTGCCGGCGTCCATACCAGTCCGCGTAGCGCCAGACATCCATCCAATGACGCGCCCATCGTTCGCCGTACCGCGGGGAATCGAGCAGGCGCTGGACAACTCGTTCGTAGGCGTCGGGCGCCGAGTCGGCGAGGAACGCATGCAGTTCTTCGCGCGTCGGTGGCAGGCCGATGAGATCCAGATAAACGCGACGCAGCAACACCGCCTTGGGAGCTTCGGGAAGCGGCACCAGCCCATGTTCTTCGAGTCCGGCAGAGATGAAGACGTCGATGGGTGATGCGATGCGTGAGGCGTGATGTGTTGTGTTGGGCAGAGGCGGTCGAACCGGCGGTTTGAAGGCCCAGTGCTCACGCGGGTCTGGGTCGGGTTTCTCGTTAGCCGGTGAAGCGGCGCCTTGCGTAATCCAACTGCGGAGCAAATCGATCTGCCCCACAGTCAGCGGCTCGCCTTCTGGCGGCATGCGCTCGTCCAGATTTGTGGATGCGACACGGACCAAAAGCGGGCTGGCTGCAAGATCATTTGTGAGAATGATCAACCCATCTTTGCCGCCGCGGCGGATGGCGGCGCCGGTATCGAGGCGCAGTCCGGCCTTTTGTTTGAGCGCCCCGTGGCAGGCGTAGCAACGATCCCGAAACAGCGGTTTGATCTCACGGGAATAATCCACACTTGCTCCAGCCCAAGCGCTCAGTTGGGCGCCGAAAGTGATTGCCAGGCTGCAAAGCAAAGCTTTCATGGGTGGTGTTATCTAGACTGAACCAATGCAAACAGAAATCGGCAATAAATTCAAGGACAACGGCAAACTGCGCCACGGTCGTTCACCGGAAGGCCATGGTTTGCCATTAACCTCACTTCAAATGCTGCGGATTGAGCGGCTTCAAGTCCTTTGGCACGAAAAGGCCGTCTTTGCGAATCAGTTCGCCATCAAACCACACTTCCCCGCCGCCCCAATCCTTCCGCTGGATCAACACCATATCCCAATGGACGGCTGAACGATTCCCGTTGTCGCAGTCCTCGTAAGCTTGGCCCGGCGTGAAGTGCAACGAGCCGGCAATCTTTTCGTCGAACAAGATGTCGCACATCGGATTCAGGATGTAGGGGTTAAAGCCCAGCGAAAACTCGCCGACATAGCGGGCGCCGGGATCAGTATTCAAAATTTCGTTCAAGCGCTTCGTGTTGTTGGCCGTGGCTACGATTATTTTCCCGTCCTTGAATTCCAGTCGAACATTTTCAAATTTTGTGCCGGAATAAATCGTCGGCGTGTTGAACTGAATCGCTCCGTTGACGGAATTCTTCACGGGACAGGAAAATACCTCGCCGTCCGGAATGTTGCGGTCGCCTTTGCACATTTTTGCGCCGATGCCTTCGATGCTGAACTTGAGATCGGTGCCCGGGCCTTTCAGATGGACGCGGTCCGCCTGTTTCATTCGTCGTTCAAGCGGAATCATGGCGCGGGCCATCTTGCGATAATCCATGGTGCAGACATCGAAATACAAATTCTCGAACGCTTCCGTGCTCATGCCCGCTCCCTGTGCCATGCTCGGCGTTGGCCAGCGCAACACGCACCAGCGGGTTTTGTTCACGCGATAGTTCAATACCGGCCGCAGGGTCTTCGAATAAAGCGCCAGACAGTCGCCTGGCACGTCGGATGTCTCGCTGGCGTTGGCGCTGCCGCGAATGGCGATGTAAGCCTGCATTCGTTTCATACGAAACAATTCCACGTCGCGAACCAAAGCCGCGTGCTTTTCGTTCGTGCCGCGCTGGATTTCGCGGGAGACGCGGGTGTGACGAACCTCAATGAGCGGTGTCGCGCCGGCTTTCCGGGCAGCGCGCATCAGTTCAACGGAAAATTCATCGGGCACATCAATCATATCCAGCAACACGCGGTCGCCCCTCTTCAGGGCCGTGGAATATTCAACCAACAGTTTCGCCAGTTTTGTGTAACGCGGATCGGTCATATTGTGGGCGCAAGGCTAAGGGATGATTTGCGTTTGTCGAGCAGAGCGTTGTGACTTGTTACCGCTCGGGAATGTGATAATTAAAGTGCATGCAGTTCAAGTCTTACGTCTTACGAGCACTTTTGTTTCTTGAAGTTGCGGCGCACGCACAAACGACGGTGTTCACATATCAAGGTCGCCTGGCCGATGCCGGCGCGCCGGCCAACGGGACTTACGATTTGCGGTTCACGCTCCATGACACTGCCGCGCTGACCAATCAAATCGGGAGCGCCACCAACGTGGCACCGGTAACCGTCTCCAACGGCCTGTTCACTGTGGGGCTGGATTTTGGAAATGTCTTCGACGGCGGCGCGCGTTGGCTGCAAATCGGCGTCCGCGCCTTCGGCGACCCGAGCCCATACGTTACGCTTGCGCCACGCCAGCTTCTGACTTCAGTGCCCTATGCCATTCAGGCCATCAGCGCCGGGACCGCTTCAAACCTGAGCGGCACACTGCCGGCAACGAATTTGACCGGCACGGTGCGGGATTCGCAACTTTCCACCAACGTGGCGCTGCTCAATGGCGCGGCTAATTTTTCCGGAGCTGTGTCTGCTCCTTTTTTCAGTGGCAACGGCACCGGTTTGACCAATGTCCCGGGCAGAATTTTCGAGGTGATCCCGACCGGGTCGAATATTCAGGCGCTGCCGAACACGGGCTATCTGGCCACGAACGATACAACGCCGGTAATCGTCACCTTGCCCGCATCCATGCGCGTGGGCGAAACCGTGCGCGTGTCCGCCAGCGGGGCGGGCGGCTGGATTCTGGCCCAGAACGCTGGGCAATCCATCCTCTTCGGCAACCTCGTGAACAACCTCGGCGCAACCTGGTCCCCGCGTGCCACCAGCTTGAATTGGAAAGCCATCGCCGCTTCCGCCGACGGCAGTAAACTGGCGGCGGTCGTCAATGGCGGGCACATTTTCACTTCCACCAACTACGGCGCGACGTGGACGGATCGCGCGACGCTCGGCAACCAGAGTTGGACTTCCATCGCTTCTTCGGGAGACGGAAGCAAACTATTGGCAGCGGCGGCCTCCGGCCTTTATACCTCGACCAATTCGGGCGCAACCTGGACGCTGCGTCAGGGGACGGCGAGTTGGACCGGTGTCGCCTCGTCCTTGGACGGCGACAAACTGGTGGCGGTCGCTGGCGGTGGCATCCTTACTTCGACCAATAGCGGCGCGACGTGGACGGGGCGACTGGGAGCGGCGAGCTGGTCGGCGGTTGCGTCCTCTGCCAACGGGTCGAACCTCGTAGCGACCGTTCAAGGCGGGATGATTTACACCTCGACCAACGCCGGTGTCACTTGGGGGCCGCACGAAAGCAACCGAAACTGGGTTTCCGTGGCCTCTTCGTACGATGGCACCCGGCTCGTCGCGGCGGCGACTGGCGATCTCCTCTACACTTCATCCGATGCCGGCACGAATTGGGCACCGAACCTGGTCGCGCAAAACTGGTCGTCTGTCGCATCGTCTGCCGACGGCGCGCGGCTGGCCGCGGTTTGGGACCTCGGCACCATTTACATTTCCACCGATTCAGGACTGAATTGGCTGCCGCGCGATACGTTAACCACCGGGGGATGGAAAGCGGTGGCCTCCTCGTCTGATGCCAGCACGTTGGCGGTAGCCGGTACCAGCACTCAGATTTACATTTCAACACAAGCTACGACCACACCCGGAACCGCGGGCTATCTCTCCGGCGCACGCTTAAGCGCCGTGGAAGTGATGTACTGTGGCAACGGTGTATTCATGCCGGTGACGAGCCTGGGCGCCATCCGCGCGCGTTGAGAATTCGAGAATCAGTTCTTGGGCAACTGCTGCTGATTAAGGAACGCCTGCTCGCTCCAATTTCTTAACTTCCTTCTTCAGCAGCGCGCCGACGCGATGTTTGGCCAGATAGACCTGTCCGGTATTAACACCCAGCGCGCGCGCCACCTCGCGCACCGGCTTGCCCAGAATGACGTGCAGATGATAAATCTCATAATGCTGCGGATGGACCTGGCGTTTGATTCGCGCCAGTGCCGTTTGCAGAAGATTCTTCTCCCATTCCTCATCCCAAACCGTGGTTAAGTCGAAGCCCGCCGGGTCCGGGACGCGCTCAATCGTGGCCGTGTGTGTCCCTTCCTCCTTCGTAACAGCCGATGTGTGGAGGGGGTGAATTTGTGCGGCTTGCCGTTTCTTCAATTGATCGAGGATGCGCCAGCGCGACACCGTGAGCAGCCAACCCTTGAAGGAATCCACCGCCGGATCGTAGTGAAAGCCCGGCATCTTCTTCGCCACGGATATGACCGTATCCTGCACCACTTCCTCCGCCTCGACTTCGTTCAGCCCGGCCTTGCGCGCCACGCTGTAAATCAATTCGCGGTACGTCTGATAAAATTCGCTCCAACTCGTGTCATCGCCCGAATCCTTCAGGCGCTCCAGCAAGCTGGCGCGGGTCGGAAGCAATTCGTCGCGGGGCATGACGAATTTAACCATGGATGATGCAGATAGGCACGAATGTTTTTCACTCTGGACTTCGGGTGGCTGCTGGCTCGTGTGATCGGTGCAATCCGTAGTCATCTACTGAAGAACCGGGCGGCCCGAGCCGATTCTTTCAGGAATCTGCCGACCTCCGCAGCTATCCCCAAAGATATTTCAACTTTCTTGAAAGATTCGCCTGCGCAAGCGCGTTTAATCAGTAGAAGCACAGAACGCGATGAGCACGAAGGGAAATCCGACCATTCTTGCTTAAGGGCGGACAGCGAATTGAAGTCCGCGCTTGAAAACAAAACAACAACAAACAAATTCAGGCCAAACACCTGAGTAGAAAGACAAACTATGAAAAAGATTCATTACACAACCGCGTTGACCGTAATTGCAGCCGCCGTATTGCTCCCGGTCAGCCTTATGGCCGGGCCCATAGTCGTTTCTATCAATGACGTACCAAACGGACGCCCCGTGATCCAGGTGAAGGGCGCTCCGAATGGATACGATCTCTACACCGGAGAGGCGGTCGCGACTCCAGGAGTTGAGGAGGGCGCCTTAATCACACTCATAGGGGTGAACAACTGGTTTGAGGACCCGGACGCTTATCTCGACGATTGGGAGGGCAGGTTTGTCATACCAGAAGCGCCGAACCCAGCCCGCACTGCGGTTGACATTGTCTGGGTCGAACACAACTGGGACGACCCATTGTCTCCGCTTTTCGGCGACCTAAGAGTTGGATTCGATAGCGCACTCGCGGGCGCTTATTACAGAACCGTGAACAGCCTTGGCCTGGTGACAGACAACTGGGTCACGGTGTACGCGAACGATACTCTCGTAGTAAGATTCAAACCGCACACCTATCGTTTGAGAAACTGAGCCGCGACCTTGGGCGCGTCTCGACAGCTGGTAGCTTGACTTGACTCGGTCTCATTCAGTTCAGCCACCCGTTTCACTCAACTCCCGGTGCGACTTGGTTCGCACCGGGAATTTTTGTTGTCCGCCGTGAGGACAAAGTGAGGCCAGCGTCTCGTCTGCCACGCTTTAACTCTTTTTGATCCCTTGAAATTATGGAGAACCCGCAGGCTACCTCCTGTCGTCACCGGCTCGGCTGCGACTCCGTTTCTGACCATTGACTGCCAACCTCCGGCTACTGTCTTCAAAAAGTATTTCAATCTTTTTGAAAGATTCTCCCTTCCAGCCCCGCTTAATCACCAGAAGCCCAATAGCATGAACATTAAAACACGAGCCGCAGGCCTGGCACGAATTGAAATCGATGTCCACGCACGTAGATGCCGGCTTCGCCGCTGGACATCGTCATCGTCGCCACAACAACTGCAAATTCTTTGAAAGATCCCCCCTTCCGGGCCCGGTTCATCAGTAGTAGCCCAAGCAAAATGAACGTGAAAACAACAGGCAAGTACACGGACACGGCACGAATTGACACGTCGCACTACGAAGATTTCCGTCCACTTGGCTGGCGGCTGTATCGACGGGCTGCTTCAGTGTCGCCACAAAATCTCCAGAATCTTCGTAAGGTCCACTCGGAAGAACTTGTAGTAAGCGGTGTGACTCAACATTTGGCCGGTGGCCACGCCAGCACCGAATTTGGCGAGAAATTGAGTCTCGAAATTCGGTCGAGTGGGCGAAGTCGGTTGGGTTGGTCACCAACCTTATCAACGATAAGGCAAGGCATGCGGGTCTCTGAATTTCATGATGAAACGGCACGCATGCACGGGTGACTCGGAGTAGGGTTCACCATCGCTGCAGCGCGCAACGCGCAGCATGGAAACGACAACAAACACAAACCAAAATCTCAGGTGAACCACGCCTGAAAAGAAAGGAACATCAGTTATGAAAACTCAATCATACCTTGCGCTTGGCATGGGCGTGTCGCTCGTCCTCGCAAACCTCACAGTTCAAGCCCACGGGGACGGCGAGGAACATGGGCGCGGGGACGAACACGGTCGGAGCGACCAACGCGATGGCCGGGGACACCGGGACGATCGTCCGCAAATCGAGCCCAACGCGGGAAACTGGAAGACATGGATCATTTCCTCGGTCAAGGATTGCCGCGTGCCACCCCCGCCTGGGCGTAAGGAGACGAAAGCTGAACTGAGACAGCTCGCCGAGCTCATGACCCACAACGACGCACAGACTCAACAGCAAATTGAATTCTGGGACGCGGGCGCCCCAGCCTATCGCTGGATCGATCTAATCAACCAACGGATTCTTGCCGGTACCCCCACAACAGCCTATTCGAGCCGCGTGTACGAGTACGTAGCCCTGGCTATGTATGACGCGACGATTGCTACGTGGGAGTCGAAGTACTTCTACAACCGCGAGCGCCCAAGTGAGGAGGATCACCGATTGCCCACGCTACTGCCGGTGCCCAACAGCCCCTCGTATCCGTCCGAGCATGCGGCGGCGGCACAGGCGGCAGCGACTGTGCTCGCCTATCTCCTGCCAGCTGAAGCCGCGTCCTTCCAGACGATGGCGGAACAGGCGGGCTGGTCGCGGGTGCTGGCCGGCCTGCAATACCCCAGTGACTATTACGCCGGACTCGCGCTCGGCAGGAAAGTGGCCGAG
This sequence comes from uncultured Verrucomicrobiota bacterium, assembly GCA_964651015.1. Lineage (GTDB taxonomy): Bacteria > Verrucomicrobiota > Verrucomicrobiia > Limisphaerales > PALSA-1396 > CAZYYS01. Next base: position 17,570 of record CAZYYS010000081.1, read on the forward strand.
CAGGTCATCGCCAAAGCCAAGTTGGATGGCTCGGACGCCGTCTGGACCGGGACCGTGCCGACGGGACCGTGCATCTGGAAGGGTACCAATCCCGGCAACATCACCGCCGCGAACTGGAAACCGTTGCTCCTGACCTCGCCGAGCCAATTTAGACCTCCGCCTCCACCGGCGTGCGATTCAGCCCAAGTGTTGGCCGAAGCAGCGGTGGTTCGCGACTTTCCCCGAACTTTCGTGAGCAACTACAAAGCGTACTACTGGCAAAGCCCGGAAGGTCTCGCCACCTGGCCCTACCGGTACGCGGACAAGTGGATCTTCGAAGACAAGCTCGATCAGAACCCGCCGCGTGCTGCTCGCGCCTACGCGCTGATCGCCGCGGTGCTGGGCGACGCCTTCATCGCCAGCCAGGACGGGAAGTTTACCTACTGGTATATTCGTCCCCATCAACTCGATCCAGCCATCATTCCGTTGTTCCCGGTGCCGAACTTCCCGAGTTACCCCTCGAACCACTCGACATTCTCGGCGGCCCGATCCGAGATACTGGCGTATTTATTCCCGGCGCACGCTGATTTCATTCGCGCCGTGGGCAAGGAAGCCGGGGACTCCAGAATCTGGGCGGGCATCCACTTCCAGATGGACAACGTGGCAGGCGTGAATCTCGGTAAGTCAGTGGCCCAAGTCTTTATCAATTGGGCGCAGAACGACGGTTCGCAGTGATTCCCCGTCAACCTTTAGATCGTCCAGCAGAACGTGAGATACGGGCGCAGCCGGCACAGGCTGCGCCCTTCGTTGCCAAGGTACCTCGCCTCAACTGTAGCCGCGCAGTTGGGAGATTTCTTTGGGGTCACGGCTCGGCTGATGGTGCAGAGATAGGGGTAGGGATGGCGTGTTGGCGCCACCCCTCCCTCCGAACCGGACGGGC
>CAZYYS010000082.1:0-18400 GCA_964651015.1 uncultured Verrucomicrobiota bacterium
GCCATCGAACATCTCGCCAACGTGCGCGGCAGCTCGTGCTACTTCGTCGATCTCGATCCGCGCTGGGTGAAAAAGGTTCTGGCCGAGAAAAAATTCGATCAGGCGAAGGCCTACATGGCGCATGTCGTCGATCAAGCCGCGACGATTCTCAAACACCGCAAGGTGTCCGGCTTGTTCACAACCCCCAAACTGCTCGAAGCGCTTGCGGAGAAGACTGACCTCTACGATGCTGGCATCCGCGGCGTATTTTGCGGCGGCACGACCATGGCCCCACAATACGTGCGCTTCATCGTCGAGGAAGTGCTCGAAGGCCGCATCGGCTTCTATCCCACGTACGGCAACACGCTCATGGGCCTGGCGGCCAGCGTGCCGCTGAAGCCGGAGGACAAATTCTCCATCGCGTACTATGCCCCGCAACCCCGCGCGGTTCTCCGCGTCGTTGATCCCAACAATACATCTCAATTGGTCCCGTACGACTCATGGGGTCGCGTGGAACTCACGACCATGACGAAGGAGTTTTTCATGCCGCGCTTCCTGGAACGCGACGAAGCCATCCGCCGCCGCCCGCGCGAACCCTACGCTTGGGATGGTGTCGCTGAAGTCCGTCCGTTCGGCGCGATGGAGAAGAACATTGTGGAGGGGGTTTACTAAACACGCTCCGGTCCAGGAATTGCGTGCTTCAGATTGTTTGTGTGCTGGGGTTCCAGAAAGACGGCCGTTAGTTACTAGATTTCAGTCTAGCGAGTCGTCGGGCTGATGGGCTGCAACACCAACGTTCCTAAATCGAGAAATTCTCCCGCTTGTGCCTGGGTTTCCGACACAATCACAGACTGTCGAATGGAAGCAACCGCTGGCCTCATCAGGGACGCCATTGGATTGCCCCTGGACACCGCCGCGTCCGCCGCCAATTCGACACGGAGCGTGTATTCTCCAGCGCGCACACTGTCAGCGACAAACGAGCCGTCGGCCTCAATCCTCAGCGGCACCGCCCTGACTTGTTGACTTCGAGTCCAGGCACGCCATACGTCCGTTTCGACAACATCCAGGTGTTTTCGTCGCTCCGCAAGATCAGTGGAGCGCGGGTCCATTCGGGCAAGTAGTGGAAACGGTGGTGGATTCGCTATTGCCTTTGGTTCCAGCCGGGCCAGCTTGGTTTGCTGCGGCCAATCCACCATGCCGCCCGAGGCGAGTTCGAACCGGCCCGTAATGGTAACGTCGCTGCCTCCGATCTCGGTCTCGGTGGTTTCGCCGGCCCGAACCTCGACGGGCGTTGGGCCTACAACCGGGGTGCCGACACCGGGGTTCAAATGCAGGTCGTAGTCTCCGGGAGGAACAGATTCCAATGAAAAACGGCCTTCGGCATCCGACTTTGTTGCTTGTCGAACATAAAGGCCGAATGGCTTGGAGATCGCGTAGAGCCCTAGTGCTTGCCCACTCCATTTTCCGTCGCGGGTACGCACCCGGCCTTCAATCCTGCCCCAAGGCAACAGCCGCACGACGACGGCTTGGGCGCCTTCACGAATTCGAGTGCGGCCAAACCCTGATGAGTGCGCCGCTGCGACCGTGTGTGCGTTGGCATCCGGATCGAATTCGAACTTACCGTCGTTGTCCGTGCGCGTCAGAATGCCTCCTTCTCGTCGGTCGAATCGGCCTTCGCCCATGACAGCGCCGGATTCAAAAGTCATTAGCGCGACATCGGCACCGACCGCCGGCTGGCCATCGGGTATCAGAACCATTCCGCGAATTGCCTTGGAGGGATCTTTGCGGTGGAGCTTGAAATCGACCGATTGCTCGCGCGGTTCAAGCGGAATTACCGACGACATGGCGGGTTCGTAACCGTCAGCTTCGATGCGGACACGGAATGGCGGCTCGAATTCGCTGAACGTCACAACGTAGTTACCAGTCGTGCCAATCTTTCTTTCACTTCGGTCGTAGCCCCATTCGCCATCGCCCCTGCAAGGAATGGCCTTGAACCAAGCGATGGGTTCACCGCTGTCCGCGCCCATGACTTGGCCCGAGACTGTCAGCGCGCGGCTCAGTTCGAGCTTTGGTTCGGGTGCGGACAAATTCACCGGCGAGCTCCGATTGATGAAGAAATCCTTCGCCCCGCTGTGGAATCGGAGATTATTTCGAGCCGTTTCTGGAACACCTTCGATCCGCACCCAGCCGTACGCATCGCTTCTCACGTGCCAGTCCGCGTTGTGCTGTTGCCAACCTTCCGCAGTAACCCAAGCCCCGCTGATGCCGCTGCCTTGTTCATCCACGACTCGAAAGGAGACGGTGGTTCCACGCTGCGGCCGCAAGACGACTTTCGAGAGAATGGACTGGACCTCAATCGCCTGGCTGACGGGAGCAAAGCCGCTGGCGGACGCGCAGAGTCGGGCGGCGTCAGCGGCCAATCCAGCAAAGTGAAAACTTCCGTTGGTCTTGGTAACCGTGTCTTCGCCGCGCGAGAGTCCAGAATCAGCAAAGAGGCTGACTTTGGCCCCGGCCATCGGCTGGCCCGTGTCGTCCAAAACCAAGCCGGCGATTTGGAATCCACGGCGCAAAACGATGATGGCCTCGGACGCCCAAAGCTCCTTCATAGTCACATGGGGTGAAATGTTTGCGTTATGACCATCGGCATCGACGACGAAGATGCTTGAGGTTGCATATTGCGGATGACGAACCCCAAGGCTGAAGCTATCATAGCTCGCCGGAACGATTGCACACGTCCAACGCCCCTGTGCGTCAGTCTTTGCTGCGACTAGACCACGAAGGAAGCCAAGCCGTTCGGGTTGTTCACGGAACGTGGAATCGCTGGCTTGGAATTGGACGACAATCTCCGCGCCCGAAATCGGCTGGCCCGACTCGTCACGCACCCAGCCGCCGATGTCAACACCACGTTCGGCTTTGAGGATGTAAACCGACGGGAGTGGTACTTCGAAAGCCTCCCGCCAAACGTAGGACTTTTGAATGTATCCGGCTTTTAGAAAGCCCACATCGAGCCGATCAAGTTCGCCGGGAATCAGGATGCTACAAATTCCTTTAGCATCAGTAAGAAGGTCGTCCCCGGCCCACCATTTCCCCCTCGTGACGTAATTCACGGCCACGGTTGCACCCGCCACTCCCGCATCCGTCCGCGCGTCCAATACCCGAAAGACCAAACTGTTCGTCCCTTCCAAATTCGCCAAAGGGGAAACCGCCTGGTCCAGTGCGTTAGGCTTGGCATCGGTTATTGCTGGCGCAGCCAACGCGATATTTGGCTCGTCTGTGCGCGCAGACTGATTCACGCCAGATCGTTGGTCCACTGTCCACTGGAGCAGAAACGTGGCTGTGATAGCCGTAATTCCGACCGCACCGGGAATTCCCAGCTTCGCCCAACGCCACGCGTTGAGCGTCTGGCTTACGAGTGGCGGCAAAGCTCCAGCCGCAGTCGAGCCGCCCGCGATGACTTTCGCGATGACGCTCGCGGCAATTTCCGGCGCCGCTGCTTTCGCGGCGTTGGCGGTAATCGCGGAAGCCAGGACGGTCGCCGACAGCGTGACACCTCGTCCGGCAAAGAAATTCCGGAGCTTGTCGAGCGCGCGTGTCACCCGCTTTTTCGCCGCGTCTTCGCTGATGCCAAGAGCCGCCGCGGTTTCGCGATGGCTCTTGTCGGTGAAAAATCTGAGCAGCACGGCATTTCGCTCGGTTTCGCCAAGTCGAGCCACCGCTTCATCCAGCACGGGCGCGATGCGCCGCCAGTTATCATCGGGTGTGGTCAGTTGTTGCATTTCGAAGGCCTCCTGTTCGCGTCTTTGACGCCGTTGCTCCGACCGCAGGGCGCGAGTCGCGACAAATCGCGTCGTGCGAAACAGCCAGCCGGTGAGAACTACACTCCGCCGGAAGCTACCCGCCTTGCGGGCCAGCAGTATGAACACAGCCTGGCTGACTTCCTCGGCCAGTTGCGGATCATTCACCTGCCGGAGGGCGGCGGAATACACAAAGCTCAAGTGGCGGTTGACCAGCGTGCGAAAGGCGAGCTCGGAGCCGCGTTCGGTGTAATCCTGGAGTAATTGGCAGTCGTCCATGTTCAGCGGTGCGTTTAATAATATATCCCCGCCGGAGACGCTAAAAGGGACAACTTTTATCAAGCCGTGGCCAAAGTCCGCCCGTTCGGAGCGATGGCGAAGAATATTGTGGAAGGGGTGCATTGAATGGCGGAACAGAGACTTGATTGCTTCGGCGAATTATGCGATTGAGGAGGAAATATGAATCTCGACCGAATTCGAGAACGTCTCAAAAATGGGTTCAAGCCTTTCGCACTTGAACTCTCCAGCGGCAAGCGCCTCTCTGTACCACATCCCGATTTCATTTCGATCGGTCAGAATGTGGTCGTCGTGATTGGCAGGAACGACCAGATCACCACCGCGGATGCGTTGCACATTGTTGCAATGGAAGACTTGCCTGCTTCCCGCCGCAAGTGATTGTGGTTCGGGAGAGTTCGGGAAAGCGAATTTCATGCGGTATTTTGCGGCGTCATGCTCGCAACCGATGTCGTGTGGCGCATCGTGAACCCGAACCGACCAGCCAATCCGTCGGCCATGGCAAATTGGAACGCGTGGAACTTACAACTCTCAAATAGGAATTTTTCATGCCGCGCTTCCTCGAACACGACAAAGTCATCCGCCACCGGCCGCGCGAACCTTACGCTTGGGATGGTGTCGCCGAAGTCCGTCCGTTCCCGTCCGTTCGGTGCGATGGAGAAGAACATTGTGGAGGGGGGTTACTGAGGAGTATGGTTGGGCAGTGAATGAGCCGCCAAAAATCAGTAAGGCCCCGGCCCAACTGCAGCCGGTCGAGGTTTTGCCGCCGTTGCCAAAGGATTCGACGACACCAGATCAAACCAGCAACAACCCACCCATTCATGCGCTGTCGGCGCTCATCCTGTTGGTGGTGGACAATCTTTGGAATCTGACCGAGTGGGCGGTGATTGACTGGATCATTACCGTTCCACTGTGTTTTATCATGGTCTTGGTTCCGGTGTTTTTGATCCAAAAGTTTTTGAAAAGGAACACAACCGGCGAGGCTTTGGGTTGGGCGATTTTTCTGGCTGTGCTCGCGGCAGTGCCGTTCTCCGTCATTGGCACTTTCGCCGGTTCGGTGTTGCTCGGATGGCTGGGCATCAACAAGCTTTGGGGCCGGCCCAACATGAAGCGGGTCAATTAATCACTCATGAGCATCATTCCACACCTGCCCGCATTGCGTCGCGGGCGCACTTACGAAAGCCTCGACACTGTCGAAGTGAAGGATTTCCGCACCGGTGAGGCCAAAGCCACCGTCAGCCAGGTCAACGCCGGCATCGTCCGCAAAGACCTCGCCCGCGTCGGTGAAGCACAGGCGGCGCTGAAGAAGTTTTCTGTCGCCCAGCTCATGGAGATTTGCGCCAGGACGGGCGGACAATTCCTCAGCGGCACTCTGCCCCTCGGCGACAAGGGCCATACGCAGTCACCGCAGCAATACATCGAGACGCTTTCGAGCACGAGCGGACTGCCGTGGAACATGGTCCGCCGCAACATGGAGAAAATCCATTTCGCGCTGACGAACATGAAGACGGTGCTCAACGGGTTGTCACGCGGGCTCGACCTCAGCGTCCTCGACACTGGGAGCGGCGATCAATTCGGCACGCGATTGAGTTACTTCCCGACCACGGCCGCGCTCGGTCTGGTGATGCCGAGCAATTCGCCGGCGGTCAATTCCCTCTGGCTGCCAGCCATCGCGCTCAAGACGCCGGTCATCATCAAGCCCGGTCGGGAAGAGCCATGGACGCCATATCGGCTGATTCAGGCGTTCATTGCCGCGGGGGCGCCGGCGGAGGCGTTTGGCTTTTACCCGACCGATCATGAAGGCGCGGGGGCAATCCTCAACACCTGCGGGCGCGCGCTGATCTTCGGCGACAAATCCACGACGGCGCAGTATGCGAACAACCCCGCCATCCAGATTCATGGGCCGGGCTGGAGCAAAATTCTCATCGGCGAAGACTGCATCGAAAACTGGCGCGATTACTTGGACGTGATGGTGGCGAGTATTTCGGACAACGGCGGGCGTTCGTGCATCAACGCCAGCGCCGTTGTCGTACCGAAATACGCGGTCGAGATTGCCGATGCGCTCGCGCAAAAGCTCGGGCCGGTTCAACCCGCGAAGGCCGACGACCCGGATGCGCGCCTGTCCGGTTTTGCGAATCCCAAGATGGCGGACTTTATCGACGGCGCCATTGAGGACGGCTTGAAGACCCCCGGCGCAACGGATGTGACGGCAAAGTATCGCAACGGCCCGCGCAAGGCGGCCTTCGACGGCGGCGTGTTTGTCCGCCCGACGATAGTTCTCTGCGATTCATTCCAGCATCCGCTGGCTAACCGTGAATTCCTCTGCCCCTACGCCGGTGTCGTGGAGGTACCGCAAAGTGAAATGCTCAAACAAATGGGGTACACGCTTGCCTGCACTGCGATCACAAACGACCCCGCCTTCATCGATCGGGTGATGGCCTATCCCCACATAGAGCGATTGAACATCGGCCCGGTTTCGACGATGAAGATTTCCTGGGACCAGCCGCACGAGGGGAACATGTTTGAATTTCTCTGGCAGCGCCGCAGCATCGAGCGGGTGTGGTAGTTGACGCCACGACCCGACCCGATTTCTCAAAGCCAGATTCTGCGCGCACATGAACCGTGCGTCCGGCTTCAAATTTCGAACAGGTCCATGCTCACGGCGTAAAGACCGGTCGGAGTCGTCCGGTTGAGGTAGATGGTCGCGGGAGTCCCAAGTCCGGCCAGACTGGTTTGATCGGCTGGCCCGTCCGGTGTCGTCGCAAAGGAGACTCGTGTCCAATTGTCCTGCAAACGTTCGCGAAAACTCACCTCGTACGTCACCTGCGGAAAGGTGGGGAAATCCAATTGCACGCGCGAACCCGGACCGCCCGGCAACACCGACAGTTGCGTCTTGAACCCCCAGCAGGGGATGTGGATGGCCAGAGTGTCCTCACCGTCAAACTCGAATTGATACGTTTGGAGCGGCTCGGTTGCCGGTCCACTCAAAAGGCTGCCGTCTATGTCGTAGGTTGAGCCATGGCATGGACAGGAGATGACGAAGTCGATGTTGTTGTACGCCGGCACCACGCACCCCGCATGGCGGCATTCACAGTCCAGAACATGAAAGTTCCCGAACCCATCGCGATTGATCAGGATGGGATAAAAGAGGCCGCTTGGGTAGGAGGGACCAATTGGATTGATGCCCAGCCGCACTGAGCCGTAATCCTGCTGCAAGGCGGGAAATTCGCTCAACCGAACGTTGAACACGGCCCCTTCCTGACCGGGCGGAAGCTCACAAAAGGCAAGCAAGTTCCGTTGCCAAAACTTTCCCGCCACCAAGGAAGTGGCAGTTCCGAAGGTCAGCAGCTTCACAAACCGGCGGCGGGCAATTTTCATAAAGGCAAACTTGAGCGGAACGGATTGCAACCGCCATTCCGCGTGTACGAACATTGAGAACTGTTATTACGAATCGCTGACATTCACTGCGTTTGTGCCGCGCACACGATAACGCCGAAAGCAAACAGTTTCAATCAACGAGTTTTTGCGGGCTGGATCCGACCATCATGAATAAAACTTGGGATACCACCATGAAGTGCCCTCTCAAATTTGATATGCGCCCGCGGATTTCGCTGTCTCGGAAAAGTCTTTGACCCCAATGGCGGGCGGAATTACTTTCCTGTCATGCTTCAGGAAAAGCCACATTCGCACTCACGCGAACATGCCTTTTCGTTCTTCAACCCACGCGCGCGCGAAGGGCTGACCGTCTTCAGCCGGCGCAGCATGTTAAAAGCGAGTCTGGCGGGGCTGGCTGGAATGACTCTCCCCGGGCTGCTCCAGGCTCGCGCTGAAGCCGTCAAAAGCGGCAAACCGATTCGCGGCAACAAGAGCGTCATACTCCTTTGGATGACCGGCGGGCCAAGCCACATTGATACTTGGGACGTGAAGCCCGACATGCCGTATGAAGTTCGTGGCCCGTTCAGCGCCATTCCGACGAAGCTGCCCGGCGTCCGCATTTGCGAGTATCTGCCAAAATGCGCGGCCATGCTCGACAAGTTTACGCTCATCCGCTCTGTGGATTGCCGCGAAAGCAATCACGAGCCGAACATGGTCATGCAGACGGCCAACCTCGAAGCCGAGCCACGCACGAATCCCAAAGGAGATCAATACCCCGCCATCGCCTCGATCATCGCTAAACTTCGCGGCGCGAACCATCCTGCCATGCCGCCTTACGTGGCGTTGAACGTAAAATCAAAATCGCATCTCGCTTGGGGCGGTTATTTGGGCAAGGCGTATGACCCGTTCGTCGGCGACAACGTCAGCAAAATCTTTCAACTCCCGCGCGGGTTGACCATGGACCGCTTGCACACGCGCCGGACACTCTCGCAGCAAATGGACATCCTGCGCAGCGATTTGGATTTAAGCGGCTCGATGGAAGCGATTGGCCGTTTTGGTCAACAGGCTTTTGATATCGTCGCGGGCGAGCGCGCCCAGGCAGCATTCGATTTGACGAAGGAATCGCCAAAAGTCGTCGAACGCTTTGGAACGCACGACTGGTGTCGGCAGGCCCTGCTGGCCCGCCGGTTGGTCGAAGCCGGCGCCAGTTTCGTCACGATTGACTTGAGCAACCACTCCGCTTCGGGCACCTGGGATACGCACGGTGACAATATCCCGCCCTATGGCGGCATCTGGAACGGCCTGCGTCCGCTGCTGCCAGTCTTCGATCATCTGTTCACCACGCTGGTCAACGATCTGGCGGAGCGCGGATTGCTGGATGACACCCTTGTGATCGCGATGGGAGAATTTGGACGCACCCCAAAGATCGGCACGCAAGACAGCACGGATGGCCGCGATCACTGGCCGGTGGTGATGTCAATGGTGATGGCGGGCGGCGGCTTCCGGCACGGACAGGTCATCGGTGCGACTGAACGTGACGGCGGCGCCATCAAAGAACGCCCGATCACACCGGGCGACTTGGCAGCGACGATTTATCATCACATGGGCGTGCCGCTCGACGCCACCTATCTTGATCACCAAGGCCGTCCGCGTTTCATTGTCGAGAACGGTTCGCCGATCCGGGAATTGATCTGACGCGACCGCTTGCAGGCTCATTCGCTTTGTCGCGCGCAAACATGTTGGAGTTCAGCCTTCAGGCTGTTGCCGCCCCGACACTCTAAAGCCGTATCCATGCAGTAGGAAATGGGGAGCAAACGCCGCTGGCGTGTGGTTTGCGGCGGCTCGCCGCAAACTTCACCCCCTAACTAACTTCTTCACCAAACAGTGAATGAAAAACTGATGGGACGAAACCGACGGCGTGACGCCGTCGGCAGCACGCGAGCCGCGTGCGTTCCCCGAACTCAACTGAATAGATTCAGCTAAAGCATGAACTCCAACAACTCGCGTCCGCAAAAGACAAGAGCCTGCGACAGCTTGTCCGCCGCGCATTTCCGGCCTTTCATCTCGCCGGCATTCTGGTAGTGTTCAATCCATGTCCCAGAGCGATCCAGACTCGCCACCTCCTTCCATCCCCGATCACGAACTGCTTAAGCGCATCGGCGGGGGCAGCTACGGCGAGGTCTGGCTGGCCCGCACCGCGCTCGGCGCCTGGCGCGCCGTCAAGATCATTGACCGAAAGAGCTTTGAAGATGACCGCCCGTTCGAACGCGAGTTCAGCGGGATTCAGAAATTCGAACCAATCTCACGCTCGCACGATGGGCTGGTGGACATCCTGCAAGTCGGTCGCCAAAAGGATTCCTTCTACTACGTCATGGAACTGGCGGATGATGCCAACGCTCCTGTAGCAGCCGAGGTAACGAGGCTCAATTCAAAATCCGAAGTCCAAAATCCGAAACTCCTAATTGATCAGAGCCTCCTCACGTCGGCTGCTACATATCAACCAAAGACCCTCCGCGCCGTGCTCAAGGAGCGCGGCCGCCTGCCTGCGAACGAGTGCGTCGAGATCGGCCTCGCGCTTACCTCCGGGCTTGCCCACATGCACAAGCACGGCCTCGTGCATCGCGACATCAAGCCCTCGAACATCATCTTCGTGGGTGGCGCTCCGAAGTTGGCGGATATTGGATTGGTCACGGATGCGGATACGACGCTCTCGTACGTGGGCACGGAGGGATACATTCCTCCGGAAGGACCAGGTGCGGCGCAGGCCGATATCTTCAGCCTGGGCAAAGTGCTCTACGAAATGGCCACTGGCCAGGACCGCCGCCAGTTTCCCGACCTGCCGCCGGATTTGAAGGACTGGCCCGATCAGGCGGCCGTGCTCGAATTCAACGAAGTGCTGGTCCAAGCCTGCGCCCGCGACGCGCGACTGCGCTACCAAAGTTGCGAAGAAATGCACGCCGACCTGGCCTTGCTTCAACACGGCAAATCGGTCAGGCGCCAACGGACGATGCAGCAGCTTTGGGCCACTTCCAAAAAGGCTGGCGTCGCCCTCCTCATGGTGGCGCTTGTTGTGGTAATGGTGCAGCGGCAGGCCGCCCGTTCCGATCCCGCCGGCCTCGGCCCGGACTCGACGAACCTGGTGGCGAACATGCTTTGCGCCAAAGGCCTCTTGATTGTTCAGGAGGACAACTATGAGAAGTATGCGGAAGCCTACACGAATTTTTACCAAGCCATCGCACGGGATACAAACTTCGCGCGGCCGTACGTGGGTTTGCTGGACCTGCGCATGCGGCACATGGTTCCCAGCCTGGGACCGACGAGCCTCGAGGAAATGCACCGGATCGCGGCAAGGTTGAAGGAACTGGCGCCGCACTCGGCCGCGGCGGCCCTGGCAGAATCCACTATCCGCTTCGAGGCTTGGGACTTTCCCGCCGCCAGGCGCTCTGCGGAGCAAGCGATCAAGACCAGCCCCGGATATGAACTGGGCCACATTTGGTATGGCTGGATGCTGGTGAACTGGGGATTGACCAGCGAGGCCCGTGCGGAAGCCGATATCAGCCGAACGCTGGCCCCCTCCAAAGCCACGTCGTATCGGCTGCGCGGACACACCTACAGGGTGGAGCGCAACTTCACTAACGCGATCACCTGGTATCGCCAAGCCATCTCATTGGATCGCCATGAACTGGCGGCTCACTTGAGTATCGGCGAAGCATTCCGAGCGATGGGGGCTTACACAAACGCCCTCGACTATTTCGAGACAACCGACCTCCTGAGGAATCCAGGCAATGAATCCGAAACCAGGCAGAGTTTCGACCAGCTTCGCCAGGCCTTCAAAGAAGGCGGAGCGCGTGGCTACTGGCAGGAGGAGTGGAAGCGCACCGAGACTGAACCCAATGAGGACTTCTATTGGAAAGCGGCCGTCCAAATTCGCCTCGGTGACACGAACGCGGCCTTGAACTGGTTGGAGAAGTCTTTCGAAACCCATGAGCGCTCGGGTTATCAAAGCGCGATGGAATCCCTTCTTTTCGACGAGTTTTGGGACGGCCTGCACGACCATCCGCGATTCAAGGAACTGCTGGACAAGGTCGGCTTCACCAAAGTGATGGCGTCGCGAAAGAAGTAACGGAGATCAACTCTTCAGTCCTCCTGGATTTTCTTCACCATTATTTGAGCGGCTTGTACCAAATATAGTCCCGGCCCGGCTCCAGGGAGCGCAGCGGATTCGACGAAAACGTCTTGGTGAAGTCGCATTGCTGGCTATGGCCATCCACGAAGAGCGCGGGCGCGATGAATTTGCTGCGCGCATTTTTCAGCGTTTGCGGATTGAACATTTTCCCTGGCGTCGCCGAATAATGCCATTGCCCGACCGCCACCGTGCCGGCGGTGTCGCCCTCTAAATCCCACGGGAAAACGATCTGCTCATGCATCATGATGAAACGCGAGGGGTCCGGTGGCCAATTCACTTTCTTTCCCGCCAGATTGTATCTGGGGTCTTCGGCAAGGTTTGCGTTCTGGTAGTTGTCTTGTAAGTACCAGTTGAAACGATAGCTCGCCCCGTCAACTTCATACGCGGTTGGCTTGAGTGTCACCCCGGGGAATTCCATCCCGCGATCGGCTGGGCAGTGCCACGCTTCCCGCGCCGGAACGTAGGGGTTAACCAACCGGTCCTTTGCCAAAGGGTAAAATGGTTGCCAGTCCGGTCTGGGGTCGGTGCCGCCGAGAGCGTTGCCAGTTGGTGACCAGGGAGCGCCCGGATCGAACTGTTGAGCATTGCCCGGTGGAAACGTCTCGCGATAATCGGACGCATACAAGTGTAACCCGAGGCCGATCTGGTGAAAGTTACTCAGGCATTGGGTCATTTGCGCCTTCTGTTTCGCCCGGCCCAGCGCGGGTAACAGCATTCCCGCGAGGATGGCGATGATGGCAATGACCACCAGCAATTCGATCAAAGTGAAGCCACCCGTAAATCGTGGCGCAGATTTCCAAACCTGCTGTGTCGCCGACTTCCTAGTCGGCAGGGCGCAGGTCATTTCACGCTGCGCGGGTTTGGAAACCCGCGATACAGCAGACTTGGAAGTCTGCGCTGCGGCGCCGGTATCGCGCTGCGGCAAGCCGCGTTGTCCTTTCGGGTTCGTATTCATAATCGTGCGCTTCATTGGTGAACTTTCAAGCGGGTTTTGGAGAATGTGGGGTTGAAACAGAGCTCGGTGTTCTGCCAACTCCTATTCGCACCAGGCTTTGTGTCGGTTTTAGCGCCAAAGGCACGGCCCTATTCCAGCCTGGGGCAACGCCCCAGGACCCGGCCCGCCGAACAGATCCAGGGCTGAAAGCCCGTTCCATCGCCTCGGTGAGAGTGCGTCCGCATTTCCTCTTGAATCGCGCTTCCAGCGCTGGGGCTTCCAACCGCCGCCCTTCCCTGGGGCGTTGCCCCAGGCTGGTATGAGGTCGCGCCTTTGGCGCTAAACACATACCGGGCTTCAGCCCGGTGTGTGCGATGAGAGTGAAGCAAAGCTGTTTCAGCGGCTTTGCGTCGGAGGGCAGCCAGAAACGGTTGAAACCGTTCCCTGCTTCCGTCCCCGTCTTCACCCGGCTGAAGCCGGGTGTTAATGAGAGGACCACGCCGCCTGCAATCTGTTCCGATGCGCTCATGGAATGGAAATGAAACCTCGCTCGCGTTCCGTCCTTTTTACATTCCCTTGGCGCGATAGAACCGCTGCGCGAAACCCGGCGCATTGGAATCAGTGATCGAAATCGTGCGGCTGGTGTTGGTCACGGATTGCCAGAACGTCCAATTCGCCAGATCTACCCCGGCTACCTGGCGGACAAGTCGGGGGAGAAGCTGCCGGAGGAGATCCGGGTGACGAAGGACACGGCCCCGATGTTCCTGGCGCACGCGAACAACGACCCGGTGACCCCGGTCAGCAGCAATTGGAACGAACCGTCCGGCTGAAGCCCCGCTGCCTCCAAGCGCGGCGGCTCGGTGATGGTGAGAAACTGATTGGCCGCCACGTTGTGCAACTCCTGCACCGCGCCCGACGGCCACTCAATGCGCACGGTCGCCGCACTCGTAGCGGTGCCCAGTCCGAAGTGGGCAATGAGACTGGTCTGGCTCGCGAAACCGCTGCCGCCGGAGATTTCCCGCATCTGCGTGCGCGGGGTGCCGCCGATGGTGGCCGTGAGGCGGACCTTCGCCCCAATGGCCGCGCGATTCGAGGCGCCGCCAACCAGTTTGATTTTGAGCCAGCGGTTGCCGTTGCCGTCGTTGTGATAGAGGAAATTGTTCTGGCCCGTGTCGCCGACGAACGCGCCGTTCGACACGAAGAGGTCGAGGAATCCGTCGTTGTCGTAGTCTGCCCAGGCGCAACCCGGCGACCGGCCGCCGTCATTGACGATGCTGCCCGTCAACACCCGCGTGAAGGTGCCGTCGCCGTTGTTGTGATAGAGGTGGTTGTTTTTTTCTTCCTGCCAACAGACGAACAGGTCGAGGAATCCGTCGTTATCGTAGTCGCCCCACGCGCAGCCGGTGGCGAAGCCGACATCCGTGCCGGTGGCCCCGGAAGTGATGCAGTCAAAGCCGCCGGCTCCGTTGTTGTGATAAAGCCGGTTTTGGTCCCCTTCGTGCGTGGCGAATAGATCAAGGAATCCATCATTGTCATAATCGCCCCATGCGCTGCCGATGCCGATAAAGGATTGTGTGACGATGCAGCCGTTGGTGATCTTCGCAAACGAGCCGTCGCCAAAGTTCCGGTAGAGACGATGTGGCCGTGCTCCAGCCGCGCCGATATCGAGAAACAAGTCGAGCCGGCCATCGTTGTCATAGTCCCCCCAGGAGCAGCCGTTCGGGTTTCCGGGAGCCGCGTCGTTGGCGATGACGTTATTGGTGACGCGCGTGAAGCCGCCCGCGCCCGTGTTCCGGTAAAGGACATTCAGTCCGCCGTTATAGTTGCCCGCGAACAGATCGAGCCAGCCATCGTTGTCGAAATCACCCCAGGCGGAAGCGATGGTCACGAGGCCGTCGGTGACAATGCTGCCGGTCACAATTTTGGTAAACGTGCCATCGCCATTGTTCCGGTGGAGAAAGTTGTTGCGGAGCGCCCCAAGCGCGCCTCCGTTGGAAACAAACAGGTCAAGGTCCCCGTCGTTGTCGAAGTCGCCCCAGTTGGCGCTGACGGAATCTCCGCCATCGGTCACGATGGCGCCGGAAGTGATTTTCGTGAACGTGCCGTTGCCGTTGTTGAGGTAGAGGAAATCGTTTTCGCCATTGTTATTGGCCACGAACAGATCCTCGAAGCCGTCGCCGTTGTAATCGCCCCAGGCGCAACCCGCCGAACGGCCGCCGTCGTTGACGATGGCGCCGGTGGTAATCTTGGTGAACGTCGGCAGCGCGGTGCTGCGAAGAGAATTCGTCAACGCCTGCCGCCCGATTTGCGTTCCCATCTGCGCGGCGACGGCGGTGGAGTTGCGATAATGGAACCCGGCCCAGACGCGGGCGTTGCTCGACTCGGTGGGGAAATCCGAGAACTTCGCGAAGGTGCGCGGCTGGCCCGGCAGAGTGGGCGACTCGATCGTGAAGCTGAACACGTCGCCGAACACGCTGGCCAGCACTTCGGCGCCCGCCGCCGCGGCGATCGTGTGCGCGGCAGGATATTCGGGATGCGCCGGCGTGGCGCGCAGCGGGGTCCACGCCGGGTCCGGATCGGTGGCGGGATTGCCGTCCGTGTCGGCGGCGCGAATGGCGGTGATGGGCCGCCAGAAATTGTACGTGAATTTGGCGTCCCACACCGACACAAACGAGTCGGCCATGGCCAGGTTCAACAAGGCGAAGAGCCGCGCGCTCTCAATCAGAGGCAGTGGATTGGTCGCCACGGCGTAGCGCGCGGCGCTGCCGAGCGTGTAAGGGACGAACTCAATGTGGAACAAGGCGGTGTCGGTTTGCGCGGCTGTGCGCGTGACGCTGTTGGTCTCGCCGATGGCTTTGATCTCGTTGAAATCGGTCGCCCAGAGCGCGCTGTCGAGCGTGGGAGGCGGGCCGGGCCGGAACTGTTGCGGACTGCTCATGGTGAACGGCGTGACGATGCGCCAGTGCGGCAAAAGCGCGGCGGCGTAGGCGGGCGGCGTGTTCGTCCACACGCCCGGGCCGCTGCCGGACGGGTGGGGCAGGGAATTGGTGGAGCCGTCGTTCGCGCGCAGGGCGAGGATCGCGGCGGCGGCGGCGTTGCCTAGCGCGAGGCCATCGGTCTTCGGCTGGCCATCGGGCACGGCGGCGAGCGAGTTGCTCAGGGCGGAATTGAGCAACGTCAGTTGCGTCGGGTAGAGATTGGTGAGGACGCGATACGCGGCTTGTGCGGCGGCTGCTTGCGGCGAAGCGCCGGGCGCAGTGAGGTCGGCGGCGTAAGGCTGGTAGGCGCGCACGACAGCGTTGACGGCGTCGAACTGCGCGACGTGCGTCATGGCCAGCGCGCGCGAGCCGGGCAGCGGGTTGGGGTTCACTGTCTTGATCGTCTGGATGGCGGTGTTGTTCCAATCGCTGATGACGTCGGCGTGCGCGACGAGGCAGGTGTTGAACAGTGCCAGAGCGATGGCGAGACGAGTGAGCTGGAAGGGTTGTGGTTTCATAACATCATTTTTCGTTCGGCCTTCTTGTCGAAGGGAATCGGATTCGGGCTCGGTTTTCATTTTCATGGTCATTCTTCCATTTGAATTGAGGTTAGGGTTTCAAACTTGGTGGCGGGTCTCGACACACACGGGTTCGGCGCCAAGAACCGCCCTTTTCTCACTCGAGAAGAAAAGCTTTGTCTGGTTGATTTTTTTCATCGGACGGATTTTTTTTGTTTTCAAATTCAAAAGTTCCAGGGCCTGTCCTTAAACGGGCGAAAAACAGAAATCTTTCAGAAAAGTGAAAGTAATTTGAAAGAAACGCTCGCGGCGACCGTTTAAGGAGTGGCATGATTTTGCTTATGGCCAGCCTGAAGGACGACTCTTATCCAACGCGCCCGAGCCTGCTCAACCGGCTCAAGAACACACAGGATCATCAGAGCTGGCAGGAGTTCAGCGATGTCTATGGCAAGTTGGTCTTTGGTTTCGCCATCAAGGCGGGATTGAACGAAACCGAGGCGGAGGAGGTCGTCCAGGAAACGATGATCGCCGCATCAAAGAATCTGCCGGAGTTTCGGTACGACCCCAAGGTATGTTCGTTCAAGACGTGGTTGTTGAACCTGAGCCGATGGCGCGTGCAGGACCAGTTGCGCAAGCGGCAGGCACCGCCTGCACCCAATCCGGCACGTCATTCAGGCGACGAAACCGCGCGAACGGCAACCGTGGACAGGGTGCCCGATCCGTCTGGCGTGCCGCTCGAAACAATCTGGGAAAAGGAGTGGCAGGCGTCCTTGTTGGAAACGGCGGTGGAAAAAGTCAAAGCCAAGGTTGATTCCAAACAATGGCAGATGTTCGATTTGTATGCGTTGAAGGAGTGGTCGGTGAAGGACGTTGCCAGGGCGATGGGCGTAAGCGTCGGGCGGGTTTACCTGACCAAGCACCGCGTGTCGGCGTTGTTGAAAAAGGAGATGAAACGGCTGGAAGCAAACATGTAAGTCGGAACTTCCCGTCATTGGTGCGCTTGGCAAGGGGCGGCAGCGTGCATCTTGGAAGTTCCCCCCGACCGCAAGCCGCGAAGCGGCCAGACACGAATAGCCGTGGGTGTAAACCTGGTGCAAACCCACGGCGAGGATTCGTGAAATTGTGCGACCCCTGCAGCGTCGAATTTGTTTTTCGCGTAGTTCCGTGGGCTGGCGCCCACGGCTATTCACGTTTTGTCCCTTCGGGACGGTTGGAGGACGGCAACAAGTCGCATTCATCGCTTTCCTGATGGCCGGATTTGTCGTATCTGTCAGGCAAAAACCGAAAAGACCGCGCCATGCCCATTTACGAGTTTGCCTGTCCAAATTGTCGGAGGATTTTCAGCTTCCTGTCGAAACGAACCAATCCCGACCGCCTGCCGGTTTGTCCCAAGTGCGGCAACAAAAAGCTGACCAAACAACTGAGCCGCTTCGCCGCGCCACGCCGCGCGAAGGCGCCGGCTGCCAAATCCGGCTTTGACGAAGACGCCGGGCCGCCGATGCCTGATTTCGACGATCCGCGCATCGAACGCGCCATGAGCGAGATGGAACGGGACATGGAACATCTCGACGAAAACAATCCGCGGCACATGGCCCACATGATGCGCAAGATGAAAGACCTTATGCCACCCGGCACCATGCCCAAAGAAATGGATATCGCGATCAAGCGCCTTGAAGCCGGTGAAGACCCGGAGAAAATTGAAGCGGACATGGGCGACGTGCTCGGTGATTTCATGGGCGGTCCAGAAGATGGCGGAGGCGGAGCTTACACCAAGGACAGCGGGCTTTACGATTACTAAGGATGCGAAGATAGATAGGGCAATCGCGTTCGTTTAGCGCAACTGGAGTAGCCGCGTTCGGATCGAAAGCAGAGTTTCTCTCCGCACCGCCTTATTCTTCGAACTAGTGATGTGCATGCTTCCACCTCAGGTTGTTAACCGCTTCGAGCCTGTTTAAAAACTCACCAATTCCCAATAAAATTGCAGAAAAGGCTGTACTTTTGGCGCCACCTATCGCAGTACGCTTGGGATGCGATATACAACGGACTTGAGCGACACCGAATGGCAACTGCTTCAACACTTCTTTCCCAAACCCGGCAAGACGGGACGTCCGCGCGGACACAGTTACCGCGAACTGCTCAACGCGATGTTCTATCTGGTGCGTACGTCCTGCCAGTGGCGCAACCTGCCCAAAGACTTTGCGCCGTGGGGCACGGGCTATCATTACTTTCGGGAGTGGAAGAACAGCGGGTTGTGGGAAACGATGCACACGCGCCTGCGCCAGCAAGTGCGTCAGGCCGAGGATCGGGAATCCCAACCCAGTGGCGGGATTGTGGACAGCCAG
>CAZYYS010000083.1:0-18374 GCA_964651015.1 uncultured Verrucomicrobiota bacterium
GTCAGCCCAGGGTTGCGAGGAACGAGCTACCCTGGGTCGCATTTCCAATTTGTTTTCAACCCCAACCGGGTTGCATCTGCCGTCGCCGTATCGCTGCAACCCCGTTGGGGTTGTGAACCATTTTGTTCGGATTCCCAGGGTAGCTCGTTCCTCGCAACCCTGGGCTAAAGGATACAATCCCGTTGGGATTGTGGCAGCCGCTTGCAAGTCGCACATTCCATCTATGTTACCAGTTGCTCTCGTTCGCATAATTCTGCCCTCATTGTTCCGCCTCCCGGCGTCCTGTTTGTCATACGGATGTAAAAAGTCTGTTTGCTGTTTGTTTGACGGGACAATGAGTTTTTACTTCCCTTCAAGGCTCTTGGCCTGGCGGATCATCCACTCCAGCTTCTTCGGGCGGGCGTCCGACCCGTAAACGTCCGGCACGCCGCTCAATACACTGAGCAAGCGGTCGTGTGTGATTTCTCCCGCGAATGGACTTGCCACGAGCCATTCGGAAAATGCGCTGGCACTCGCGGCGAGGCGCATGGCAGGGCTGGATTGTTCGAGCGAAAGCGCGTTGCCCGTGAACGGCACGTCCCACGCCTGCTCGCGATAATCGGTCGTGCCGGGAACTTTGTAGCGCACGCGCACGGTGGCGAGCGGGCCTTGGCCGGCGGGATTCACTTCCACGGTGTAAAGCGCGTTGCCCGCTTCCTGCGCAGCGATCTCGGCGGCGTCCACCGTGTTGTCGCGGAACTGTTCCTTCGTAAGCTGATGCTTGGCGTAACCGATCTGGCGATACGACGTCACGCGCTTGGGATTGAACTCCACCTGCACCTTCACGTCAGACGCCGCGATCTTGAGCGCACCCGCAAGCTGACCCACAAAATCCGTGGCTGCTTCCTCCGGCGAGTTGATGAAACCGTAACGGCCATCGCCATTACGCGAGAGGACTTCGAGCAAATCATCGTTCAGCCCTTCCCAGCCGATGCCGAAGCAATCAAGCGCGATACCCTGCTTGCGCTGCGCCTCAACTTTTTGTTTGAGTGACTCTGGCTCAACATCGCCAAGATTCGCCGCGCCGTCGGTAAGCAGCACAACGCGATTGATGCCGCTGGTGAGGTAATGCTTCGCCGCAGTTTGATACGCGAGGTTCATCGCGTCTTCGAGATTCGTGCCGCCTTCCGGCGTGAGACCGGCAACCTGCTCCGTCACTTCGTTCGCCTTGTCGCCGGAGATTCCGTCCGCAACCAACCGGGCCGTGCGCGCGAACGTGATGACGCTGAGTTTGTCCTGTGGCTGAAGTTGCGTCGCCAGCACCCGCAACGCTTCGCGGATGATTTGCACGCGGTCAGCGCGCTCCATTGAACCTGAATTGTCGAGCAGCAGAACGATGTTCATCGCCCGGCCAGACTGTCGGCCCGCCGCCGCCGTCTTGAGCGAGAAGCGCAGCAGATCACGATTATGCGCGAACGGATAGCGCGCCCGCTCATACGCGAAGGCAATCGGCGCACCCGATTGCGGTTCGGGATCACGATAATTGAACGCGTTGATGAACTCCTCGCTAC
This sequence comes from uncultured Verrucomicrobiota bacterium, assembly GCA_964651015.1. GTDB lineage: Bacteria > Verrucomicrobiota > Verrucomicrobiia > Limisphaerales > PALSA-1396 > CAZYYS01. The sequence goes on from CAZYYS010000083.1 coordinate 1,551, forward strand.
GGATCGAAGCCACGTCCGGCATCTGGCCTTGCGCCAGGCTCGCCATCGCGAGCTTGAACGACACATCGCTGACGTTGAGCGAGAAGGTGGAGAAATGATTTTCGCTCGTCTGGACTTCGGGTTGGGGGATGGGGGCGTTCGTTGCCGTTCGCCGTATGAGGCGGTCTTCATCTCTCACATACCAGGCAGGTTTATTCTCCAACTCTGCCAACTCGCGTTTCCTCGCGAAGTCAGGCCTGCTATCCGTTGGCGGAGCCGGCACGCTAAAGCCTGCGTCCCCGGCATTCCTGTATAGTGTTGTCGGATTCAACTCCAAAGCGCCGGCAAAGAGATCTACGTTCCCGTCGTTGTCGAAGTCTCTCCATGGGCCAAATAAACTGAAAGCAAGTTTGCCGGGAGACGGCTGGACTCCGAAGCTCTTTGGGACGACATCCGAGTTGGCGATTAACGGTGAGTGCAATTGTGCAGACTGTTGGGTTGATGTGAAGAAGCCTTGACCACGGTCGGCAGTCTCGGAAGGTGCGGACTCCGACCGAAAGAATCTTCTTGCCAACGGCAGGTCACCGGGAACAGGCACTTTGTAACCGTCGGCAAAGGAGAGGGCTACGTCACTCCCCTTTGAACTTAACCGTCCGTTGATTACGACCGGCAATCCCGTGGTTGCGTCGACGGGGGGAGCGGAAGCGATTCCAGCGTCCGCTGGCGTGTTCGCCGCCAGTTCAGTGGTCGAGTTGACGGCACTCTCGTTCAGCTTTTCCTTCGTTCCATTAGTGGCAACTGCGCGTGACCTGGCCAATCTCCACTCGCCCTCGCCATCCCTTAGCCGGTCGGCGTGCTTGGTGAAAGCGAGGTCGTTTGGCGCCAGACCGGCGTTCTGCCGAGGAAGGTTTTCTGAGGCGCCGGCCGCAGATGTAGCGGTATTAACGAACTGCTTCGCGGACGCCTTTTCCCAAACGCCAGGGAACTTCGGGTCGCTAATGGTTGCGTCTTTCCCGCCGGTTCCATCACCACCTGCTCCAACGGTAACAACACCTCCACCGCCAAACCCGTCGGACGATCTAGCTGGCGGGTTAACAGGTGGCAGGATGATCTGCACTTGTTTGGCGATGTTTCGTGGAGTTGTCGAAACCACAATAGCTGGCTTTCTCGTCACTTCTTCCAACTCGCGCTTCGAGAGATCCGTAGCCTTGGCTTGAGCAACGGTTCCCTCTGCGAACACATTCCCGTCTGCTGCCAAACGAACTTCTTGACCGGGCGACGCGTTCGAGGGCTGCCCGGATCGTACTCTGCTCAACAATTCCTTGGCCTGAGCCGCGCCAACGTCTGCTGCGACCGGTTCCCCCACGCGATTGAGGCTGTAACTTCTCCCGGCGACCAAAGGCGGAACTGTCGGCACCTCAGCAGCAGACTTGTTATTCTCCAAGGCCCACTGTTGTTTGGCACTGTCGAGTTGCCGAAGCTCATTGAGGATTGCAACGCGCTGTGCCTTGCTCTTTGCCTTGCTCAATGCAGGCAAAAAAAGGCCGGCAAGAAGGGCGGCAATTGCAAGCACGGCCGCAACTTCGAGTAGACGCAATTGCCGAAATGAGCGCGCAGAGCGGGCAAGTTCCTTCGGTTTGATCGTTTTGAAATGCGCGAGCAGTTTTTGGCGGCGCTCTTCGGAGAGTTTGAGTGGTTCGACATGCGTGGTGGCAGTTTCGCTGGGACTCGTGACAGCTTCGCGCACGAGGTCGATCGCGTGCTTCAGCCGGTCATGCACCTTGGCCAGTTCCGGATTCGTGGCAATGGCGGCCTGCCACGCCGCCGCTTCTTCGGCCGACAATTCGCTGAACAGCAGCGCCGTTAATCGTGCTTCCAATTCTTCAGATGGCGTTCTAGGTGAGTTGGGGTTCATGGCACGGTTCCGCTTTTGGCGAGTTCGTCGGCAATGGTTTTGAGCGCGTGATGCAACAGATAGCCGACATGCCCGACCTTGAGGCCGGTGCGCTCGCTGATTTGTTTGTAGGAAAGGTCTTCGTTGAACTTGAGCCGGATCAATTCGCGGCTCCGATCATCGAGGGTTTCCAGGCTGAGACGCACCAAACCGATGCCTTCGAGACGGGCAATTTGTTCATCGGGGAGCGGTTGAGGATCGGAAAAGTCGGACACGCCAGACGGGTCTGGGGTTGGCGGGCTCAGCGCAACCAGCTTCGCGGAGTCCCGCCGGTGATTGAGCGCCAGGTTATGCACGGTGCGGTAGAGCCAGCGTCGTGGCTCGCGCACTTCCGCAAATTGTTCGTGTAACTTCATGAACGCTTCCTGAACCAAGTCCTCCGCAACGCTGGGTTGCCCGACCAACCGCAGGGCGTAGCTCAATAAGGGCGATTCCAGAGCTGTAAACAGCTCCTCAATCGTTTCCCAACCGGGCGGCTCCGCGCTGGTCTTGTCTGGTCGCATCACGGCCATGCTCATTCTTGCTTCATGCAAGCACCCCGGCGCACTGATCGGCAGAGGACATTGTGCCTTTCCTCCTATGACACCGTACGTCGCGGTTTATTAGACGGAAGATGAGGCCGCTTGCTCCGGTGGACGGCAGCAGCCGGTCAACAACGGTAGGGGTTGACGTTAGGAGGCTCAAATTGGCGCGTCTTTTATCAGGGTTTTTGGGCTTGTTACAGGGGCGCCCGCAATAAGTGAGGGCTTTCAACGAGGTCGGCCAGCCCAATTCCTCGGTCGATTCAGTGCCGCGTCATGTTGCAAAGAAGACCTACGCGACGGGATTGTTTCTGAAAGCTTGTCCTGCCCCGCTTCAGGTGTCGAATTTTTCAGAGCCTTGGCGGGTTCGAAGGTGAATGGCGTCAGTCTCGGTTGCGACGCCTTGGATTGGTGGTTACGGAAGCCTGGCGGCGCATCGGGGCCATGTAACGAATCAAGCTCGGAAAGTTTTGCGAAGGTGTCTTCGCCGCCCGGCGACGGAACTATTGCTCAGGGCGTTTTGTCTTCTTTCGCGCCCTTTGTGGATGGCACACCCGGAGTTATGGCGTTGGGCGCATTTGTGCGGCCTGGCGATTGCGCTCCGAGGGGCGTTCGGTTGGTCGCCGCAAAACCCGCAATGTTCGTTCCCACCGGCTCGCCGCCCCAGGTTTGCCCCGGGAGCGACACGCCACCGCGCGAAATGTAGTGGTAAGCGTCGAAGGACGCCTTGGCCTTATTTCCTTCGTGGAACCGGCAGTTTCTTGCTGACAAGCGCTTCGAAAAAACCTACCAATCCGGGCGCATAACAAACATCGTGAATCAAACCACCACTTACCTTCAATCCGTTGATACGATCGAGAATGTCGAGATCGGCACGCTCGTCAACCACATCGTCGCGGATGCCATCAAAGCCGGCGCGAGCGACATTCACATTGAGCCGTGGGAGACTTCGCTGTGCGTGCGCATCCGACTCAACGGCGTGCTCAACGAGTTGAGCCACCTACCGCTCGATTTGATGGAAAAAATCGTCGGGCGTTTCAAAGTCATGGCCAATCTGGTCAGTTACCAAACCGGCTTGCCGCAAGAGGGCCATGCGCCGGCCGATCCCGAACTTGGCGGTGTGGAGTTGCGCGTTTCGGTTTTTCCAACCGTGCGCGGGGAGAAAATCGTGGTGCGAATTTTTGATCCCAGCAACCGCAGCTTCGACATCACCGCTCTCGGATTTGAAGAATCGACGCTTACGACGCTGCTGCAACTTCTCTCTCGACCGAGCGGATTGATTCTGTTGACCGGGCCGACTGGTTCGGGAAAGACGACGGCCATCTATGCTTCGCTTTACCATCTCGTTCAGAAGCACGGCTCCACCATCAGTATTGCCACGGTTGAAGACCCGGTTGAATTCAACCTGCCAACAATCAGCCAGGCACAAGTGAAGCCAGTGCAAGAATTCACGTACCCCGTCGCCCTCCGATCGTTGATGCGACAGGACCCGCAGGTCATCATGGTCGGCGAAATTCGGGACGCGGAAACGGCAGCCATCGCCGTGCAAGCCGGCCTGACGGGACATCTCGTCATCAGCACCATCCACAGCGGTCTCGCCGCGGGCGTATTTGCCCGGCTCATCAACATGGAGATCGAACCCTTCCTGCTCGCGTCGAGCATCGCCGGAGTGCTCGGGTTGCGGCTCGTTCGCATGAACTGTCCGCATTGCTTGCAGCCCTATCAGCCGGAGCCGAGTTCGTTGGCGGCGTTGCCGCCGGAAGTGATTGAAGCGGCCCAGTTCCGTCGCGGGGCCGGGTGCGACCAATGTCTGGAAACCGGCTACGCCGGACGCGTCGCGGTGACGGAATTCCTTGTGGTCAACGAAGTCGTGCGGGACGCCATCCTGAAGAAAATGCCAACGCGGGCGCTCCAGGAAGTGTTGATCGGGCAGGGCTTGCAGACCCTCTGGCAGAACGGCCTGCGCCGCGTCATCAAAGGGCAGACCACACTCGAAGAAATGCTGCGGGTACTGGCCATCGATCAATTGTAACGAAACACTGCAGTTCCACTCCTCACTACCCAGCCATCGGGAGTCGGCGCACCCACCCACACAAGATTAGCCAACGCATTCCAAATTGTTGGAGGATTAATTCAAACCTGCTGGACCGTTTTCGGGTCCGTGCCGGTCGTGGCTGTGATCAAAAAATGAGTGAGGCCAGCACGGAGCAAGTAGAAAAGCCCCTTCATCCAGACAGGCTGGAAGCACTGTCCTACCTGAGCCGCGAAGCCGCCAGCAACGTAGGACAGGCTTCCAGCGCTTCCAGCCTGTCTTTTTCACTTCGCCCACTTTTGATTACACTCACCGGCGGTCGTTCGTTGAACACTTCTTGTTTGATATTGCCCCAAGGGGGACTCTAAATTGGCCCCATGCCTCCCAAGTCCAGCCCCGAACGCAATGGCGCGACATCGGCGCAGTGTTTCGTGACGACCCACTGGAGCGTGGTGCTGGCAGCCGGTGACACGAAGTCGCCGCAAGCCAGTGAGGCCCTCGAAAAACTGTGCCGCGCTTACTGGTATCCGCTTTATGCTTACGTTCGCAGAAAAGGTCATGACGCCGACGATGCCCGGGATTTGACCCAGGAATTCTTCGCGCGGCTGCTGGCGAGAAATTATCTCAGCGTGGCCGACCGCAACAAAGGAAGGTTTCGCTCGTTCCTGTTGGGATCGCTGGAACATTTTCTGGCCCGTGAATGGACCAAGGCCCACGCCCAAAAACGCGGCGGTGGTCAGGCCTTCCTTTCTCTTGATGAACTGGATGCTGAAAATCGCTATCTCCTGGAGCCGGCGCTTGAGTTGACGCCGGAAAAAATGTTTGACCGCCGTTGGGCTACGACGCTGCTTGCTCAGGCAATGTCTCGATTGCGCGATGAATGTGTGGCCCAGCACAAGAGCGAGCTTTTCGCCAATGTGGAAGGCCTTTTGTCCGGCGAGAAAGGCGAGGCTTCTTACGCAGACCTCGCTGCCGCCCTGAAGATGAGTGAAGGCGCGCTTAAAGTGACAGTGCATCGGCTGCGGCAGCGTTACGGCGAACTGGTTCGGCTGGAACTCGCGCAAACGGTCGCCACCCCGGAAGCCGTGGACGAGGAATTGCGTTATTTGTTTGCCGTCCTTCGTGGCTGAATCGCGTGCGTAACTTTTTCAATCTTTTTCGACAGTATTCAGTGGCAGCCAAACGATGGGCCTTCAAGTGCGAGCGGCAATAACATGTCCTCAGTGCGGAGCGAGACTCTCCGGCGATGGACCGGCAGGATCGTGTCCGGTTTGTTTGCTGGCGTTGGCCGTTGGGCTGAACGCGGACGGGCCGGCCATCCGGAATTCCCGAGCCGCCACCGCGATTACGACGGTCCGGTATTTCGGCGATTACGAATTGCTCGAAGAAATCGCGCGCGGCGGAATGGGCGTGGTTTTCCGGGCGCGACAGGTGAGCCTGAATCGGCCCGTCGCGCTCAAGATGATTCTCGCCGGGCAATTGGCCACGCCAGCCGCGAAGCAGCGTTTTCACAACGAAGCTGAAGCGGCGGCCCGGCTCGATCATCCGCACATCGTTCCCATTTACGAAATCGGCGAATACGACGGTCAGCATTACTTCAGCATGAAGCTGATCGAGGGCGGCACACTGGCGCAGGCAAGTCTAAAGTCTAAAGTCCAAAGTCTAAAGTCAGCGCGTGAAGCAGCATGGTTGGTTGAGACGGTTGCACACGCCGTTCACTACGCCCATCAACGCGGCATTCTCCATCGCGATTTGAAGCCGACGAATATCCTGCTCGACGAGAGGGGCGAGCCGCACGTCACGGACTTCAGTCTGGCCAAGTTGGCGGAGGATGATTCCAGCCTGACGATGAGCGCTGCCGTTCTCGGCACACCGGCTTACATGTCGCCCGAACAAGCGGCGGGTCAGTCCAAGGGGCTGACGACGGCGGCGGACATTTACAGCCTGGGCGCGATTCTCTACGAGTTGCTGACCGGGCGGCCACCGTTCCAAGCAGGGACGGCGGTCGAGACGTTGCGGCAGGTCTGTGAGCAGGAACCAACTCCTGTGCATGCCTTGAATCCCGCCGTGGATCGGGACCTGGAAACTATCTGCCTGAAATGCCTCAGCAAAGACCCGCAAAAGCGCTACGGCTCGGCGGAAATGCTGGCGGACGATTTGGACCGCTGGCGCCACGGCGAACCCATCAGCGCCCGGCCCGTCCGTTCAGCCGAAAGAGCCTGGAGTTGGTGCCGGCGCAAGCCTGTGCTGGCGAGTTTGGTCGCGGCGCTGCTTCTGGTTTTCGCCCTCGGTCTGGCGGGTGTGCTCTGGCAATGGCGGCGGTCCATCTCGAACGAGTTGTCCGCCCGGAAGAATCTTTATGCCGCCGAGATGCTCCTGGTCCAGCAAGCGCTGGACGGGAACAACCTGGGTTACGCCGTTGACTTGCTTGACCGAAACCGTCCGGCGGGCCGCGGTTTGCGGGCCACAACAAGCGCTTTCGGTGGCGGCGCCGCCGATCTTCGGGGCTGGGAGTGGCGCTATTTCTGGCGTCAGACGCGGAGCGAGTCCGTCGCTACACTCCGCGGTCACACCAACCGCGTTACCAGCCTCGCGTGCTCGACCGATGGCAGACTGCTGGCCTCCGGGTCGGAGGATCGCACGGTAAAGTTGTGGGACCTGAGCTCCCGCCAATTGCTGAGGACTTTCTACCATACTGACGCCAGCCGAGGGGTGGCGATTTCTGGGAATGGCCGTTCCATCATCACCGGTTGCTCGGATCGCCTGATTCGGACGTGGGACCTAGCGAGCGGGCAAGTGATCGCGGTATTGACGAATGACCGACCGGTTCTGGAACTCAAGTTGTCCCCCGATGGCGACACGCTGGCAGCGTCTGGAGTCGGTGGCCTGAATCTATGGAGCCTTTCTCAGCGGCGCAGGTTGCTCAGTCTGCCGGCGGCGGCGGCCCAGCCTTTCGCCGCGACGTATGCTGCTTTCTCGCACGATGGAGGGACGCTTGCCTATCACAACGGCGAATTTGACGTCGATCTGTTGGACCTGAAGACCCACACCACAATTGGCCGGCTGCGTGGTCACGATCGCCAGATCATCAGCATCGCTTTCTCGCCGGATGGCACCCTCTTGGCGACTAGCAGTGAGGACAAGACGGCAATAATTTGGGACCTCCCTTCGTTGCGTGAGGTTCGCCGGTTAACGAATCACACATCCTGGGTGGCTGCGGTGGCGTTTTCGCCCGATGGGACGGTGCTGGCAACCGCTTCCCCCGATCAGCGAATCCGCATTTGGGAGACGCGCACCTGGGAGCAGAGGCGTGTGCTGCAAGGCCATCGGAATGAAATCCGCGGCTTGGTATTCACGCCCGACGGGCGTTGGCTGGCCAGCGCCAGCAAGGACGAAACCGTGCGATTATGGGCAACCACCTTCCAACCGACCGAGGAAAACGTACAGGCTCTTTCGGGCGGTATGTTTGCACTTTCGCCCACTGGCGACACACTGCTCACCAAAGGAGCTGGCCCCAAGTGGATCCTTTGGGATACGGCTGCCCTTTCGCGGCAGGAATTGGAGTTTCCCCTTTCCGCCGAGCCATCCACCGCCGTGCCCTCGGATGCTGCGCGGCTGATTGCCTTCGCCTTTCCGAATGGCACCGTGGAGGCGTACGAAGTCGGGACCAAACGCCGGAAGGCCCAGTTCAGCGAAACCAACGGCGCGATTTCCGGTTTGTCCTTTGCGCCCAACAAAGGATTGCTCGGCATCGCCTCGGCCCGGCCCAGCGTCCGCATTCTTGACGCCGATGAGGCCCGACCCACGATTCTCCTCCCGCTCCCGTCAAACGAAGCCGGCTCTTCGGCTTCTTCGTCACAAGACTCCAGTTCGGCACTGCTTCACCAAGGTTCTCCCCCGGCATTCTCTCGCCAAATCTCCGTCTTGGTGTTTTCTCGCGACGCTCGATTGCTGGCGGTCGGGTACGGCGCCGGCGCGACCGAAATCTGGGACCTGGCCAAGGCAAAGAAGGTGGCGGACCTCCCCCGCCACAAGGACCGGGTAAAGGGCGTGGCATTCTTTTCGGACGCCCGGACTGTCGCGACGGCAAGCTTCGACGGCACTGTGAAGTTGTCGGACATGATCTCGCAACGGGAGTTGACGAGCTTCCGGGGGCAGTTGAATGCGGTGAACGCGTTCATTTCGGTCGCGCTGTCTCCGGACAACCGCCGACTGGCCGCAGGGACTTTTGACGCCGGTATCAAGGTTTGGGACGTTGCTACCAAATTGGAAGTGGCAACGCTCAAGGGCCACCAAACGCCCGTTTGGACTGTGGCGTTTCTGGCGGACGGGAACATGGCCGTGTCCGCCAGTGAAGATTCTCTCCGCGTCTGGCGGGCAGCGCCATTCGAAGAAACCGACGCCCCCGGATACGCCCCGTAGCAAACTGGGAATCGCCACGGGATCACGCAACCTTCAAGGCGACGTCGTCAGGGGGCCGCGCGCAAAAGCCGGAGCACATCACGGCGGCCCGGCTGTTTCCTCGCCGAAAGCATCGCCGAATTTTCTGTAACCTTTCCGGCGCGATTGAGCAGTAACGAGGTGAATAGTGAAATCTCAACCACCGAAACAAAGTATGAAAACTGTCCATTACATCCTTTCCGCTCTCGCGCTTGCGCTGTCTGCCCTCCCAAGTCTCGCGCAATCGAATTACGAACCTTACGCCTTCACCACCCTCGCCGGCGGAGGCGGCTACAGCACGAATGTAGCGGGGAGCCCCGCGCGCCTGTGGGTTCCGATCGCCGTGACCGTGGACAGCGCCGGCAACGTCTATGTGGCGGAACAAGCCAACAATACCCTCAGCAAGGTGACGCCGGCCGGCGCCGTGACCACGCTCGCTGGGCGGCCGGGCAGTTTTGGCAGCGCGAATGGGGCGGGGAGCGCCGCGCGTTTTAATGGACCTTCCGGCGCGGCCTTGGACAAAGCAGGGAACGCCTATGTGGCGGACACATTCAACAGCACGATCCGCAAAGTGACTCCGGCCGGCGTGGTGGCGACGCTGGCCGGGCAGGCGGGCGCGTTTGGCAGCACGGACGGCACGGGCAGCGCCGCGCGCTTTAACAGTCCTTTCGGCGTGGCGGTGGACAGCGCGACCAACATCTACGTGGCGGACACCGACAACCACACCATCCGGAAAGTGACGCCCGCAGGGGTGGTGACCACGTTGGCCGGAGTGGCGGGGAGTTCGGGCAGCACGGACGGGACGAACAGTAACGCGCGGTTTAATGGCCCGAACGGTCTGGTGGTGGATGGCACGGGCAACGTCTTTGTGGCGGATACCTTCAACCACACCATCCGCAAAATGACACCAGTCGGAGCCAACTGGGTGGTGACCACACTGGCTGGAGTGGCGGGCAGTCGCGGCGACACGGACGGGACAAACAGCGACGCGCGGTTTAGTGAACCGAACGGTGTGGCGTTGGACAGCGCGGGGAATCTCTACGTGGCGGACTGGGCGAACAACACGATCCGCAAAATGACGCTAGTTGGAACGAACTGGGTCGTCACGACCGTCGCCGGATTGGCGGGCAGTTTTGGCAGCGTGAACGGGACGAATAGTGACGCGCGATTCAATACTCCTGCCAACGTGGCAGTGGACAGCGCAGACAACCTCTATGTGGCGGAGGTAGGCAATAACTTGATCCGCAAGATGGCGTTGATCGGAACGAACTGGGTCGTGACGACGTTCGCCGGGCTCGGTGGGATTTATGGCAGCACGGACGGAACCGGACTGGACGCGCGTTTCCTAAATCCCTCCGGTGTGACCGTGGACAGCGAAAAAAACGCCTACGTGGCGGATACACTCAACAACACGATCCGGAAAGTGGCGGCGAACGGAACGGTCACCACGCTGGCCGGATTGGCGGGCTATGGCGGCAGCGCCGATGGGACCGGGGACAAAGCACGGTTCGGAAATCCTGGCGGAGTGGCCGTGGACAGCACCGGCAACGTCTATGTGGCGGACACCGCGAATTGCACGATCCGGAGAGTCACCCCTGCGGGTGTGGTTTCGACGCTGGCCGGAATGCCGGGCGCTTTCGGCGGCGACGACGGGACGAACAGCCAGGCCCAATTTCTTTTTCCCCAAAGCCTGGCGGTGGACCAGGTCGGCAACCTCTATGTGGCGGACACGGTTGGCTACACCATCCGCAAAGTGAGGCCGGTCGGAACGAACTGGGTGGTGACGACGCTGGCCGGACGGTTTGACACGTACGGCAGCCAGAACGGGACCGGGACCAACGCGCTTTTCAACCTTCCCACCAGCGTGGCGGTGGACAGTGCGGGCAACGTCTATGTGGCCGACACCTTGAACCACTTGATCCGCAAAGTGACACCGGCGGGAGTGGTGACGACCTTTGCTGGCGGGGCGGGCGTGGTTGGCAGCGTGGACGGGACGGGGACCGCCGCGCGGTTTTATGCTCCAACTGGCGTAGCGGTGGACGGCGCGGACAACGTCTATGTGGCGGACACCTACAACAACACGATCCGCAAAATAACCCCCGCCCGAGTCGTGACGACGCTGGGCGGAATGCCCGGCAACATCGGAACCGCGAACGGGACCGGGAGCACGGCGCGGTTCAGCAATCCCACGGGCCTGGCCGTGGATGGCGCTGGCAATCTCTACGTCGCGGATTTTTACTTCAACACCATCCGCAAAGGGTTCCCGGCACCACGGATTCTCAACGCTGGTTTCATCGGCGGCCAGTTCAGTTTCGATCTTACAGGACCGACGGGGCATTTGGTTGTCGTGGAAGCCTCAACCGATCTGGTGAACTGGCTGCCCGTTTGGACCAACACCCTCGCGGGCCCTCTCAATTTCAGCGACCCTCAAAGCGGCATCTATTCCAATCGCTTTTACCGCGCGCACCTGCCGTAGCACAAGACCGAGGAAGACATCTTTCTCAACATTCCCTGTAACCTTTCTTCCGCATTGAGCAGTAACGAGTGAACGGTGAAAACGCGCAATCCCAAATCAAGGTTATGAACACAAAAACCATCCTTCCGGCTGTCTTCGATCATTTCTGCGCTGGCGTTCCTCGCGCCTGTGCTGATGTCACCGCTGAATGTGCGGCAGGGACTGAACCGGGCAGATTTCGTGATAGGACCGAGCGGTTTTGCTATTTTGCGTCGAGCATTTTCTGGCTTTGCAGCCAGTCCACAAAACGCTCGGGCCAGGTCGAACATGCCAGCGCGCTCTTTCGGACACCGAAGCCATGTCCACCCTGCGCGTAAACGTGCAACTCCGCGGGCACATTTGCCCTCTTCAGTGCCAGGTACATCATCAAGCTGTTCTCCGCGCCAGCTACCGGATCGTCGCTCGCATGGACCAGGAAAATCGGCGGCGTCTCTTTCGGAATTCGAATGTAAGGCGCAAGCGTGTCTTTGTTGGCCTCCACTCCGGCACGTTGTTGCTCGATAAGGTATCCCGGATAGATGGCGCCGGCGAAATCCGGCCGGCAACTCACGTTGTCCATAGCATCGACTGGCTCGTAAACGCGTTTGTCGAACTGCGTGGCCGTCGCGATGGCTAAATGCCCGCCCGCCGAGAATCCAATGATGCCAATACGAGATGGGTCAATTCCCCACTCCGCGGCTCGACTTCGCACCAGGCTGACAGTTCGTTGTGCATCCAGCAGCGGCCCCGGAGCGGGCAGTTGCTCAGGCTGGCCAGCACGGCGCGGCACGCGATACTTGAGCACGATTCCGGTCACGCCGATCCGGTTCAACCACGCCGCCACTTCCTCGCCTTCCAGGTCCCACGCCAAATTCCAGTAGCCTCCACCCGGACAAACAATCACCGCCGTCCCGGCGTTCGTCCCTTCAGCCGGACGGAAAACAGTGATCGTCGGAGTCTTGACGTTGGTAATCCATTTTGCATCTTTCGTTGGAGCCTCGGAAGGAGCACGCACGCGCTCCGGGCCAATCGTGCCGTAATCTCCTGGAATGTTTCCTGGCCAGATCGGCACGACGATCGGCTCTCCTGCGCCTCTCGCTGTGCAAACCAGCAGGAGCGTGACCAATGGGACAAGCCAGTGAAGCACAGTGATGCAGGGAACTGTGGCTTTCATGAACGGCATGATAAGTGTGCACCGTCGCGTGTCACTCATTTTAAACGGGCGTCGCATCGACACCAGGCCATGAGGACCGGACTCGATAAGGTTGCGAGGCACGAGCTACCTTGGGTCCGAAAATGCAAACAACCTCAACGGGGTTATGGATCGGAATCGCTGAGGTTCAAGGTGTCCAATAATCCCGCATTCGTCACGATGTGCAGCCTTATCATTGTGCCGCCAATCGATTTCGGCGTATTTGGTTGAAAATATTGGTCCACCAACCCACAATACCTGTTCAAATGAAGACCATCCTTGCCGCTCTCACTGGGACCTGGCTGCCCGGCCTACGTAGGAAAATCGGCCTGCAGCTTTCTGCGACATTGGCCATGGCTCTGGTCGGCTGTGCCACGTCTGGCGGCGGAGATTCGAATCCCAGCCCTACACGTCCGTACTTGGGGAAGCTTCACCGCATCCCCGGCACGATCGAGCTCGAGGATTTTGACGAAGGCGCCGAAGGCGTGGCCTACCACGACTTGGACGCTGAGAACCAGGAGAAGAAGGAACCGCCGTATCGGAACACAGGCGTGGACCTCGAGTGGCGCGAAGCAGCCAGCGGCAAGTTCAACCTGGGCTGGACCCGGCCCGGTGAGTGGCTCATCTACACGGTTGATGTCAGGGCGGCGGGCACTTACCGCATCGACATGCACGTCGCCTGCAAGGGTCCGGGCGGCACCTTTCATCTCGAGTTTAACGGCGTAGACCGGACCGGGCCGATCACCGTTCCCGACACCGGCGGGTGGGAGCACCTCAAGCCGTTTTCGCATTCGGGCGTGAAGTTGGTCGCTGGTCGGCAAACGATGAAATTGGTGCTGGCCACTGGAGGGAAATCCGGCTCCATCGGTGACATCGATTACTTCAAGTTCGTGAAGCAGTGAAGCCTGCGGGCAATCTGCGTGATACACCTGGCTTGGGACGTGCCTCTTCCACGCCACGGCATCATGGCAGACTTGCTTGCGTTCCGCTTTCGACACAATTTCCAATCAATGAAAACCTTCGCCTTCGCCTTCGCTTCCTTTTGGATCCTTCAAATTCAGGCTGCCTCTGATGCCGGCTGGACGTCCATATCGCCGCGCGAGGAAATCCGTCCGCAGTTTCAACGCACGGAGACCGGAGGCAAATCGGGAAACGGAGCACTCGTCATCCGCGCTGACGAACGGGAGGGACAGCATGGCTGGTGGCGGAAAACTTTCTCCGTGAATTCCGGGCAGCACTACCGCTTTTCGGCATGGCGTCGAACTGAAAACATCGCCGTGCCGCGCCGCAGCGTGTTGGCGCGTGTGCTTTGGCGCGATGACGCCGGAAAGCCGGTCAACCGGCGTGACGGCGTGGTGACAAACTTTTCGCTCGGTGTGGTGGCATCCGCCGAGCCGGAGTATCCGCGCGACACGGGCGCTGGCAAAGATGGCTGGATCGAAATGGCGGGCGTCTATGAAGCCCCGCCGGGTGCAACCCAGGCACGGATTGAATTGCATTTGTTGTGGGCCCCCAAGAGCAAGGTCGAATGGAGCGACGTTGCCTTTCTCTCGACGAAACCGCCCGCGCCGCGCAAAGTCCGCCTCGCTTCCGTGCACTATCGCCCACGCGGCGCCAAAACGCCCCTGGATGCCTGCCGTCAGTTCGCGCCCTTCATTGAAGACGCCGCACGCCGCCAGGCTGACCTGGTCGTACTGGGCGAAACATTGACCTATGCGGGCGTCAATTCGACTTACGCGGATTGCGCCGAGACCATTCCCGGCCCTTCCACAAAATATTTCGGTGAACTGGCGAAGCAGCATCAGCTTTATCTCGTCGCCGGTCTCATCGAACGCGACGCGCATCAGCTCTTCAACGTGGCGGTCCTTATCGATCCAAGCGGCAAGGTCGCTGGCAAATATCGGAAAGTTTGCCTGCCAGACGGCGAATACGACAAAGGCATGTCGCCGGGCAGTGATTATCCGGTCTTTGATACGCGCCTCGGCAGGATCGGTATGATGATTTGCTACGATGGCTTCTTTCCCGAAGTCGCGCGCGAGTTGAGCAATCGCGGTGCGGAAATCATCGCGTGGCCCGTGTGGGGCTGCAATCCAGAGCAGGCGCGCGCTCGCGCGTGCGAGAACCAGGTCTATCTTGTCAGCAGCACGTACGAAGACGTGTCGCGCAACTGGATGCTCACCGCGGTCTTCGGCCAGGACGGCAGCGTGCTCGCGCAAGCCAAGGACTGGGAAACCGTTTGCGTCGCGGAAGTGGACCTGAATCAGCGGACCCTCTGGCCGTGGCTGGGTGATTTCAAGGCCCAGATTCCACGGCAACGACCGGTCGCGCGAGGAGAATGAGAAGTAAGAATTTGGCAATCAAGAACGTGGAGGCACTAACTGCTTCAACTCCTCGGCGCGCTCAACGGGTGTCCAACTCATAAGTTCGCTCATCCAGTCGGCGACCTGCGTTGCCACGTCGGCTGCATCTTCGCGGTAGTAATGCCAGCCCGTGCGGCGGATCATGACGTCGTCCAGATGCACGGCCCATTCGTTGACGCAAAAATGCTCGACGGCGTGACGACTGAATTCCGGTGGGAGAATGCCGCTTAAATTCCTCGTCTCATCCGACGGAAGCAGCGGCTCCGTCGCGGTACGGCACTCGTTGCAACGATTTATTGGTTTTAACGCTTTAACTATCCGATCCACTGTCTGCTCGGCCATCAACCGGTAAGTGGTGAGTTTTCCGCCCGCCACGTCCCACCAACCAGATTCCGGAGTTCGGATTTCGTGCGAGCGCGAAATGTCTGACGGGCCGCCGCTCGCATTTGCAAGCAACGGACGCAAACCTGCCCAAGTACCCATGACATCTTTTAGGCCGATCCGTGTGGTCGGGAAAAACTGGTTCACTATGTGCAAAACATGATCGATGTCCTCGCGATCCGCGTGCACTGATTCAAGCGAGCCACGATAGTCAGTGTCGGTTGTCCCGAGAATCACTCGTTCGCCCCAGGGAATCGCGAACAAGATTCGCTTCGCTGCGGTCATGACCACGGCACTCGGCACGGGCAACCGACGGTGGTCGATCACCAGATGAATCCCTTTGGTGAGCCGCAACTTCACGCGGCTGTGCGGCAAACCGTCCGCCCACGGCCCGGTTGCGTTGACGACAGCCCGCGCGTGCACCGAGTGAGTTTGCCCGGTCAAGCGGTCTTCCACTTCGCAGCGCCACAAGTCGGATTCGCGCCGAGCGTCTTTGAATTTGCAATAGTTCAATACAGTCGCACCCGCTTTGGCCGCCGAACGCAGCGTGTCCAACACCAGGCGCGCGTCATTGGTAAACGCGTCGAAGTAGCGCACGGCCCCGGTGAGTTGCTCCGCATTGAGCGTTGGCGTTTGCGTCAGGGTTTCATCGCGGCTTAACGACATGGATTTGCCGAAATTGTTCCCACCACAAAGCAGATCGTAGATCTTGACGCCGATGCGGAGTTGCCACAGCGGCCAGTCTGTACCGCGATACGTCGGAAAAAGAAACGCCAGTGGTTCAGCCAGGTGAGGTGCGATGTGGTGCAGGATTCTTTTCTCGACGCTGGCTTCGCCCACCAAGCCGACGCGTCCCTGCGCCAGATAACGTATTCCACCGTGGAGCAGACGACTCGAACGGCTGCTGGTGCCGAAAGCGAAGTCGTGTTGTTCCACCAAACCGGTGCGCAACCCGCGCATCGCTGCGTCTCGCGCAATGCCTGAACCGACGATACCACCGCCAATAACGAGGAGATCCAGCGGCTCTTCCATGAGCGATTGAATAGACAGTGTCCGTTGATGATGTGCTTTGATTTGGCTCACATGAACATGATCAAGCCGGGCCGCACTTTCACTTGGAAACAATGCAATATTAAATCACTTCCACCGGGCACTTTGGCAGCGCGTCCAGAAACGCCTGGCCGTATTGCTTGGCGAGGATGCGATTGTCCAGCACGACGATGATTCCGGTATCGGTCTTGGTGCGAATCAATCGCCCAACGCCCTGACGAAACTTCAGGATCGCCTCCGGTAACGAAAATTCGCCGAAGGAATTTCCGCCGCGGGCTTCAATTGCTTCGATGCGCGCTTCGATGAGCGGATGGTCCGGCACCGCGAACGGCAGGCGAGTGATGATGACGTTGCTCAACGCCTCGCCCGGCACGTCCACGCCCTGCCAGAAGCTCTCGGTGCCGAACAACACGCTGTCCAC
>CAZYYS010000084.1:0-18168 GCA_964651015.1 uncultured Verrucomicrobiota bacterium
CTCTGCAAAGGCCGGAACTCGAAGATTTCCTGGACGCAGGTCGAAACCGGTTCGGCGATTACCTGGAAGTATCCGAGTTGCATTCTTCAAGGTGAAAATTCCATCGGAGAATTTTATTCCGTCGCGGTGACCAACAACTACCAGCAAGCCGACACCGGCACGAAGATGGTTCACATCGGCAAGAACACCCGCAGCACCATCATCTCGAAAGGTATTTCCGCCGGGCACGGCCAGAACAGTTATCGTGGCCAGGTGAAGATTCAAAAGAGCGCCATGAACGCGCGCAATTTTTCACAGTGCGATTCACTCTTGCTGGGAAACAAGTGTGGGGCGCACACGTTCCCGTACATCGAAGTGAAAAACACGTCCTCAAGCGTCGAGCACGAAGCTTCGACGTCAAAAATCGGCGAGGACCAGATTTTTTATTGCAACTCGCGCGGCATCTCGACGCAGGATGCAGTGAACATGATAGTAAACGGCTTCTGCAAAGAAGTGTTCAAAGAATTGCCCATGGAGTTCGCCGTCGAAGCACAGAAGCTACTGGGAGTAAGCCTCGAAGGCAGCGTGGGGTGAGCAACTGAATTGCCTCTCATATCGACTGCTTGTCACACCTGGTTGTTGTTTCAGGTTGCCAAGACGACAAGAACCAGAACGAGTGGTCAACAAAACATATCGAAATTGAAATTGAACGGACTGGAATGAAGCAGCCTATTCTCGAAATCAAAAATCTCCACGCCGGCGTGGAAGGCAAACAAATCCTCAAAGGGGTCAACCTCGCGATCAAGGCAGGCGAAGTGCACGCCATCATGGGACCGAACGGCAGCGGTAAGAGCACGCTTTCACAAATACTGGCCGGTCGTGACGGTTACGAAGTGACCCAAGGTGAAGTCCTTTACTGTGGTAAGAACCTGTTGGACGTCGACCCGGAGGAACGCGTGCGCGAAGGGGTCTTCCTTGCTTTTCAATATCCCGTGGAAATCCCTGGCGTGAACAGCACTTATTTTTTGAAGTCCGCCCTCAATGAAGTTCGCAAACACCGGGGACTGTCTGAGCTTGACGCAATCGAGTTCTTGTCGCTCGTGAAAGAGAGGATGAAAATTCTACACCTGCCGGAGGATTTCCTAAAACGCCCGGTCAACCACGGTTTTTCCGGTGGTGAAAAGAAACGGAATGAAATCTTTCAAATGGCCGTGCTTGAACCGAAGCTGGCCATCCTTGATGAAACCGATTCCGGCCTGGATATCGACGCGTTGAAGGTGGTGTCAGAAGGGGTCAATAAATTGAAACGGGCGGACAACGCTCAGTTGGTCATCACGCACTATCAGCGGTTGTTGAATTTCATTGTTCCCCACTACGTCCATGTGCTGGTCGATGGGCGAATTGTTCGCTCCGGCGGCAAGGAACTGGCGCTGGAACTGGAAGCAAACGGTTACGACGGAGTCTTGAAGGCTGAAGCTGTAACTACCTAGTCATCAACTTGCAACGCAACGACACCATTCAAAGAATCTGTGCTTTTCGCGGTGGCTGGAGGCCCGATAATTCCATTCAGGCTATGCTTGACTTGGCGCCTGCAACCAAGCAGAATGCTTGACTATTTTCGCACTTCAAATGCGGTGCACAACATAACGACACCATGAAACTGAAAACCAGGAAGGCAGCCACCAAATTTGCAAACAGAAAAACAACCCGCAAACATCTCAAAGCGGCGTCTTCCAAGGGGCATCATACAACCCGAAGCCATACGACTGCCCCGGCGTCTGCCACTGCGATCACGACCAACGGAAAGGTAAAACATGGTCATGCCGGCAACGGCCACGCCAAACTGCAAGTCGCGGCCGGAGCCGAAGGAAATAGTCCGATCGGTCCGATGAAGAGTCATAGTGGTGTCGATTTGACGGAAAAAATAAAAGAGTTGATCCGGCTCGCCCAAGAACAGGGACATCTTAGTTACGATGATATTAATGACGCGTTGCCGGATAATATCGTCACCCCGGAGGATTTGGACGAAATCTATACCAAGCTTCGCAACCTTGACATCGAAATCGTCGATCAGGCCGAAGTGGACAACGTAAAGCAAGTTGAGCCGGCGGAGGAGGTGGACGAGAAAGTGCGACTGGACATTCTGGACGATCCGGTCCGCATGTACCTCAAGCAGATGGGGCAAGTACCGCTGTTAACTCGTGAACAGGAGGTGGCGATTTGCAAACGTATTGAGGAAGCCGAAAACGAGGTTAAACGGATAATTTACAGTTTTGGCTTTGCCGGCAAGGAGCACATTGCACTGGCTGAAAAACTCATCTCCGAGCCGCCCAAAGAGCGCTTCGATCGGGTTATCGTGGACAAAAAAATTGAGGGACGCGAAAGTCATCTCAAAGTCCTGCGCAAACTGGTCAAAACGGTCCGCCAACTCGACCAGCAAGTGGACGAGAAATATGCGCAATGGCAGAAGAGCACCAACAAAACCAAGCGTGAGAAACTCTTCGCTGAGTTTAAGAAGTTGGATCGAAAACTCCAGGACTCATTTCCCAAGTTTTTCTACAAACACAAAGTCATTGAGGAAATGACGCTGGTGACGGAAAACATCCATGACAAAATCCATACTGGCGTGCGCATGGTTCACGAATGGGAGCAGCATCGCAAGTCCACCCAGCAACAGGCGATTATTTCTTCGGAACGGCAGAAAATCCAGGCGCTGGAAGTCTTCGTGCGCATGTCGTGTGATGACTTTCTGAAAGCTTACGCGAGATTGAAAGATTTCGCGGCCAAGGCGCACCAGGCCAAAACCGAAATGGTGGAAGCTAATTTGCGGTTGGTTATCTCAATCGCCAAGAAATACACGAACCGCGGTCTCTCCTTCCTTGACCTGATTCAGGAAGGCAACATGGGGTTGATGAAAGGCGTGGAGAAGTTTGAATACCGCCGCGGATTCAAATTCTCCACTTATGCCACCTGGTGGATTCGCCAGGCCATTACGCGTTCCGTGGCCGACCAGGCCCGCACGATCCGTATCCCGGTGCACATGATTGAGATCATCAACAAATTGATGCGCGTGCAGAAACAGCTTGTCCAAGTCTTGGGCCGTGAAGCCACCCCGGAAGAAATCGCCGATGAAATGCAGATCCCGGTCGAACGGGTGCGCGCCATTCTAAAAATGGCCCAGCAGCCGATCTCCTTGCAATCGCCTGTCGGTGATAGTGGAGATGTGAATTTCGGAGATTTCATCGAGGACAACGCTGCGGAAAATCCGTCCGACATGACCAGTTACAGCCTGTTGAAGGAACAACTCCATGACGTGCTGGCGAGTTTGACGGAACGTGAGCGGAAAGTCTTGGAACTTCGGTTTGGCTTGGGCGACGGTTATTCGCGCACACTGGAAGAAGTCGGCAAGCAGTTCAAAGTTACGCGCGAACGCATCCGTCAGATTGAAGCCAAGGGCTTGCGCAAAATGCGACATCCTACCCGGTTGCGCCAGTTGCAGGGCTTTCTCCAAACTGAAGAAGCGGCTTAGCGGATGGGGCACGCCCTGAGTAACGCTCAGATCTATAGGCTTTTAAGGCCTCTCCACTCGCGTTTGAAGTGTTTCCAAGTTGTGCGGAAGGCGAGATTTCCAAGTTGCGTGGGAACTTTACTCGCATGGATGTCCCATACTATCAAGTCGATACATTCACGAGCCGCCTGTTTGCCGGCAATCCCGCTGGTGTCTGCTTGCTGGCTGACTGGCCGTCGGAGGCCACGCTGCAATCCATCGCCGCCGAGAACAATCTTTCGGAAACCGCTTTCGTGGTGCAGCGCGGCTCGCAATTCCTCCTCCGCTGGTTCACGCCAACGATGGAAATGGATTTGTGCGGTCACGCGACGCTCGCCCCGGCGCATGTTCTTTTCAACCATCTCGGTTATCACGCTTCGGTGATTCATTTTGAAACCCGCTCCGGCGTCCTTGCGGTGACGCGCGATGGTGAACGAATGATATTGGACTTTCCAACGCGACGTGCCACCGAATGTCCTGCGTCGGCGGATTTGATCGCGGGCCTTGGCCGCACGCCACTCTTCACAGCCAAATCCCGCGATTACCTCGCCGTGTTTCAAACGGAACAGATGGTGAGGGAACTTCAACCTGAAATGGCGGCGCTGATGCGGCTCGATGCACTGGGCATTATTGTCACCGCGCCCGGTGAGCAGTGCGATTTCGTTTCGCGCTTCTTTGCCCCACGTGCCGGTGTTCCTGAAGACCCGGTGACTGGTTCGGCCCATTGCACCCTAATTCCTTACTGGGCTGAACGTCTTGGACACGCTGAATTGCGTGCCTTGCAACTTTCCAAAAGGGGCGGTGAACTTTTCTGCCAACACCGTGGAGCGCGTGTCGGCATTGGCGGTTGTGCTGTTACTTACTCGACTGGTTTTTTGCACGTTTCTTGAAAGACGGAGAGGCCCGTATTCGCAGAACTGGAATACTCGCGTCACAGCAGTCCGGTTGACGCGGCGACAACTGCGGCGCTTCTTGTCCAAAGTGATTTTCGGCCTGCTACCGTTCGCCCGCTACAAGTCCAGGGTACCCGACGCCCTAATTATTAAATTCTCAATCCTCCGCACGGACGGTAGGTTCATCAGCAATATGAAATGCCGCTGCCCTTGGGCAACAAACGAACGGTCGATTCGCTACCATGACGAGGAGTGGGGCGTTCCGGTTCATGATGACCGCCTGCTTTTTGAGTTTCTCATCCTCGAAGGCGCACAAGCCGGCCTCAGTTGGGACACAATTTTGAAGAAGCGGGAAAATTATCGCACCGCGTTCGACAACTTCGATGCTGCCATCATGTCCCGCTACGGCCCGCGCAAAACGAAGCTGCTGCTGGCGGATCCCGGTATTGTTCGGAATCGCCTGAAGATTGCCGCCGCCATTCAAAATGCAAAAGCCTTCCTCGCGGTGCAGAAAGAGTTCGGCACCTTCGACGCTTACCTTTGGCAGTTTGTTGGCGGGAAACCCAAGACAAACTCCTGGCGCTCCTTCAAACAAGTTCCCGTTCGCACGGCCGAATCCGATGCGATGAGCAAGGATTTGCTGAAGCGAGGCTTCAAGTTTGTGGGCTCGACCATCTGCTACGCTTTCATGCAAGCGGTGGGGATGGTCAATGATCATGTCGTTGATTGCTTCCGCCACAACGACGTCGGTGCAAGGAGACGCAAAGCAAAATGAGATTCAAATACCTTTCTCTGAACGACCGGCTCTACCGTTATCTGTGCCAAAATCGCACTAATGCCATTGACCCGGTGCTCGATGCGCTGCGCAAGGAAACCGAATCGTTGGGCGGCGTTGCCCAAATGCAAATCAGCCGCGAACAAGGCAGTCTGATGACATTGTTGGTGGCTGCCACCGGAGCGAGACAGGCCATCGAAGTCGGCACGTTTACAGGTTACAGTTCCATCTGTATTGCGTGTGGCTTGCCGCCGGGAGGCCGTTTGATTTGCCTGGATGAAAGTGAGGAATGGACGGCTATCGCGAGTAAGTATTGGACACGTGCCGGGGTCGCAAAGAAAATCGAACTTCGCTTGGGCAATGCTATTTCAACACTTCAAAAGCTCAAACGCGATGTGCTTTTTGATTTTGCCTTTATCGACGCGGATAAGACCGAGTACAACGCTTACTACGAATTACTTTTGCCGCGCATCAAACGAAACGGGTTGATCCTTTTTGACAACATGCTGTGGGGTGGGCGACTGGGGCGGCGTCGCGTAACGCATCCATCCGGTCGGGCCATTGACAAATTGAACCGCAAACTGGCCAAGGATCCGCGCGTTGAAGCGGTGCTGCTACCCATCGCAGATGGAATTCAACTTTGCCGCAAGCGATGAGTTGAAAGCATTGGGCCGGGTGCGCTAATAATAATGAAGGCGGGAAGCTGAGCACCAACCTCCCGCCGTCTGCGCCGGATTAGTTACTTCGTTAACCTTTACCCTGCTTGCCTTTACCCTGGTTGCCTTTATCCTGCTCTTGGTTCTTACCTTGATCGTGTGGTACGGTTACGGTCACAGTCTTTGGCGCAGAAATATTGCCGGCAGCATCCCTAGCCCGGACAGTGATCGTATAAATGCGGCCACTTCCTTTGCCCGAACGCTCGGCCCGCAATTGCAATGAATGGTCGCTGGTGATCTGCCAGTCGCGCGCCGTGCTCCCATCGCCGAGGTCGTCAGATGATTCATTGCTTCGCACAGAAATAATTTTCCACGCCGTTGGCCCACAAGCGTCCTCAACTTTGGCCCTCAAGCGGACCGGTACCATTTTATGATTTGGCGGCCAGAGAATGTTGGGGGACGCGACAACTTCGGTGATCACCGGCGGCACCGTGTCAATCACTGTGACGGTCGTGGCGCAAGCAACGGTATTTGCCGAACTATCTGTGACCTCGATCCCAATCGTATTCGTGCCAAGCGGCAACTCCGCAACGAATGCAACGTTGGCGGAAGTGGACGGGCTGCCACCGGGGACGTTGTTGGTTTGAACATCGGTTCCATTCAACGTCCAGACTACGATAAGTGAGTCGCCATCCGCATCACTGACGTTCGCGGTCAGGCTCACCGGGTCACCGCACTGGACAATCGCTGGCGGCGGGCAAACAAGTTTCGGAGGAGTGTTACTCGCCAAGACCGGAATCAATTGTGCCCTAACTTCGCCGCTTGGATGGTTCGTGGTGTGAATGTTAATGTAGTGCAGCCCCGCCAGCAGATCAGACGCCTGCGCGGCGTTATATGCAATAGTCCCGAGGATGATGCCGCCTTTGCTGGGATCGACTGCCGGAAAATGATAGGCACCCAGTCCGAACAGGACATTGGTCGGCACTCCGACTGGTGCGGGTCCGTGGATGTGAAGGGCTGCCGCAGACGCACTCAAATCGGTAAAGCCGGCCGCCGATCCGTAACCGATGGCAAAGGTCAATTTTAACGTATCTGTGTCAAACTGAATTCCTCCCGACACCTCTCCGCCCGAGCCCGCGCTGGTGGTCACGGCAGGGACTTCGTTGGTCGGACTTAACCCGACGGCTGCATCCGAACCGGGTGGTGAAAGATCAAACGGAATGATCGCGGCCCGCGAAACGGCGACAACAGACAACAATAGAGCAAATGTATTTTTCATAATGCGTGTGTGAATTGTGGCTAGAAGTTTTTTCCTTAAACAACAACCAAAGTTTAAGCAGAAATTGAGAATTTCGCCAGCTTTTTTTGACACTTTTTTTTTGACCCAAATTATGCACCATTCCCACCGAGCAAAATCAGCCGCGGGCTCTGAGAAAGGCAATGGTTGCGCCCCAACCACCGAACGATTCGCCGGCCAATGAGTAGGAAACCACGTCAGGATGTTTGGAGAGAATCGAGTGGACGGTGCGTCGTAGATTGCCGATTCCTTTGCCGTGAATGATTCGCACCCGCAGAATGCCACGGTCTTGGCACGCGGTCAGGTAGTCCATGACGAGCTCCTTGATTTCGCGTGGTTTGAAGGTGTGCAGGTCAAGTACGCCATCAATCGGTAATTCAATCGGTTCGTCCATCGCGATTCCAGAATCGATCCACTCCAGAAAGCGAAGAGTTGATTCTGATTAACTTGATTTTATACTCACGCATCAACATCGACATCAACATCCGACCAGCCAGACAATCCGACGTCTCCCTTATCGCAGAATTCAATACGCGTTTGGCGCTCGAGACTGAAAATCGGCACCTTGATCTCGAGCGAGTCATGCTGGGGGTAACGGCGCTTTTGAACGACCCGGCGAAGGGAACATACTTTGTTGCCGAATTTCCAGTGGCCGGTACCGGCGCGGTCGTAGGCCAGTTGCTTGTTACTTACGAGTGGAGTGATTGGCGGAATGGAAATTTCTGGTGGATACAAAGCGTGTATGTAAGCGCGGCTTTTCGCGGGCGCGGAATTTTCCGGGCGTTGTTCGAGCATGTGCAGAAGCTCGCGAGAGAACGGCATGACGTTTGTGGGCTTCGTCTTTACATGGACACTCATAATGCCCGCGCCCGTCGGGTGTATGAACGATTGGGAATGAAACAAACGGAATACGAATTGTTCGAAACCGATTTCGTGCTGAAAAACTGAAACGCGCCGAAACGAAACCTCATTGAATCGAGGCAGAAGCTTCGCCCGCCGCTGGAGCTATTTGGGCGGGATCGATTGTCGCATAAAAAAGTCCAAGGTTGTGTTGGGCCAGCTTATCGCCTTGTTGCGCTGCCTTGCAAAACCATTTGACGGCCTCGGCTTTGTTCTGCGACACGCCGCGTCCGGTTTCGTAACAGAGTCCCAAGTTGCATTGGGCCGGCGCGCATCCTTGTTCTGCCGCGGCGAGATACCACCTCACCGCCTCCGCGAAATCCTGGGGCACCACCTGCCCCGTTTCATAATAGACTCCCACGTTGAATTGGGCCTGTGGCTCGCCTTGCTCGGCGGCGGTGAGATACCACTTGAAGGCTTCCACGTAATTTTGCGGCACGCCCTCTCCCGTTTCATAACATACGCCGAGGTTAAACTGCGAGGCCGCGTCCCCTTGTTCTGCCGCCTCTCGAAACCATTTGGCCGCCAAGCCGTGTTCTTGCGGCACACCGCGTCCCGTCTGATAACACACGCCCAGGTGGCATTGCGCCAATTCGTTGCCCTGATCGGCGGCCCGATGAAACCACTGCGCTGCGGCCACATAATCCTGCTGCACATATTGGCCGGATTCGTAGTACTTGCCCAAGTGGAACTGCGATTCTGCTTCGCCGTCCTCCGCAGCCTGTCTTATTTCCTCAAATGTCTGCGGTGTTTGATGCTTCTTTCCCATGTGAACGCGCCAGTTGACCGAGATTTTTGAAACAACACATCAAGCGAACACAGCCCTTCGACTCGCAGTGTTCGTTGTTGGATACGCAAGGGAAAGAATAGCCTCTGGCTTCCTGAATTCAAGCGACGTTTCATTATTCCTCACGCTCAACCGAACCCGGACCAAAATCCTGTCGAGTTTTGGGGAGGGGATGGTAGATTGCATCATAATTGACCACCATGAATACCGCCTATAAATCTTATCGCACGCTGCCGCCGCAGGCCGGCATCTGCGCGCTGCCGGACGCCATGAAGTCCGGCCTGTCAGTCGAGCAATGTTTCGCCTCAAGCGGTATCATTACGCCTTCAAACAACACGTCAAAAAAGCGGTAGGTAAAACTGGTATGAACCGAGATAGACACTTTTTCTTCGCACACAAACTGGTTAGCCAACCACGCGACGGAGGCGAGATCGTGGATCTTTCAAAAAATACGTTACCCAGCGAGAGGGTCTTTCGACGCCCACGGGCCAACGGTTTCACTTTGATTGAGTCGCTGGTGGTGATTGTAATTATCACGATTTTGGATGGCGCCGAGCGCGGACCGTCGTATTTCGACACATGGGCCGACAAAATGTTTCCCTATTCCCAGCTTAATTGGACAAACATCGCTTGGCATTGTCCGTCATACATCGCACACAAAGGAAGCGTAAAGTTCATCAGGCCGCCCGAAAATGGCGGCAAATTTACAGTCTGGACCAGCTACGCATACAACGCATTTGGCATCGCCGGTCATACCACTTTTCGCAAACTTGGCTTGGATGATTTCATCCAATCGACAACACTTGAACAGCAAGTGCAAGTTCCCAGCGAAATGTACGCGGTCGCGGACACAAGAGCATTTGAGTGGGAGAAGATAATGTTGAATGGAGAGAACGTCGATGAACCTGTCGGCAGTCCCGTGATGGAGCCTTACCTCTCGCCACTTCAGGGTTTTGCCACAAATCCCCCGCATGAAACAGAGCCTCCACACACGCAAGGTTACAATATCCTCTTTGCTGACGGACACGTATCCTTGGTGAAACGAAACGACTATCTATATCCACCACAAACCGCACACAACTGGAACAACGATAACCAGCCACATCCGGAGGTTTGGGCTCCTACGAATCGATGGGTAGTGCAATAATAGCACCGATTCTGGCCCCGCGAGAACGGCAAGCTCATGAGCACTACCCAGCCAATAACACATTTTTATGAACACCGTTTCGCCAGTTTGAGGTTGAGCATGACCATAAGAGAATTTTCTCCGCTTCAGATCGTGGGTCGCAAAATCGTTGTTGCGATCTCCAAAGGATAATAGGACTTCGAGCCTTGGGAAGCGAATCTTCTACAATTGGCCGTTAAATGGCCATTTATGGGCTGTTGAGCCGGGGGAATTTTGACTTGCCGAGGTTACAATGCCCCGGTTCCGGCTTTCCTGATTCAATATTTCAAATACCTTCATCACCATGCTAGGAATTGAACAAATCGCCGAACTCCTCGAAAACAACCGCACCGCAGCCAAAGCTCGCGTGAAGGAATTTTCCATCGGCGGTGTGCATTTTGCGTTTGACTCGCAGCCCGCTATCATGGGTGTCGTTAACCTGTCTTCCGATTCCTGGTATCGCGAGAGCGTTTGTCTGACAACCGCAGCGGCGATTCAACGTGGCAGGGTGCTGCGCGAGCAAGGCGCGAACATCATTGATGTGGGCGCGGAATCTACACTTAGCCATGCCGCGCGCGTAGATGAGCCGGCGCAAAAAATCCGCTTGTTGCCTGTGATTGAGGAATTACGTGCCGCGGAGATTTTGGTATCGACGGAAACTTATTCGCCGACCGTGGCGCGGACTTGCCTTGCAGCGGGCGCGAACATTTTGAATCTCACTGGCACCGCGGGAAGTGAAGAAGTCTTCCACGCGGTTGCCGATCACGATGCCGCAGTGATCATTTGCTACGTGCAGGGAAACAATGTCCGCGAAGTCAGCAGCTTTGACCTCAAGGCCGATCCCATACCGATGATGCGCGATTACTTCGAGCGGCAGATTGAACTTGCCACGCGCTGCGGTGTGG
The DNA here is from genome assembly GCA_964651015.1 of uncultured Verrucomicrobiota bacterium. Lineage (GTDB taxonomy): Bacteria > Verrucomicrobiota > Verrucomicrobiia > Limisphaerales > PALSA-1396 > CAZYYS01. Next base: position 10,905 of record CAZYYS010000084.1, read on the forward strand.
AAAAAATCCTACTCGATCCGGGGTTGGGCTTCTATTACCGCAACCTGCAGGACAGCGCCGTCCGCGTACGCCATCAGATGTCGGTTTTCCTTAACACCTTCCGATTGCGTGCGCTGGGCTTTCCGATCTGTCACGCGCTGCCTCATGCCTTTGAATTCTTCGGCGCGGAAGTGCGTTGCGCCGAGCCGTTCTTTGCGGTGTTGGCGGCGCTGGGCAAAACGGATTTGTTTCGAACGCATGAAGTTCCGCGCATCAAAGCTGTGTTGGATACTCTTAAGGTTTTCTAAACAGACCGGTGCTCGTTGCGTTGACAAAGGAATACTCCTTCCTCTCCAGTCGTCGTGATCCACGCATCCAAGACATTCAATCCACACCCACCTAGTAGTGTACGAATGCGCTCCGGTGTGTAGCGATAGGAGAAGAAAAGCCGAATGGTTTCGGCGGGGTGAAAAGTGAAAACTTCTTCGGCCACTTGAACCTGGCGTGCGCGGAGAAAATGGAAATAAGCGGCGATCCGCATCAAGTCGCCACCGGCGGGATCAGCTTCCACAATGAAATCCAGTTCGCCATCGTCTCGCTCCACTCCGAGGTCGAGCAGGAACGTCATCAACCAGTCGCGGGTCAGAGCGTTGTTGTATTGTGGCAGGATGCGGTGCACTCCAGTTGCGTAGTCCGGGCCAGGCGCAAGATTGGCGCTGAATAACAGAAGGTCGTCGGGACGCAACACTGCCCCCAAGCGGGACAGGATCGGCTGCGGTTCAAAATTTGGAATCATGCCGAAGAACGTGATGAGCCGGGTTTCGGCGAAATCAATGCGTTGTTCCAAAACCGCCGCCAAATCGTCAGCGGCCAGCAAATCGCAGACCAACGGGTGGCAATCATTTTCGCAAATCATCGACAAAGCCGTTTGCCGGGCAACCAAAACCATCGCGACACTGACATCGCAAGGAGTGTAGGCGATGCGTTTGCCACTTTGCTTGAGCAAACTCAGGAGCCGTGTGTCCTTATGCCCGCCGCCGCAACCAAGTCCGATCAAATGAACACGCGGCGACTGGATTCGGGCGGCAACGGCTTCAAAACTCCGGTCGTACGTGGCAACGCAATTGTCGTCGTTACGTGACGGCGAGTAAGCCTGGTGCAAAGCGAGCCACTTCTGAGTTTGCTTGACGCTGTCGTAATGGAATTTGTGGTTGACCTCACGGGCGCGCAGCGAGTGCAACAAATCCCACTGCACCTTGTCGGGAAACTGGCTCGCGTGAATCGTAACGTTGGCGACCGACGACATGAGTTGCTTTTCACCGAAACGAACGCACAACACAAGCCCGGCGTGATGCCTTGCGCTTGCTTTGCTTTCAACAACCTACACGCGTTGCGTTGACTTGCGGGAAACTCGCATCCATATTGGCGGCATGAATTTTGACATTTCGCACCTGCTGTCTCAATGGGACTACCAGCCCGGGCAAGTCGTCGTCAGAAAATTTAAGGGGAACGATGGGGTTGAGAAAATCCAGTTGCGAGTCGATATGGGTTTGTTGCAGATGAATGCCACTGGGCGGCCCGATGGAAAGCGGCCACTCGGCCATCCGTCATTATTCGATTACTACCAATCACAGTTGTACAAACACCTCGCCGCGCACGATGGCAACGACGCGGATTTCACCCTCAACGCGGAGGATTGTGCCAAGCTGCAATTGGAGGCGCTCCAGTATCACCATCGTTACATCTGCCTGCTCCAATTGGAGGATTACGACGGCGTGATTCGCGACACAGAGCGCAATCTCGCGGTTTTTGCCTTCGTGAATGCCCACGCGGAATCGGAAGAATTGGCCTGGTCGCTTCAACAGTTCCAGACGCAGCTTCTGATGATCCACACCCGCGCCTGCGCCGCGCAATCGTTGCGAGCGGATGATTATCCCGCAGCGGTGAAGCAGATTGAGACGGGAGTGGAGCGAATCCGGGAATTTTATCGGGAACATTCACGCTTGGAATTGCTCGAGCAGAGCGGGGAAATTCATTCTTTGGAAAACTGGTTGGTGGAACTTCACGCCAAACGGCCACTGACCGAGCGGGAAAAAATTGAACAGGCTATGCATGAGGCCGTTCAACTTGAGGACTACGAAAAGGCCGCCAAAATGCGCGACGCGCTGCGCAACTTCAAAACCGCCGAATAGCCAGGAACGGCTCGCGCAGGAAGTCAAGGCGGCGATGCTCTCCAAAGACGGCGGTTTTCTCAGCATCAACACGCTGCGATTGCTCAAATCGGCCAGTGGCTACGTGCTGATTAGCCGTCCCTGCATTCGATCCGCACTTGCACGTCCATTTTCCGTTCCGTTGTGCCTTTGTAGGTCCCACTCACCGGTGGCACGTCGGCATAATCGCGACCGACTGCGATCTTCACGTAAGTTTCATCTGGCTGACAGTTGTGCGTGGGATCGAGCGCGCGCCAGCCAATTCCTGGAATGAGCACCTCCACCCAGGCGTGCGTGGCGCTCGCCGCTTCCGTCGCCAGATAACCGCTCACGTACAAAGCCGGAATTTTGAGGGTACGACACAAACTTAACATGACGTGCGCAAAGTCCTGGCACACCCCGCGTTTGTCGTGCAAAACATCCCGCATGTGGGTATGAACCGTCGTCGAACTCGGCTCGTACTTGAACTGCGTGTGCACGCGGCGCATGATCGCTAACGCGGCCTGCCACACGTCCGTGGTGCTTTCTGTCGCGTCCAGCGCCAGCCGCCAGACTTCTGGCGACAATTCCACAAACCGGCTTTCTTGCAGGAAATCAAACACACGGTTCTCACGCGCCGCCTCGTCTAGGCGCGCCAGTGGGAACGGTGTTTCCGTCGCACCAAGCGGCGGACGTGGTTTGGTCGTCACCCGCAGTTGGCTTTCGACAAGGAGCGCGTTGTGGGATTCAGATATTTCAAAGTGATGAACGATATTGGAGTAAAAATCGCGATGGTGCCGCAGCCGCGCTGCTGGCAGCACCTTCAACAGAAACGAATCCACCGTCTGCCACTCGTCCGAAAACGGCTGCAACCTTGCCTCGTTGAAGCTGTCCTTCACGGACGCGGCGTAGGTGTAGCTCGTTCGATGAGTGATCTCCCACTTCATTCGGCGAAGAGTGCAGAAACATTGATCATCCAGCATTCAAGCCTCAACATCTGAGGTTTTTGTCTTTGAGCGTGTCCATTTGAACTGTTGAGTGTTGAATGTTCGATCTTCCTCTCATTCATACCTCCTCCACATCCACCGACACGTTTACCTCATGTTGCCCGCCGCCAGTGAGAATGCCCGCCACCGGACTCACATCGCCAAAGTCGCGTCCGTAGGCCACCGTGATGTGTTCCTTGCCCGGGAGACAATTATTCGTCGGATCAAAGTCCACCCAGCCGCCGCGCGGGCAGAACACGCTGAACCACGCGTGGCTGGCATCCGCGCCGACGAGTCGTGGTTTGCCTTCCGGCGGACGCGTGCGCAGATAGCCGCTCACGTAGCGCGCCGGCAAACCCAGCGAGCGCAGGAAGGCGATGCCCAAGTGCGCGAAGTCCTGACACACCCCGCGCCGTTTCTCCAGCACTTCCTCCAGCGGCGTCGCGACGGTCGTGGCCTTCGGATCGTATTTGAAATCTTTGAAGATGCGGCGATTCAAATCCGCCACGCCGGCCAACAACGGCGCGCCGGGCGCAAAGCTTTGCTTCGCATAGTCCGCCAGATCAAACGACGCGCGCACCTGCGGCGAATCGAAGACGAACTCGTACGGCTCGACCACCTCCGGCGACACCGGATCGCGAAACAGGGCGGCCACTTCCTCCCATGCGGGCGATGCCTCCGGCGCCAGCGGCGTGCGCGCCCGCACGTTCACGCGACTGTGCGTGATGATCTCCAGTTTTTTGTGAACCTGCTGAATGCTGAACAGGCAAAGTTGGTTGCCAAAATAATCCCGTCGCTCCTTCCGCAACGTTGGTTCGGGAAAAATCTTGAGCGAAAAGCTCTCGCGCGATTGCACGCTCGTCACCAGCGGCTCCAGTCGCGCCACATGCTGCGAAGTCGTCACCGGCGCGGCATACTCGTAAAGCGTGCGATGGGTGATGTGGTAGGTCATGAGCCGGAGACAATCTGGAGGAAGTTTGTAAAGAGGCCCGCCCTATTGGTGGTGGAAGTTCTCGCGCTGCGAGAACTCCGCCCGCGGACCAGCGGGCCGAACGAATGAGCCAAAGCATCCGCCTCGTCATGGGGTTGCGCCGCTGCACGCGGCGCCACGGCTCGCAGCGCGAGCAGTTCCACCGGTTGATCAGTTGCGTTTGCGCTCACACCTCACCTCCGCGGCCCGTGCGCGAAATCGTCGAGTGCGCAAAGTAACTGGCGGCGATCGCATCCGAGACTCTTGGCAAATCGTGCAGCGTCTGGCGGATCGTCCGGCTCACGACGGTGTCCGGCCAGGCTTCCGGTTGGATCGCCAGTTCGCGCGCGTCGGTGCGGTTCAGGCGCGTGGCGCACTCCTGGATCAGATTCTTGCCCGAGTCCGGCGCGGCTTCCCGTTCCTGCGGCAGATGCCGGAAATGTTTTGCCAGTTGATTCAATTGAAACAACACCGAACGCGGGTTCTTGTCGTCCAGCAACACCAGATCAAACACCGCCGGCACGGTGGCGAGCAGGTTGTAACGCGAGCGGAAGGTGATGCTGCTGTCCACCACTTCGAGAATCGCTTCGAGCACGCTCGGGTTTTCCGACTCGGGGCGGTGCAACGTGGCGTCGAGCAGCGTGCCGAGATAGATCGCGCGTTCGAGCCGCAGTCCCATGTCTATGAACCGCCAGGCCTGCGCGCGCGTCATGTTCTCGCGCGCCAATCCATGAAACGCCGCGAGCCCCAGCAGGGTCTGACTCAACACCGCCACGGCATCGCCCGCGAGCATCACCATGCTGGCCGTCGGCGTGGCCAGCCGGTCATTGAGCTGGCTGAGCACGCGCCACATGTCGTTGGACGTGCGATCGCGCACCAGCATCGCGAGCCGCTGCAACTGATCCGCTATCTGGCGCAAGCTCCCGGCGCGCGACGGATCAAAAATCGCCGCGAGCAACTCGGCTTCGAACGCCTCCGAGTTCTGCCGCAGTTCCGGCTTGTCCAGAATGCCCGGGAGCTGCCCCTGGGTTTGCAACGTTTCCAGGAGCGGGACGACAACCGATAGCGCGCCACCCGCGCGCTCCGGATTGAAACGTTGCAAGGATGTCCGCAGCAGCCGCGCTGTGGCGTCGGCCCGTTCCGCATAGCGCCCGAGCCAGAAAAAAATGTCCGCGAGCCGCGAGGGCAAATTGTTTCCCGTGCGCCGCAGTTCGATGTTTTTGCCGAGCGAAAACAACAGCGTGTCTCCCTCGACGGGCAGCGCGGAGGTAATCCACGTATCCTTGCTGCTGCCGCCGCGCTGCATCGAAACGAATCTCCCGCCACTGTCCGGCGAAACGCGCGTGAGTCCCCCGGGCATCACGCGATAGCCATCGGGCGTGGCGACCAGGAAGACGCGCAAACCGATTGGACTCGGCGCCAGACCACGCGACTCCCAGGAGGGCGCGGTGGAAAACACCACCCGTTCCTGGGCGACGAACAAGTCAGGATCGAACTCGATGTGCTTTTTCAGCGCCTCGCGTTCGGCGGCGGTGCGCGGCTTGTCCGGATCCGGGGTGCGCAACTGCGAGCGGAAGGCGGGCTTTACGACCAGTTCGTCGAGGTGTTCCAAAACGTATTGGCGCGCGGTTTCCTGTCCGCACCACCACGTGGCCACCGACGGCAGCGTGAGCGGTTCGCCGAGAATGTGTTCGCACAAGCCGGGCAGGAACGACATGAACGCCGGGCTTTGCACCACGCCGCTGCCAAGCGCATTGGCCACCGTCACATTGCCCGCGCGAATCGCCTCGACGAGGCCGGGCACGCCGAGGATGGAATCATTGCGCAACTCCAGCGGGTCGCAAAAATCATCATCCACGCGGCGCAGAATCACGTCCACGCGTTCGAGGCCGCTGAGGGTCTTGAGAAAAACCTGGTTGTCGCGCACCGTCAAATCCTGGCCCTCGACCAGCATGTAGCCGAGGTAACGCGCAAGATATGCCTGCTCGAAATACGTTTCGTTGTGCGGGCCGGGCGTGAGCATGACGACGCGCGCCTTGTCTTGCTGCCGCGGTGCCAGTTGCGACAGCGAATTCTGCACGTCGCGGAAAAACCCGGCCAGGCGATGCACATGATTGTCGCGAAACGACTCGGGAAAGATGCGCGAGGTGGCGAGCCGGTTCGCCAGCGCGTAGCCAACGCCGGTCGGAATCTGCGTGCGATCCGAGACGACCCACCAGCGTCCGTCCGGCGAGCGCGCGAGATCGGCGGCGTAAAAATTCAGGAAGGTGTCGTTCGCCACGCCCATCCCGTGGCACGGGCGCAGAAAGTCCGGCTGCGCGAACACCAGGGCCGGGGAAAGCCAGCGCGTGTGGATGAGTTTCTGGTCACGGTAGCAGTCCGCGAGAATCTTGTTCAGCAACGTCGCGCGCTGGATCAGCCCCGCTTCGAGCGTCGCCCATTCCTCCGGCGCGATGATGAACGGAATCGGGTCCAGTTGCCACGGACGCTCCATGCCGCGCGGGTCGCCATAGACGTTGTAGGTGATGCCTTGTTCGTGAACGAGGCGCTGGCAGGTGTCCGAGCGCCGTTGCAATTCGGGCGTGGAAAATTCCTCCAGGGACTTGAACAACTTTGCGTAATGCGGGCGGACTTCCTGGTCTTTGCCCAGCAACTCGTCAAAGACATCCGCCCCGGGCTGATAGTGATCCAGCAGCCCGGCGGTCCTCTTGGCGGATTCAGCGACTGAGGCGTCGTCCATTGCGGGCGCAGCTTCTACCACACGCGCCGGACGGTTGCGAGATTTCTTGTCGGGAGCATCAGACATTTCGCAAGTCGAGCGTAAACGGGAACTCAGGATCTATCTTCGCCGGAGCGACGGTGAACTTGCCCTGCGAATGGCCGGTGCGGAAAAACCGCGCAAGCCGGCGGCTTTCGGCCTCATAGCTATTCACGGGAAACGTATCGTGACTACGCCCGCCCGGGTGTGCGACGTGATAGGTGCAACCGCCAATGCTGCGCCCGTTCCACGTATCCACCACATCGAACACGAGCGGCGAGTGAACGCCGATGGTCGGCTGCAAACATTCCGGCGGCTGCCACGCGCGATCACGCACGCCGGCAACAAACTCCCCGTTCGTGCCCGTCGGGTGCAACGGCAG
>CAZYYS010000085.1:0-18115 GCA_964651015.1 uncultured Verrucomicrobiota bacterium
GCCGACGGCGGAACGGTTCGAGGCCGTCCCCACCAGTTTGAGTTTGATCCAGGCATTGCTGTTCCCGTTGTTCCGGTAAAGCAGGTTTCGGCGCAGCGCATCGTGTCCGCCATCCACCACGAACAAATCAAGAAAGCCGTCGTTGTCGTAGTCACCCCAGGCGCAGCCGGGCGCGGTCACCACGGGATCGTTGACGAGGCTGCCGCTCAAGATCCGCGTGAAGCTGCCATTGCCGTTGTTGTGGTAAAGAAGATTTCTGCCCGGGGCTGCTTCGCTGCCTCCCACCGAGACGAACAGATCAATGAAACCATCGTTGTCATAGTCGCCCCACGTGCAATCGTAGGCGCCGTCCAGATCGCTCACGAGGCGACCGACGATGTTGCTGGTCATGGCCGTGAACGTGCCGTTGCCATTGTTGTGATAAAGCAGGTGCGGCACGCCACCGAATCGGGCCACGAACAGATCGAGGTGGCCGTCGTTGTTGTAATCCACCCACGCTCCGGAGGTCGCATTGCCACAGTTCGTCACGCTGCTGATCGGGACGTTGGTGAACGTGCCGTTGCCTCGCCCGCGAAAAAGCAGACTTTGGGCGCAGCCTGCGCCGAGTGCGAGGGGGCGAAGAAGATCCGGCCAGCCGTCATTGTCGTAGTCGCCCCAGGCCGCGCGGTAGGTGTTGTAGTTGTCCGACGGAATGCCGATGTTGTACTGCACTTTTGCAAAGCTGCCGTCGCCATTGTTGCGGAAGAGCCAATCCGGTCCGTATCTCACCACGAAGGCGTCGAGGAAGCCGTCCCGGTCGTAGTCGGCCCACACGGGACCTTCCGAGTGCCCGCCGCCCGGCACGATCGCGCCCACGGCGGTTGCGGTCATCTTGGTGAACGAGCCGTCGCCGTTGTTCCGGAAAAGTTCGTCCTGCGAAGTAAAGCCGTTGCCGTCCGTACTGGTCACGTAGAGGTCCAAATGGCCATCGTTGTCGTAATCCACCCAGGTGCAGCCGCGCCAGTCCCGGGCCTCGACGGTGACAACGCTGTTCGTGACCTTGATGAAATTGCCGCCTTGGTTGTTGCGAAAGAGGAGATTTTTCTGGGCCGTCCCGGTGTTGGGATTGTAGCCGCTGGTGACAATCAGGTCTATGAAACCGTCGTTGTCATAATCTCCCCAGGCGCAACCTATCCCGGTGCCCAGATCGCTGACCAGGCTGCCAGCGGTGATCTTGGTGAACGCGAGGTCCACCTCCAAATGCGCGACGAGACTGGTGACGGAGCCAGAACCGTCGGTCGCCACCACATCGTAATCGCCTGCATCAATGAGCTGGATGTTCGTCAGGCTCAAACTGGCGTTCGTACGTGCTGGCAGATTCGTGGCGGCCAACCGCCATTGATACGTGAGCGGGGGATTGGTACTCGTGGCCAAGGATACGAAGCTCGCGCTCGCGCCCAAACTCACGGACTGATTGGTCGGGTGCTTGGTAATGGTGGGCTGGCCCAAGGCGTTCGTCGTCGCGGCCAGCAGCAGGGCCAGAATGAGAAGAAGGCAGATTGGCGTGGGGGAGAATTGTGTTTTCATCTGGCTGACTCTTTGTGTTACGAGGACACGAGCAGAGGTTTTCGATCAGGCTGGACGCTCTGGTTGGCCTCACGGTTTGGGATGCGCCAGCAGCCAGTCAATCACCCGTGGCGCAAACTCGGACGCGGTGCTGCCGCTGTAGAGCGTCGGGATGTGGTTCCCGCCGACCATGGTCCACAGTTCGACGGCGCCACCGGGCGGCGCGTTTGTGTAGCGCGTGATGACCGTTTCCAGTCCCGGCACATCGAGCGAGAGGTTCAACGTAGGCGCGTCCTCCGTCACCGGGGCGCTCGAGCCGTTGTAGCCCGCCCAGAACTGGATCGTCGTCAGGGCGCCAGGATACGCCGGCATGTTCTGCTCGTACGAATTACCATGGTTGCCCCAGCCCCAATAACGAATGTCTTCGTCCGCCGTGCCGTGGATGTGGAGGATGTTGACGGGCTGCGAGGGCGCGCAACGGCCAGGGTCCAGAAACGTCGTGCCCGCCAGGCTGGCAATGCCGGCGATTGTATCCGCGAACTGGCACGCCATGCGATAGCACAGGAAGCCGCCATTGGAATGGCCGACCAGATAAATGCGCTTCCGGTCCACGGCGAACCGCAGGGCAATTTCCTCGATCACGGCGCGCAGGTAGCCGGCGTCATCCACGCCCGTGCTTGTGATGTCGCAACAAAAGTCGGTGGCACTGAAGAACTGAACCCCCACCGAGTTGCGCGTGCCGTCCGGGTAACAGTAGAGAAACCCCCGCGCTTCGGCCAACGGGCGGAGTTGCATGTAATCCTCCTCGATTTGGCCGGTGCGGGCGTAGCCGTGCAGCAGGATCACGAGCGGCAAATTCGTTTGACCGTCGTGGCGGGAGGGCACGAACAGGTTCACCGGCCGCGGACGCGCGACCCGATAAAACGTGACCGGGAGCGGTGACCGCACGGGTAACGGACTGGTCGCGGAGGCCAGCGTTTGCCAAGGCCCAGTCGGGTGATCCGCACGTTGCAACTGGCCGCCGCCCGCCCAGGTGAGGAAGTTGACCCCGCCGGTCTGGCGAATGTTCAGCGCGGTGTCGAACGGCGGCGCGATGGCGCGAAAAACTCCCAGTTCGGGCGCGTTCAGAATATTCACCGTGGCGGTCGCTGTTCCCAGCGTGGCCCCGCCAGTCGGATTGCTCAACAGGACGCGGAAACTCGTGTTATTGGTGACGAGCGGATTGCGGAGGATGGGAATCGTGATGGCTTTTACCGTTTCGTTTTCGCCGAACGCGAGCTTGCCGGACGCCGACTGGTAATCCGCCCCCGCCACGGCGGTCAGATTGCTGGTGGCATAATCCACGGTGATCGGTCCCAGCGCCGCGTCGTTGCCGCGCAGAACGTTCACGGTGAGGCTTGGCTCGTTTTCCCACACGGCGTAACTGCCGAGTTCAAATCCCACACCGGGGTCGTTGTCCCGGAGGGTGACGGTCGCGGTGGCCGGCGTGCCGAGGACGGCGTTCCCGGTCGGATTGCTCAAAGTGCCGCGGAAGGTTTTGCTCGGCTCGGGCAGCCCGTCGTTGAGGACCGGGATGTCCACGAACTTGAGAACCTCGCCCGGTGCAAACGCAAGCGTGTTGGTCACGCCAAGGTAATCCAAGCCGTGGGTGGCGGTCAGGTTGGTGGTGGCGAGGTCCACGGTGACCGCAGAATTCGTGTCGTCCGTGCCACGCCGCACGCCGATGCGAGCTGCGCCCGCGTCTTCGTAGCAGGCGTAGGAGTTCGTCTCGAATTGGAAGCCGAGGTCGTTGTCCAAGATCGTGACCGTGGTCGTCCGGTAAGTGCCGAGCGAACCGCCCACTGCATTGAGCAACGTCACGCGAAACGTTTTGTTGGCCTCCTTCAGATTGTCGTTGAGGATCGGGATGGCGACCAGCTTGTCCCGCTCTTGCGCCGCGAACCCGAGCGTGTTGGTGACGCCAATGTAATCCGCCCCGCTGATCGCGGTCGAGTTGGCGGTCGTGTAGTCCACGGTCATCGGCGACGTGCCGTCATCGCCGCGCGTGAGGCTGATCACCACGGCTCCGGCATCCTCGGCCACGGAGTAAGTGGGGAACCGGATCTGCATGCCCACGTCGTTGTCATTGATGGACACTGTGACGTTCGTCCGCGCCCCGGAGCCAGGGACCGCGCCGCCGGTGGCGTTGCTCAAGACGACGCGAAAGCTCTTGGTGACCTCAACCAAGCCGTTGTTCAGAATCGTCACCGTGATGGGCAAGTTGGTTACGCCAGCCTCGAAGGTCAGCGTTCCAGAGGCTGCGGTGTATTTGATCCCGTTCGTCGCCGTGCCGTCCACGGTGGTGAAATCCACACCCACAACCGGGGCTGAGTCACCCAGGCGTTGGACGTTCAAGGTGACAGTGCCGGCGCTTTCGGCCACACTGTAGCTGGTGGCGGCGAACTGGAGCGTGGGCTGGCTGATGGCGTGGGGCGCGACAGCCAGCAGCAGAACCAGCGGGAAGGCGAAGCGGTTTGGTTGCATCTGGTTTGCGCCTGGGGTTGGTTACGGCGTCTGCGGTATTCCCTCCCGAAGCCATCGCAAATCTTCCAGATCGTCAGCGTTGGCCGTGAAAAGCGGAGGGTTGTAGAATCTGATCCGCCGGTGAAAACGCCAGCGGTGAGACTCCGCGTGGCCGTCCGCAAACGACAGGTTTGCGACGTTGTTATGCCGATCACCACGAAGGGAGGCCCACCAGCCTCGGTTGGGGTCGCTATGAGCCTCGGGAAAGGCCCAAGGGCTGCCGATGCCGAAGATGCCGTCGTCAATGCTGGCCTCATGTTCCTCAATGAAGACCCACGCCCGGCTCGGCGGCGGATTCACAATGCGCGAAGCCTTTCGCAGGTTGAACGGCGAGTCGTTGCAGTCGTCGAGCGGGGTGCCGCTGCTGACGTCGCAATTAAACCAATTGTGGGTCGAGTAACTGCGAGTGCGACGGAGCGCGGGTTGGTCGCGAACGGTGGAATAGTCCGCCGGGCAAAGAAAAATCCCCGCCGCTTTGACGTAACTCCACAGCACACCGGCTTCGAGGTTCGCCGAGTTGGTATCGCGTTTGGCGTTCCCGAGCACCCAAGCCCCCGCCACGTTGACCAGATCGAAACCCATCCGGCGCGTGATGTTCGGGGGCAACCAATCGTTGTTATCGTGAACATACATGAGCCAGGCGGTTTGAAGCTGGCGGACGTTATTGAGGCAGGCCGTGGAATTTGCGGTGGATTTCGCGCGGCCCAGGGCGGGCAGGAGTAGGGCCGCGAGGATTGCGATGATGGCGATAACGACGAGCAGTTCGATCAGAGTGAAAGCCGTGACGCGTGAAGCGAGTTTCGTGTTCATGGGTGTCCATTCGTGGTTCGCGTTCATTTCCCGCCTTTCGATTTGGGTTCAAGGGGCGACAGGAACTTGCCCGGGATGACTTCGCGCTCGCGACCCGGTCCCGCCCAGGCCACGGCCAAGTGATCCTCCTTCTCCATGCCCTGTTTTTGCAGCGCTTCAATGTAGTATTTCCTCCCGGCGACGAGGGGCACGGCGGCAGATTGCTGCCCCGGGCGACTCGTCCATTCACGTGGTGCTGAGGGCTTGGCATAGGCAAGCTGCTGTTTGTTTTCGGGATGGTCGTCCGGGCTTAGGAAAAACGCAGCTCCGTCGCCGGTCGCGACCCAGAAGGTGTAATCACCGGTCTTGGGCGGGTGCAAAAAGCCGCACAGTCGCGCGCCGTAATTCGTGCCCCAATGACTCGGCGACTCGAACTTGTCGAGGTAATCGCGCCCGCTCGGATGATCTGGAAAGTCCCGGTGGGAGGTGAGGTAAGTGACGTAATAATCGCCCGGCAGGTTGGTCCAATACTCGCGGAGCAACTGGCCCGTGCGCGGTTGGGCGGTCGGAGGGTATTCCGCGGTGCCGACGGCGGACTGTCCGGCGCTGACCTTTGCCGCCGCGCCGTCACTGGTACGGGTGAGCCGCACCTGGCCTTCGATCACTTCTAAGCAGGTCTCGATCGTAGTCGTTGCCAGCGTGAACTTCGTGCCCAACACCCGCGCCTCCGCTGGCGGTGTGACGAGAATCATCGGGTGGAATGGACGTTGGCGAGCAACGACGGCCTCAATTCGACCCGCTTGCACCACGAAGCGTTTCCCGCGAGCGAGCGAAGCCAGTTGCATCTCCGTGCCGGCGTACACCTTCACTCGCGTCTGCTCTGCGCCGAAGGTGATCGTGACTGACGCGTTGCTTCCAACACGCAAAACATCGGCGGGTTGCAGCGACATCCCTTTGACGGCTGGAATCGACTCCGTACCGCGGTGCAGGGAGGCATCCAGTCCCTGTACTTCAGCCAGCATCGGCTGGCCCATCGTCGGGCCAAAATACCAAACGCCAAGACCAAGCAGCAGTGCGACGGAGGCAGCGAGCGCTAGAACCATCGGGCGATTCCATAGCAGGTGTAGCCGCCGAGATGACGAGGCGGATTCCAGGCGCGAGAACCACCCCAAGTCCGCCTCCTCACGTCGGCGGCTACTCGGAGCCCAGACCGGTGGCGGCTCGGTTTCGAGTCGTTGCATGACGCGGCGCTCAATGGACCCGCCAAGCTCCAAGCGCAATCGGGTCAGAGTTGGTTCGGCGAGATCAAGAGTCTCGCGCTGGGAGCGCAGAGCGGCTTCGAGTTCCAATAACCGGATGTGAGTGGCGGCGGCTCCCGGCTCCGTTGCCAACAACGCTTCCAGTTCGCGCAATTCGGCGCCGGTCAGCGCATCGTCCGCGAGTTTGAGTGTGAGTTCTTCGAGGCGCGTCATGGCCGGGCGAGTTGCTTCTGGATGCAGTCGCGCAACGCGAGGCGGATGCGCGCAAGTTGCTGGCGCGTGGCTTCCACCGTGCGCCCGATTTGGGCGGCGATCTGGCCAAAGTCGAGTGCCCGGCGGTAACGGAGGTTCACCAGTTCCGCCGCGTTGGCTGGCAGTTTCTGCTCGCAGCCGGCCAGCGCCTCGGCCAGCCGTTCGTCCGCTTCCGCCGCAGCCGCGTCACCACAGACAGAGAGGAGATGCCGGCGATAAAATTCCAGGCGGCGATCTTCCCGGCAGCGGGTGCGAAGTTCCTGGCGCACCAGGTTGCGCGCGATCTCCTTGAGCCAGCGGCCAAAATCGCGTTCCGGCTCAAAGCGATCGAGATGGCGGTAGGCGTTGACGAAGGTCTGCTGGACGAGGTCTTCGGTCTTTTGCGTGTCGAGCAGCATCGCGGCAACGACGCGCCACACGTCCTGCTGGTAGGCTTGGACGATTTCCGCGTAGGCGTCGAGTTGACCGCTCAGAACAAGCGCAATAAGCCGTTCGGTGTCGTTCGCATTCATGGCCTCAACTCCCACTATGCCGCCGCCGAAGAAATCCAACATGAAAATTTTGAGCCTATGATGATGGCCGGTTGAACTGGCGGCGCGGCAGCACCGTCCTACCGGTACAGGTGGGGACGCGCTGCTGCTCCTCCTCAGTCATTCACCGATTTTTCACAAGGAGTTGGCGTCAGAACTTCGTTGAACCGGTCGGCTCAGAGCTGTCGAAGTAATGAGGTGGGCCGGGAATGGGTGCAAAATCCGCCTCCTTACCTCGGCGGCTACTTTTACTCACCGGTCGTCGGAGTTTGCGGCGGCAACTATTTCGGCACGATGCGCAACTCCACCCGGACGATCTTCTGTTCCAGTTCACCGGGCAGTCGCTTGATCTGGATTTCGTTGTAGGCTTCGCGAAGTGAAGCTGACGGACAAAGGTGTTGAATGCCGCGGGCGACTCCCGAAAACAAGGTCAGATCGGGTACGCCGATCCTTACGGAAGTCGCTGCCATCCGTGGCAGCGACTAACTGCTCGGGTGAATGGGAACTTCGCCGTCCTGTAACCAGGGCTCAGTTCTTTGCCAGCCGCACGCTACCGCCACTGGTATGGGCAGTGATGAGCGGGCCACCTCCGTTGACCTTGCCGCGAATCTCGGTCCTCTTTTGCTCTCCTTGGATCACAGCGGCGACGGGGAAGTCACTTGAAACCCGGCCACCGCTGGTATGGGCATCGATATCCACCGCCACTTTCTCGCCAAGGGCGACAGTGATGCCACCCCCGGAGGATTTGAAAGTGCAGTCGCCGGTCGGTTGCGCGAGCAAACTGGCCGTGATGCCCCCGCCGGACGTGCCTGCATCGATCTGTCCCGTGATTTCAGAAACCTGGATGCTGCCACCGGACGTTTTCAAAATCGCTTTGCCATTGAGTTTTTCGGCGTGAATCGATCCGCCGGACGTGCGGGCATCGACATCGCCTTCCATGTTGCCGAGATGCAGGCTGCCACCGGAAGTCTTGAGCTCGGCTTTGCCCTTGCAACCGGCAGCCGTGATGCTTCCGCCGCTGGTGTGAGCGGACAAAGGCCCGTCAATCTTTGCAAAGTTCAGGCTGCCGCCGGAGGTATGCGCCTGAACTTTGCCGGTCAGCTCCTCTACTTTGATGCTGCCCCCCGCGGTCTTGAGGTCCACATCGAACTTCCGGGGAATTGTGATCACGTATTTGACCCGGAGATCAAGCCCCTTGCCGAACCAGCCCGACGACTTCTCGCCTTTGTATTCCGCTTTGATCTCCACTTTGTTGCCATTTTGAGTGGTGGTCACGACATGGTCCTTGAGGATTTTTTCCGCCTTTGCGTCGTTGCCGCCAGCCTTTCTGGTGACCTCAATGTCCACAGACTCGCCATCGGTGGTTTTGACGTCGATCGAGCCACGATCCACGGCGACGACGAGTTGGTCGCCTGGCTGGACTTTGAAGGATTTGGTAATCTTATCTTCGCTTTCGGCGAAGGCAGTGAGCGCAGCCAAGGTAAGCGCCACGCCAAGGATTTGTGATTTCAACAGGACGGTTACTTTTGATTTCATAGTTCGTGTGTAATGGATTTCAATGATGCTGCAAAACCGGCCAAACGGCTGGCAGTTCGATGTCTCGATGATTAAGACACGCGAGGCCTTGACTTTGTTTCAACTTTTTCTGCTTGTGCCCATGAGGCGTCGAAAGGCAGGCAATCGCCGCCGTGTCGCTCATGAACGAGATGCTGATTTAGGCTTCCCAAATCGACCCGACTTACTACCTTGGGTACCAGGTTATGGACGATTCCAATCCTGAAGCGAACGATCTCAGCCGCAGAGGCTTCCTGCGAACTTCCGGAATGGCAATGAGTGCAACCAGCCTTGTGAGCCTGACGCTTGCCGTTCAAGCCACCGCCGCTACGTGGCCCAGCGGTGGTCGAAATCTCATCGTCAAAGGGGACGTGATCCTTTTTCAGGGTGATTCGATCACGGACGCCGGCCGGAGTCGGAACAAGGAAAATACGACCGCGCCCAACAACCAGGCGGGATTGGGCAATGGCTACGCCTGGCTGGCCGCAGCGGAGTTGCTGGTGGACCAGCCCGACAAGGGTCTGAAAGTTTTTAATCGCGGTATCAGCGGCAACAAGGTTTTTCAACTTGCCGAACGCTGGCAGGCGGATTGCCTGGACCTGAAACCGAACGTGCTCAGCATTCTAATCGGTGTGAATGACATCTGGCACTCGCTGGATCCGAAGCTCGGCTACAAAGGCACGGTGGAAATTTACGAGCGCGACTATCTTGCGTTGATTGAGCGCACCCAAAAAGCGCTGCCGAAGGTGAAGCTCGTCATCTGCGAACCATTCGTCCTGCGCTGCGGCGCGGTCAACGAAAAGTGGTTTCCCGAGTTCGACCGGTATCGCGCGGCGGCGAAGCGTGTCGCGGAAAGTCAGCGCGCCACTTTCGTGCCCTTCCAGACCATGTTCGACGAAGCCGTACGGTACGCGCCACCGGAACACTGGGCTGGTGACGGGGTACATCCGAGTTCGGCGGGCGCTTCGCTCATGGCGTACTTCTGGTTGAAGGCGGTGGGCGGAAAACGGTGAGCTGGGAAATGGTCATTTCCCAAACGTCAGCAGGAATTTTTCGAGGCCCGCGAGATTGTCGGTGTTGATCAAGTCCACGTCTGCCTCCCGCATCGCCCGCCAAAACCTTTCGTTATCGGGCGCACCCCAAAATCGGAGGCGGCGGCCTTGCGCGTGCGCCTTCGCGACAATTTCACCAAGTTTCTTACGTTCCGCGTCTGGCATCAATCCCTCACCGCGCCACGCAAAGTTCGCTTTCCAATCCGCACTGATCCAAGGAATCAATGTCGCTGGCGCGGACAGATCGAGGTCATTCAGCAAACCATCGTAACCCGCAAAGCGCGTCTGCTCGCCAGCGAACATCTCTTTCGCGCGGTTACCCGAGATAACGACGGTGACGGCGTTAGCCTGTTTTGTACGCTCACGGAATGTGGTAAGCACGTCCGCGTAATTCGTGAGCACAGCGCGCAGAACCGGATAAGTAGTCTGCCAGTCCGATTTCAGATCAATCAACAAACTGAACTCCGGGCCGTTGCTAAATACGCGTCCGCCATTCCTTTTCACACGCGCGCGCAGCGGATCAAGGTACAGCGCCTGCAACGTCCGCCCTGGTGTCACTTTATCGCGATCGTGTGCGACAAGGAGCTGGCCATCGACGAGATAGATATCGGCTTCAACGCTGCAGAAGCCGTGGTCCAGTGCGTCAGACAAAGGACGGGCGTGTTCGTAATCGTTGTGGGAATGTGCGTGAATCAGCGGCGTTGGTTGAGCCCATGCAAGTCGCGACGTGAGCGTCAGGGACGTTGTCGTTACAACAACCATAAGCGGGATGATATTCAGTTTCATGGCTGGTGTCCGAGGTTAGCCTGCTTTCAGGTTTTGCCAAGAGACATTAATAGTCACAGGAGCAGCCTGCCCGCTTGTCGATGGCGCGGTTCGCGCGATTCTCGAACTAGCCGGGGAAGAAGGTATGCTTGCCCTCGAATTTGATCTGTTCTGGTGTAGCCACAGAAGGCATCAACCCTTCAGCCCGAGAAACAAAATCACCAGGTCAATGATGAACAGAAGCACAATCGTCGTTTCCAGAATCAGCATCCATCGATTGTTCTGGTCGTGTTTGAGCAACTGGTAGAGATCGTCCAGCGTTTTCAGTTTGCCCGCGATTGTCCGATGCCATTCAGCCAGATGAAAACGCGCGGAAATGTTTTCGTAGATGCGCGCCAGGTGCCAATCGCCGAAAAACTTGGTGATATTGGAGAGTTCGTCGTTGAACCGGGCGAGGTCGATGCGAATCTCGCGCAACTCGCGTAGAATGTTGCCGCGCGCGCGCAGTGGGCGTTCACCGAGGTCGCGATACGAACGCTCCAGAGCCTCGTCGAGGATCCGGTCGTAAGCCTCCAGTTCGGCCAGTTGAAGATTCGCCAGTTCCATGATGTAAAGCACTTCGTCGAAATGTTGCGGCTCGTCGATGATCAAAGCCGAATCCCAGTCGATCACCACGAGGTCATTCTTGTAGTAGCTCAAATAACGGCCGGTCGATTCATCCGTCTCCTGTTTTGACAACCGGTCGATTTCCGGTTCCTGGGTCAGCAGTGAAGCGACCTGGCGCCGGTGGGTTTCCAGCCATTTTTCCGCGCTGAGGGGAGTGCCGTCATGCGCCGCAAGCGGTGCCTCCAGGCAAAACACCGTATAAGCCTCTTCCTCAATCAACCGCGGATGCGGACGGGTGTAAAAGGATTTAAGTTCGTTGGTCACTTCCTCGGCGAGGCTGCGAACTTCATCGTGCAGCGGGCCATTGCTGAATTGCAGATCGTGATACGCCACCAGTTGCTCGATGTGATCGACTGCGAAGGGCATGCGCACCGTGATGCTGATGGCGCCGACCGGCAGCAATTTAACCGCGCGTTCCACCCGCACGCGCCCATGGGGTCCGATGCGTTCCAAAGGCGGCAGGCGCACCATTTGCGGTTTGTAGAAAAAGAGATGACGCGGACTCCGTTTGCTGGCGTCCACCACAAATTGCGCGACTGTTTGGCCCAACAATTCGGTTACCGGCTTGCGGGACATTTCATAGGCCACGTCGAACGCGTAGATGAAGACGACCTCGCCAACGTATTGTTTTGCGCGAACAGGCGGCGTGGCTGTGCCCGTGTCAGTTTTTCCAGCGCTCGAAAACATAATCCACTGTTACTTTAGCCCACCAGGCAACAGAAGTCTAAACACTGCCGACAGTCTGGTAAACCGGTTGCGGCCGAACAATTGCGAAAACCTTCGCTGGCGGTTGCATTGGCGGACCTAATTGGCGGACCTATTTTGGATTCGGCCGGTTGCGATATTTCTCGTAAAGGCGCGTGTGCCGGTTTTCCAGGTTGATTTCCCGGCCAGCGATCCACATCCGTTTCACATGGGAACGAATATCCAGAATATCGCCGTCCGCGACGAACAACGTCGCATCTTTTCCAGCCTCGATCGAACCAAGCCGGTCGGCGACACCCGCAACCTGCGCCGGATATAGCGTGAGTCCCCTGATCGCTTCGATTTCAGGCAAGCCGAAGGCCACGGCTTGAGCAGCAACGTAGGGCAGATTCATGATTATCGACGGCTCCACCGAAGCGCCGCCAAAAACGACAGTCACGCCTGCTTTGCGTAAAATCTCCGGGGCTTTGAACTGAATATCATAAGCGTCCGTGTCGCGCGGTGGCAGACCAAACACGTAATCATAAACGACGGGAATCTTGTTGGTCGCCAGCAAGTCCGCCACTCTCCAAGCATCGCGTCCCCCGGCGAGAATGATTTTATACTGGTTGGGTTTCGCCCATTGAACCGCAGTCGTGATCTGGCGGGTTTCATCCGCGTGAACCGTCAACGGCAGTTCACCGCGCACAAAGGGCCGCATCGCTTCCCACGATGGATTCAGATCCGGATCAACTGCCCCATTCTTGCCGGCCGCCGAACGGGCCTTATCATAGGCCCGCGCCTCCCGGAAAAAATCGTCCAGCGTATTCAGTTTCTTTTGGCGCCCCTTCGCCTGATCTTCGAGCGATTTCCACTTTGATTTGTCCCGGAATTCTTCCTTGGGCCGCGCATCAAGTTCCATCTTCGGCCAATACAAGTGCAAGGCCACGGGTTTCTTGATCGTCATTTGCTCGAAGGTCCAGCCATCCAACGCCACCAAACCGGATTGCCCGGCCACCGCACCGCCTTGCGGCACCGGCTCGACATGCGTAATTCCGTTACCTCGCGCCACGGGAATCAATTCTGAATCGGGGTTGACGGCGTTCCACGATTGCACGTCGGGCGTGTATTCGCCCACTTCGGTAGTATCAAGCGTGGCGCGGACGGCGCTGATCTCGATAAGACCCAACTCAGTATTCAACGCGATCAGGCCCGGATAAGCATGCTGACCCTTCAAATCGATCACCGCCACATCGGCCGGAAGAATTCTTCCACTGCGCGAACTGGCGTCGAAAACCTGGACGATTTTTCCGTTCTGAACCAACACTTCGCCATTGGTGATCGTCGCGCTTGAAACTGTGTGAACGACCGCGTTGCTCAACAGCAGATTTTCCGCGTGAAGGGATGTGGCACTCAACAGACCTGCGCTCAACACGCCAAGAATCGGGGATCTCATCGGCCACCTCTCTCGTCGAGACAATGCCGATCTTCGCCGTCATATCTGTGTTCAATTGACCTCCGGAAGAACGCGTCGTCGCCTTTGTCCTCGGCACCGCCACCTCCGCCACCCCCGCCAGAAAGTTGGGCGAGTTTCTTGGCCTTGGCCAACAAGTCGGCCCGCTCTTTTTTCAAAGCCTCGGTTCGTTGCGCGTCGAGCGCGCGATCAAAATATTTTTTGCCGTCAATCCAGGTTTGCAACACCACGCTCCGCGTATCGAGCGGATGACCGGACCAAATGACGAAGTCTGCGTCTTTGCCCGGTTCCAAAGAGCCAACACGTTTGTCAATTCCAAGCTGCCTCGCCGGATTGATGGTGACAAACTTCAGTGCCTCCTCTTCCGGTGTGCTGCCGTACTTCACCGCCTTGGCCGATTCGGTGTTGAGCCGGCGCGCGAGGTCAGAAGAATCGGAGTTGAAAGAAACCAACACGCCGCGATCTCGCATCAGGCTGCCGTTGTAAGGAATGGCATCATAGACCTCGAACTTATAGGCCCACCAATCAGAAAACGACGACGCACCCGCGCCGTGCTTCGCGATTTCGTCCGCAACCTTGTACCCCTCCAAGACGTGCTGAAGCGTGCCGACCTTGATATTGAAACTCTCCATTGTCCGCAAAAGCGCCAGAATTTCATCCTGTCGATACGAATGGCAATGAATCAACCGTTCGCCTTTAAGAATCTCACCGATGGCTTCGAGTTCGAGGTCGCGGCGTGGTGGAACGCTGCCATTTGTGTGCTCCATCTCCTTTAGATATTGTTGTGCGGCAATGAAGCGATTCGCCATGAATATCGGCACGCCCATGCGTGTTTGTGGAAAGCGGGTAACGTTTTTGTCACCCCAGTTGGACTGCTTCACGTTTTCTCCGAGCGCAAACTTGATGCCCGCAGGGGCACCTTCGAACTTCAACCCTTCAGGACTGGCGCCGTCGCGGAGTTTGATGACCTGATTCTGGCCGCCGATGGGATTGGCCGAGCCGTGCAATTCATTCGCCACGGTCAAACCGCCCGCTAACTGCCGGTAAATATTGTCAGCCTCTGAATTGATGACATCGCCGATGCGCACCATGGCGGTGGACGGCAGAGTCGCTTCGTTCACGTTACCGAGAATCATGCTGTGGTTGTGACAATCGATGAGGCCGGGAGTGATGTGAAGGCCGGGTATGTTAATAAGCATTGCATTGGTCGTGTGCCGGATTCGAAGAGTTTCACCGACAGCCCTCACTTTTCCTGATAGGGCGAAAAACGTCCCGTTTGTAATAATCCCCTCTCCTCCACACGTCCAAATCGTGGCGCCCTGAATGATGACTTCGAGCTGATTGGTAAGCAGCCCACGCCCCTCCAATGGGGAACGCGCCACGCGCTTCTTCTGAAGCTCCTTCAACTCCGTCTCCTTCTTTTCCTTCTCAGCCTTCGGCTTGGCTTCCGGGCCTTTGTCTTTGATATCGTCTTTCTTCGTTTCCTTCTCAGTTTCTTTCGCCGCTTGCACGTGATAATTACGGCCATCAATCCAAACCTCGCGGACTTTCGCTTCCAAATCAAAATAACCCTTGCCATCCACGACCGTTAAATTTGCGAGCTTGCCGGCTTCCACTGTGCCGAGTTGCTTTTCCAGTCCGCAAAGCTTCGCGGGGATGATCGTCAATGCCGCCAGCGCGTCTGTTTCGTAAAGGCCGCGATCCAGTGCCAGTCGCAGATTCTTTCTGAAAGCTGCCTTCTCCTTGAGGCCGTAAGTTGTCACCGCCACTTCCAATCCCTGTTGGCGCAGCAGCGCAGGATTCTCTGCCGCCCAATCCCACGCGCGAAATTCGTCGAGCGAAACTTGCTCCCAGTCGTCCTCGTTCGGCAACTTCGGCAGTTCCGGAAAATTGACCGGCACGATGAACGCCGCGCCTGTGTCCTTGGCCAGATCGGGTCTGCGCCATTCCTGTCCGTTGGAAACCAGCACAAAATCCAGATTCAATTCGCCCGCCACCCTTGCTGCGCGGTCGGCCATCAACACGCTGCCCGGTTCGAAGGCCACACGCATTTTCTTTTCACTGGCAGGTGTCAATGCCTCCAACGCGGGATTGAACTCCGGGCGCTTGCGTCCTTCTGGCCTTTTCACGTACTCGGCGTGATCACGGACGTAAAATTGAGTGTCAAAAAGACTTTGTCGCAGCGCCGCAACAACGCCCATGAGCGATTCAGGGTATTCGTCATCCTTGCGATCATCGGTGTCGAACGCGATGTGCTGAAAGACATCCGGCTTGATGATGGCGCGATTCGGCTCCGTGTCCGACAGCGCTACGAATGCGCCGGTGCCGCGTAGAATTCCTTTTGCCGGCACGACGTTGGCAGTGGTGAAGCCGAGTTCACGCAAAGACTCAAGCTCCTTTGAGTCGGGCGAATAGGTCTGCGCAATGCGACGCTCCGGCGCGAGGCTGGAGATCCGCGGACCGGGGCCGCGATTACCCGGGTCGGTTTCCTGACCCGGCACACCGAAGAATTTGATTCCAGAAGTCAGACCGATGGGTTCAGTCCTGGCGGTCGAGACCGGAGCGTTTGTGGCCGCCAGCATCAAGTATGGATCAATAAAGCCGGCATAAATCGTGAGGCCCTTCATGTCCCAAACCCGCGCATCCGGCGGGGCATCGACATTTCTCCCAACGGCTTGAATCAATCCATCGCGAATGACGATGGTGGCGGGATCAAGGACTTCGCCCGGTTTGACGACGACCTTGCCGCCCACCAACGCATGAATCCCCAGCGGCAGCGGACGAAATCCCGGTGGTAAAAGTTCGGCGCTTGAAAGAGTGATCGCAAGGAGGAGGAGCAAACCCGGTGCGACGAAAGGCCTAAAGAATCTTGCGGTCATTGCTGAAGCGCAGTTTGCAGGTGATTCTAGCCGAAGACAAGCCGGACTTCGGATTTGAAATGCTTGGACAGCGTGAATAGCCTTCGCCATCCTTGTGGCGTCGGTAAACCCATTCCACGTCTTATGAGAGAACTGTTACTTGGCATCGACAGCGGCACGCAATCCACCAAAGTCCTGGTGGTCGATTCGCGCGATGGCAAAGTGCTGGCCGCAGCCGCGCAGAGTTACGATTTGATTCCCAACCTGCCGCCGGGCGCGAAGGAGCAACATCCGCACACCTGGCGCGATGCGACTGCCAGCGCCATTCGTTCCGCCATGCGACAGGCCAAGGCCATCGCCGCCGAGGTCAAAGCCATCGGTGTCAGTGGCCAGCAGCATGGATTTGTTCCGTTGGATAAGAACGGCGAAGTCATCCGCGCCGCCAAGCTTTGGTGCGATACGTCCACTGTGGCCGAGTGCGATGAGATCACGGAGAAACTTGGCGGGTTGAAGAAGACCATCAAAACCGTCGGCAACGCGATGTTGCCGGGCTACACTGCGCCGAAAATTCTCTGGCTCAAGAAAAATGAGCCGAAGAATTATCGCCACCTCGCCACGGTTTTGTTGCCACACGATTATCTGAATTTTTGGCTGACGGGCGAGAAGGTGATGGAATACGGCGACGCCAGCGGCACTGCTTTGCTCGACGTGCGCAAGCGCAAGTGGTCGGGCGCTGTGATCGATGCCATTGACCCGGAACTGATCAGCAAGCTGCCGCATCTGGTGTCCAGCGATGAATCTGCCGGGCGATTGCAGGGGTCAACCGCGAAACAACTGGATCTGAATCCTGATGTATTGGTGAGCGCGGGCGGCGGCGATAACATGATGGGCGCCATTGGCACCGGCAATACGCGCGCCGGGGTCATTACGGCCAGCTTCGGTACCAGTGGAACAATCTACGCCTGCGCGGAAAAGCCGGTCATCGACCCACAAGGTGAAATCGGTGCGTTCTGCGATTCGACCAATCGGTGGCTGCCTTTGCTTTGCACCATGAACGTTACCGTTGCCACCGAAATGGTGCGGGAAGATTTCAAGTGGACGCACGAACGGTTCGCCGGGGAAGCCGCGCGCATTCCGGCCGGCTCAGAGGGTTTATTGTTGCTGCCTTACTTCGAGGGCGAGCGCACACCCAATGTTCCGGACGGAACCGGTGTCTGGTTTGGCGTGAACAAGAAAACTTTTGCAGCCGGACACTTTGCCCGCGCTTCGATGGAAGGTGTGACGCTGGGCATGAATTACGGGTTGCGTCGGCTGGCAGAACTTGGAGTGAAGCTGAAACAGATTCGCGCCACCGGCGGCGGCGCGCAGTCCAAAACCTGGCGACAAATCATGGCGGACATTTTCGATGCGGAAGTGGTGACGCTCAAGGTCGGCGAAGGCGCGGCTTACGGCGCGGCATTGCAAGCGCTCTGGTGTTGGCGGCAGCAACAGGGCGAAAAAATATCCATCACGGAAATCACCGACCAATTCGTGCAACTCAATCCGAATGAAACCGCGCAACCAAACGCGAAGAACGTGGCAATATATCGCGAACTGCAGGAGTTGCAGGATGAACTTTCGCGCAGCCTTCGGAGCGTGTTTGCCAAACACCGCAAATTTGTGTTGCGTTAGTTCAAGCTCACTGGACCACTACAAACAGTGAAGAAGAGCCTGTTGCATTTCCTCGCCTTCCTGTTCGCCGCCAACCTCGGCGCGGCGGAGGCGGCCGGACCCAACATCGTTTTCATTCTGGCGGATGATCTCGGTTACGGTGACCTGAGTTGCTATGGTCAGCAGAAGTTCAAGACGCCGAATATTGATCGCCTCGCGGCGGAAGGCATGAAGTTCACGGCGCATTACGCCGGTAACAATGTTTGTGCGCCGTCGCGCTGCACGTTGATGAGCGGCAAACATCCGGGGCACGCCTACATCCGCGACAATCGCGGCGGTATCGCCCAGGGCCGCGAGGGACAGGAACCCGTGCCGGAGGGGGAACTCACGTTGCCGCTTACTTTGAAACGGCTCGGCTATTCGCTTGGCGGGTTCGGGAAGTGGGGACTCGGCCCGATTGGCAGCAGCGGTGATC
>CAZYYS010000086.1:0-18081 GCA_964651015.1 uncultured Verrucomicrobiota bacterium
TTGAACGCCCTTCCGAACTTTTCGAAGATGAGCACCAACCTGAGCGAGTTCCCCACCGACACCAGGCGAATAAATTACCGGGCCAGCGCCCTGAACATGGTGGACTTGAAGTCCACTGTGCTGGCTTTGGTGCTCGAAGAAATGGGCTTGACCAGCCCGGAACATTTTGTCTGGACGCTGCGTTCTCGCGTTGAGATAACCCCGCCGACTCCGCCTGAAATTGTTTACACGGTGATCCGGCGAAATTTTGATCCTGTAACCTTGTCGCCTTCGAGTTATGTGAATGGCACGTTGTACACTTACGGGATAGGTGAGTGGACTGCTCCGGTCACGTTTGCGGATGCCTACGAAGTTCAGGTTGACCCGGTGGCATTTGGCTTTACGGCGGTCGTTTCTGCCGCCGACGGTTTTTGGGGTGGGGCATTGGGATTTGGGGAGTATTTCGTTGGATTGACGCGCGACGATGTCGGTGGCCTGCGCTACCTCTATGGCCCGAACAATTACAACGTCGAAACGCTGATTCCCGGCACCGTTGGAACCGGTGGGTCACCTTACGATCCGGCCTTATCGACGAACAATCCACCGGTGGACGTTGCGCTCCGGCCGGGCGTGGACAAAATTCTTTTCAAACAAGGCAAAAACAATTCGCAGTTGGGTGAATTCATTCCCGTGGTGCAAAATTACAAAGACACCTATGTGACCAATTCAAACAAAGTGAAACAGAATACTCAGCGGTTGTTAACCCAACCTGACATCCTGTTCACGGCCGCAGACTTGGGAGTCGATGCCGGAGGTATTCCTATTCAATTGACCCGTACCCCTACAAGTGCGTGGGTTAATAATGATGCCATCAATGGCCAGGAAGCACTTGCGGGACCGGGACAAATTCAGCCCCAGATCACCATTACTTTTAGCAAAATCGGTCCGTACATTATCAACGATACTTTGTTATTCTTCCTGGATCAGGCGAATGGTATTCCCGGGTTTGTTTGGGGTTCATTCGATGGCACCACCAATACACCGATCGTTTATCCCAATGGCAGATCCATAGAAGAATTGGAGCAAGAGGTTTTGCACGGGGGAAATTAGGTGGGTGAGCGCACGTTGCCGATACAAATTATGAAGCGACTGTTAATTTCGGGTTTGATGAGTTTGATCCTGCTTCCACGTGTGGGCGCGGCAGCCGACGCCTTTTACATCAACACCGGCAACGTGGACACGCCCCAGGTTGATGCCATCAATTTTGTCAACCAGGGACGTTTTCTAGCTTTCGGCCAGGACGACACCGGGCTGCTGTATCCGTACGAAACCGCCAACACTATAAACTACACCAATAAGACCGGAAGCTTCTCCGGTTCGGGGACGATGATTGGCTCGCCCGGTTTCCGGTTTGAATCGTATTCGACCACCACCGGGCTGCGCACCATGGCCAACACCTTCTTCAATGGTAACGGCGCCGTCGTGCAAGCCCAGGATGCGGGTTTTTCAACCGCTGCGGGAACAACGATTCCTCCCTGCGATCTTGCGCGGGTGGGGTCGAGCTATTTGTTGATCTCGGCAACCAATATCATCGTGCAAGCGCCATCCGCCGCAACCGTGGCGTCCTTTATTGTTGGCGCAAACGGCGAAATGAAATTGGATGGCAAAAAAGTTGATCTTTCCCGCAGCGGGTTGGAAGTTTTACCAGTCTGGGCCAATCCTCCTGGCAGCCTGAACGGCGACACCAACTTTATCCCTGATATCGCCATTTTTGATCAATATTGGGGGCGGACCAATTTCAGTGATTCTTACACGCTCAACAGTCGCGGCCTCTGGAATGGCCAGTTCGCCAATGCGCCAAGTGTTCCTTTCCCGCTGGTAACCAACGCATCGTTCATTGCCGGTGTTTCGGGATTCACAATCCCCAATCCGGATGCCGACTCTTATATTAATACCGTGGATGGCTTTTTGCTGACCATCACCAACTTCACCGGTCCCCCCACCGCGGTTACCGGCACCAACTTGATCTCATTCTTTCTGGCCACGAACATCACCAAAGGCGCGGCCTTCGTTGGCACGCCCGCCGGTTACGATGTGCAGATTGGATTCACCCCCAGTTCGCAACCCAACAATTTCTTTGACACGATCGGCGTGTTATTTTCGGTGAATGTGCCAAACTCAACGATTGCGCAAGCCGATCCGGCTTATATTTTTCTGCGGGACGAGCTTGCGTCCGGCGGCACCACAGGCATTTTGGCGAATGTGGTTGGGTGTCCTCCTTCCACCTACCGTCCCGCCAATTATCTTCTCTCGCGGGTTCCCTTTTTCCCCGGGCCCAGCGGCAATAACGGCTACCCGGAGCAGAACTTTTTCGTGGACTCTGGTGCCGGATTGAATAACACCAATTTCGGTCTGGATGAAGTGACCAACATCGTCATCACCAACGGTGAGTTTTCCGCCTACTCGGCTTTCCTGGACAACGTGGTTTCGCGACCGCAGGTGGTTGCTGGTGCCACCGTAACCGACCTTCCGGGCCGGATTAGAATCTTCGCGGACAACTTGAATTTGACGAGCACGCGACTGCGCGGTGAGGGAGAGATTATCATCAAGACTTCCAATTTGATTTCCAGCAGTAATGCCGTTATTGATTGCCAAAACCTCAGTTTCAGCCTCGCTTCGACGAATGGCAGTTTGAAAATCCAAAGTCTGGCGCCCGACGGAGTTAATCGACTGCGGGGCAACATCTATACCTGGAGTGCCGTCTGGAGTAACACCGCAATAGTGATCATCACGAATAACTATGACTTCACGAATGTGGTCACGACCACGCCGGGCACCACGAATGAAGTGACCAATGTGGTTGCTGTTCTATCCCCATTGACCAATTTCATCAACATGGGCCTGCACACACTGATGTTGGATGCGAGGGAGCTTACCACCATTCTACCTGTCTATGTTTACGATTTTGCCACTCACAGCACGAATGTCGTTGTGGACGACAACATGACATGGATTGAGTCGGTGCTCATTGATGGCAAGAGCCTCACTTTCAACGGAGATATCACGATTCCCGGCGCGTCACCCCCGGTAAATCCCAGTTCGGTAACCATCAGTATCATAGGCGTCCCGCCGCCGCCGGATCCCGCCATCCAGAACTGGACATACACGAATGCGCCGAATGTCCGGTTTTTCACGAATAACGGGTATTTCTTCATTGACAACAATGCTCATTTTGGCGACGACGGCCCCGTTCCCTATTCGTCCTTCGTCAACCGGGGTACCGTCGATGCTTGGAGCGTTCAGGTAAAGAGTGATTACTTCGAGAACACCGGCTCGCTGTTTTCGTTGGCGCAGCTCGACATGGCGGGCGGCACCGGCAAACTCGAAAACGGCAGCAGCAGCTCGGGTGGGGATTCCCAATTCACCGCAAGCAGCCTAAAGTTCAACAATTATCAATTGACCACTGAGGGCGCCCTCAATTTGAGAGTCACCAGTTCGCTCTTCGATACTGGTGCCGGTTCGAGCAACGACTTGGAGGTGCTGAATGGCTTCAATCTGACTATCAAACCTCCCACCGGCGATTTGCTTGGGACTTCGCTTCAGACGACCGCACCGGCGGTGCCCAGCATTCAGATCAACCACACCTGGGCGGGCCAGAATCGCGGCACCAATGCATCCGGCTATCTCAACAATGTGGCGCTCGGAAAACTGCTGGTCGTTTCCGACAGTCCTGATCCGTTGTTTTATTTCGCCGGCACGACGGCGAACAACGGACTTTATGTGGACCTGCTCGATTTGAGCGACCTGTCGGACTATACGAATCAACTCAGCATCGACCCGAATCTGGTGATTTACTATGCGGCGGCGAAACTGGCCACCGCCCCGCCGCCGATAAACGGCGTCGCTCAGCAGCCTGAAGAGTATCTGAACGGCCAATTTGGCGGCCATCTGCGCTGGGTGCCGGGTTTCGCCGGACCAAACAGTTCCGTGGATGTCCTGATTTATGGTCAGACGGTGAAGGTCAACCGCGCCTTGCGCAACAGCCAGCAGTTGGATTCGGACGGTGACGGTGTCCCGAATTACGCTGACTTGTCTCCCTTCGACCTGCCCAGCTCCACCCTGACGGTGGAAACGGTTGGCACCGGAGCGGTCACGCCGGATTACAATGGCAAGCAATTGGCATTGGGCAAGAGCTACACCGTCAACGCCATCCCAGGGGTCGGCTACGCATTTTCAAAGTGGACAGGTGGAGTCAGCTCTACTTCGCCTGAACTGACGTTCGTGATGGAAAGCAATCTGGTGTTAGTTGCCAACTTCGTGGCTCAGAATTTCGCCCCGAGTGCCGGCTCTTATAGCGGGCTGTTTTTCGTGCCGGGAGATGTCGAGTTTGAAAGCTCGGGCGCGTTCACGGCGTCAACGACCACCGGTGGCAACTTCAGTGGCCAGTTGCAAATGGGAAACAACCGCTATTCCCTCAGCGGTCAGTTTGATGCCACCGGCAGGGCGACCAACACCATCCCACGAAATGGCAACAGTCCGCTTACGGTGGTGCTGCAAGTTGCGGGCACGAGCAACGCGCGGATTGACGGCACTGTTTCGGACGGGACTTGGACCGCCGATCTGCAGGCCAATCTGGCGGTCTTTGAGTCGGGCAACCCGGCACCTTTCGCTGGTTATTATACAATCGTCTTCCCCGGCATGGGCCCGGCCGGAGATCCTGACATTCCCCACGGTGCCGGGTATGGTACCGTGACCGTGGATCAGGTGGGGCGGATTCGGCTGAAGGGGGCGTTGGCCGATGGCTCAAAATTATCGCAAAGCGCGACGGTGTCACAGGACGGGCGTTGGCCGCTGTATATCTCACTTTACAAAGGTCAAGGTCAGTTGCTCGGATGGCTGAATTTTGAAAACCCCAACGGCGAGGACCTGAGCGGTTCAGTGAGTTGGATCAAACCAGCCAATGCCAAGGCCAAATACTACCCGGCGGGATTCAACTTGACTGTGCCCGCGAACGGCTCCGCTTACAACTCACTGGCCAGCCCGTTGTTGAACTTCAGCAGCGGCGTGGTGACTTTCTCGGGTGGAAATCTTACCGAGAACATTGTGTGCGCTGTGACGTTGGAGACAAACAACAAGGTGATCGACTTGAGCAGCAATGGCCTCAAGCTCAGTTTGAAATCGCCGCAAGGTCTGTTCAAAGGCAGCGTGGTGGATCCGGCTACGGGCAAACCCATCCGTTTCAATGGCGTGCTGCTGCAGGAGCAAAATTTTGGTGCCGGCTTTTTCCTAGGCACCGATCTGAGTGGGCAGGTGCTCTTTGGCCCCTAAGCAACCTGCGAACGAATGGCAGTCATTTGCCGCGATTGACGCCAGCCAGGGGAACAGTTTTTTCGGGTGACGGAGTGGAAACAGTGGTCGTGACCAGGATGATCGGGAATCTAGGTGATGGCTCGGGGCTGTTATTTAGAGGAAATCATGAAGAATCGGATATTGATTACAATGAGTTTCGGCTTGGCTTTGTGCCATATGCCGCACGCACTGGCCTTTGGACCCGCCGCCAACCCGGCCCTGCCGAACTACGATAAACGCGATGGCGCGACGGCGTCGCAGCCCGCGGCGAGGGCTTCGGCCAACACGCAGTCAGACCAGGCTGCCGCCGCGTTGAGGGCGGTCGTGCCCAGCATTCAGATACGACGGGACGATGTCCTAGGAATGCCACGCCAGATCATGGCGACTCGCGGGTTTTTGACGGGACCGGGTGGTCGAGGGCTGACGGTTTCGGATACCTCTCTCGACGCGCTGCCAGCAGATGATCCGCATCTCATCATAAAGGCGTTCCTCAATGAACACGCCAGCTTGGTCGGGCATGATGCCAGCGTGCTGGCGTCTGCAAGAGTGCAACGCGACTATGTGACGGAGCACAACGGGCTGCGCACGACGGTCTGGCAGCAGACTCTCGACGACATTCTGGTGTTCGACAGTTTGGTGATCGGCAACGTCACCCGCAATGGACAACTGGCCACTCTCTCCAGCCAGTTTGTCCCGGAGATTATCAATGCCGCCAATGCTGGCAACCCCGGCTGGAGATCGCTGGCTGCGGCCCCTAAAATTTCCCCGGCGAAAGCCGTCGCCAACGCAGCGTCCAACATCGGCACCGCCGTGGAGGAAGATTCTTTGGCGGTGGCGGAATCGCCGGAGGGCGGCGAAAAGCGGCAAACCCTGAATGGACCGAACCTCACTACTCCTGCGGCGGTGCAACTGGTCTGGTTGCCGATGAACCGCGACTCGGTGCGCTTGTGCTGGCGGGTGGTGTTGAGTGGCAACGCCCGGGTGGAACAGTATCTGGTTTTGGTGGATGCCGAGACGGGAGAGGTGCTGGTGCGCCGTTGCCTGACGGAGAACATCTCGCCCGCCACGTATAATGTTTACACCAACGACAGTCCGACTCCGCTGACGCCGAGTTTGCCAACGCCGTCTTCCTTTCAGCCGACTGCGGTTAGCCGGGTTCAGCGGACATTGACCGCGCTCGACACAAATGCGTCCCCAGCCGGCTGGATCAATGACGGAAACAATGAAACCCGGGGCAACAACGCCGACGCCTTTGTGGACCGAGATCTGGATCGACAGCCGGATATTCCGCGGCCGCAAGGGACCCTTCCCAATCGCGTGTTCAACTTCCCGTTGAACCTCACGCAGCAACCCACCGCTTACCAGAACGCCTCGACCGTGCAATTGTTTTACCAGGCGAATTGGTACCACGACCGCCTTTATAAATTGGGCTTTACCGAGGCGGCCGGCAATTTTCAACTGACCAATTTTAATCGGGGTGGGTTGGGAAACGACCACGTCATTTGCCTGGTGCAGGCTGGTGCGGATGTTGGCTTCACAGACAACGCGGTATTCTCCTCGCCACCGGATGGCATAAACGGTACCTGCTTTATGTTCGTGTTCACCGGACCCAATCCTGACCGCGATGGCTCGCTTGACACCGAGGTGGTGCTCCATGAACTAACGCACGGCTTGAGCAACCGTCTGCTGGGCGGCGGGGTCGGAATCTTTCGTTCGCAGACTCGGGGCATGGGGGAGGGATGGTCGGATTTCTACTCACTTTGCCTGCTCAGCGCGCCATCAGATAACGTCATCAGCAACTATGCCACCGGAGGCTATGTGACTTACCAGCTTTCCGGAACCGGTTTCACCGAGAACTACTATTACGGTATCCGTCGCTATCCGTACTCGACCGATATGTCCAAAAATCCACTCACGTTCAAGGACATTGATCCGACCAAGGCGGACCCGCACCCCGGCGTTCCCATCAGTCCGTTGTTCGGCGGTACGGATCCGGCCGAAGTTCATGCCCAGGGCGAAGTCTGGTGCGTGACCTTGCGTGAAGTCTGGGCGAACTTGGTGGCGAAACATGGTTGGGCCGTCGGCAATGAATTGGTGTTGCAACTGGTAACCGACGGTTTGAAGCTGGCGCCGGCGAACGCAACTTTTCTGGAAGCCCGGGATGCCATTCTTTTGGCCGACCAGATCAACAACGGAGACGAAAACTTCACCGAAATCTGGGCCGCGTTTGCCAAACGCGGCATGGGGTTCAGCGCCACGTGTCCACCCAGTTCCACCACTGTTGGGGTTGTCGAAGCTTACGATTTGCCGGTGCCGCAGGGGATTCTCCAGACAACCGTTACGCCGCCTCCGTATTCATCTTTCTTTCCGGGTGACTCCGTGCCGGTCACCGTTCGTGTGACGGATTCGTATCCGATCACCAATGCCACCGTTACCGGCACAGTGGGCGGCACCAATCTGGTTTTCCGCAATGACGGCGTGGCGCCGGACACGGGGGCGAATAACTCCACTTACACGGCCTTGTTCAGAGCCCCGGCGAATCCGGGGCCGGTTACGATCACGATTGTAGCGTCCCTCACCAACAAGCTTTCGAGTACCAACATCGTCACGTATTATGTGGTGTTGCCGCCGCCAAATGACAACTTCACCAATGCCATCAAAGTGCCGACCCTCGGCACCAATTACCTCACCAGCAACAAGCGCGCAACTTTGGAAACACGGGAGCCAGTGCATGCCGGCGTCAGTTCAGCCGCCGCTTCGCTTTGGTGGAATTATCTCCCGACGTCGGGCAGCAATATCCTGGTCGATACCGGGGAGAGTGAATTCAGGACCGTGGTCGCGGTCTATACGAACAGCACCTTGGCGAGCCTCGCGCCGGTCGTTTCAGCAGCCGGTTCGGCGAGCCGACGGGGTGCTTACGCCTACATTACCGATCCAAAGCCGGGTGTGACCTACCATATTGCGGTCGCGGCCTATAATACGAATGGCTTGGGAACGGTCAGTCTCAGTGTCACGCCCGGTGGGGTGCCGGATACGAACGCTCCTTCGGTGACGGTGATTTCGCCACTCAGTGGTGTGGCTCTTAACACCAATCGGCTCGTCCTGACCGGTACGGCCATCGATCCTGCTCCAAATCCATCGGGGATCAAACAGATCAGCATTACCCTAAGCGCGGCACCCGCTTTCGTCGAAGAGGCGTCCTCCGAAATCATCCCCAGCCCCTCACTGGTCGGGCCGAGCACGACCAATTGGTCGAGGATTGTTTCCCTGGTGCCGGGACTTAATACCATCCGCGTGCAGGCTACTGACTTCGCGGGAAACCGATCAGCGCCGTTCACATTGGAAGCCAATTATTTCCCCCAGGACCCGATCAACGATTATTTTGTTAACGCCATCGCCTTGACCGGTTCGTCCGGCGTCAGCAGCGTAAATACCCTCAAAGCCACGAAAGAAGTGGGCGAACCGAACCACGCTGATGTCGTGGGTGGACACTCTGCCTGGTGGACTTTTGTTCCGTCAGTGGATGGGGCGCTTACCCTCAGCACGAGCAACTCCACTTTCGACACCGTCCTGGCTGTTTACACCGGAGCGAACGTCAGCAATCTGACGCCCGTTGGCAGCAACGATGACGCTTACAGCGGTGCTCCCGGCGGATTCAGCCGGATGGTTCAGGGTGTGAAAGCGAATCAGACATACCGCATCGCCGTGGACGGTTATGAAGGCAAGGCCGGCGCGGTCTTTCTGTCGCATTCCTTTGCGGCCACGCCCGTCTATAGTTTGACTATCAGCAACGCTGGCGGCGGTCAGGTCTCGCCACCATCCGCTGACGTGGTGGCCAATGCGACGGTTGTTCTGACGGCGATACCCGATCAGTTTTTTGAGTTCGTGAATTGGACTGGCAACTTCACCTCGTCCGCCAATCCGTTGTCGCTGGTCGTCACTTCCAACATAAATCTGACCGCCAACTTCGGACCCATCGTTTACGAGGACGACTTTGAAACGGGCAATTTGTCCAAACTGGGCTGGATCACAAGTGGCAATCGGGCTTGGCTGGTCCAGTCAAACACCGTGTACGCGGGAACCTTCTCCGCCCGATCGGGAACGATTGGCAACGGCCAGACCAGTTCTTTGATACTGGCAACCAACTTCGGCGGCGGCACCGCTTCCTTCGTCTACAGGGTCAGTTCCGAGCCCAATTGGGATTTCCTGAGCTTCCATGTGGACGGAATTCAGTTGCAAAAATGGTCGGGCGACGAGGACGTGGGCTGGGTGAACTTCGTTTTTCCGTTGACCGCCGGTTCGCATACTTTGGAGTGGCGGTATACCAAGGACGCGAGCCTGAGTGCCGGGTTGGACGCCGCATTCATTGATAACATCAACCTGCCGCTGGCGGCGGGTGTCGGCACAAACTCGCCTGCCCTTCTACAGTTGGTTGGGGGGACAAGTAGCAGCGGCCTGACACTCCAGCTCCAAGGGCAACCGAATCAGCTCTACGTGATCCAGGCGACGACTGACTTTACGAGTTGGCAGAGTGTTTCCACGAACTTTACCACCGACGGTGTGATCCGCTTTACGGTTCCCAACCTGGATACAAACCCATTCCGTTTCTATCGCGCCATTGTGCCCTAGTTTTGAGGCGTGTGATTTGCTTCCAGTGATTGACGCCGACGCAACGCGTCGGTCGCCTCCAAGCACTGCCGGCTTGGCTGCAGGGTTGACATGAAAGTTCTCGGCTTAACCGGCGGCATCGGGATGGGCAAATCGACTGCCGACCAATTGCTCCGCGAGCGCGGCGTCGCGGTGGTGGATACCGACCTCCTCGCGCGCCAGTTGGTTGAACCGGGCCAGCCGGCGCTCGGTGAAATTCAGCAAACTTTCGGTCCGGAGTTTGTGGATGCCGATGCCCGGTTGCGACGCGAGGAACTGGCTCGCCGGGTTTTTGCCGACGCAGTCGCGCGCCGGCAGCTCGAGGATATTCTGCACCCGCGCATTCGCGCCCTCTGGATGGCGCAGGTCGAGGCGTGGCGAGCCGAGGGCCGCCCGGTCGCGGTGGTGGTGATTCCTCTTTTGTTTGAGACCGATGCCGCCTCACATTTTGATGCCACGGTTTGCGTCGCCTGTTCGGCGGCCACGCAACGGCAACGCTTGCAGGCACGCGGCTGGACCGCGGAGCAAATCGAACAACGGATTCAGGCCCAATGGCCGGTGGAGAAAAAGATGGCTCTGGCCGATTTTGTCGTCTGGACGGAAGCCGGCCTGGATGTTCACGCCGCGCAACTCGATCGCATTTTGAAAACCCATGTCGGCGCTTCGGTGCCGCCTGCAGCCTGCGGTAAATTAGCAGCGGGGCGGAGCAACCGTCAAATGAGATGGTGGTAAAACGGCGAAGAGAGGGTTTTCAGTTAGTGGCTGACCGGCGCGGGAACGGCGGCGTTCTGCTGTAGGAGACGGAAAAACTGGCTCGGCTGATCCGGATTAACGGGGACAGACATGATGCCGTCCGACTCCGGCGCGACCATGAGCCAATCCTGCCAAATCGGCTCCTGAAACCGGCCTTTCGATTGCAGGAAGAATCTGTCCGCTTGGGTCGCGTTCCAGTTCAGCTTTAACGTGCCGTCGACATCCGACGCGATGCCAACTCTTGCCGGATACAACCGATCGCGAGCCATTGATGGAGCCAGCACGCGCCAGTTCACATCGGTTCCGATTTCATAGGATACTCGCTTGAGCGCGTGGAGATCCCTGATGGCCCAATAGAACCATTCCTGCCGTTCGTCATCTTTCCATTGCAAATCGGGATACGCGTCGCCGTTGCCATCAACCACGCCCAGGAATTTCGCTGTCGGACTGATAATCAGGTCAAACACGCGCAAGGATTTTGGAGACAGTCCGTCCATCAGCCAGACCCCCCATTGGCGGTTGGTGAGGTTCTCGCAAACCAGATCAAGCTGGCCGTCGAGATCGAAATCCGCGACCCCGAGGGGCCGCCAGTTCGAAGGAAAGGAAACCAGGCCGGACTGCGTCGAATTCGCATTGAACCCATGCTGATTCAGCCAGACCACAATGCGGCGGCTGTAATTTTCCAGCCAGAACAAATCGGTCTCGCCATCATTGTCAAAATCCCCGCTGCCAATGTAGTCACTCGAACTGGCGGGGCCAGGGCCGATGGGTGTCCACGTATAGTATAGGGAACCCTCACTGGGTGGGGCGGTTGGGGCCGTGATCCAGACGCCCATCTGGCCGGAGGGATGGCGCCAGAGCAAATCTTGATTCAGATCGCCGTTAAAATCGTCAATTCCCAGGACAGTCCAGTCCGGATTACCGATTGTGGCGGCGGGGATGAACTGGCGCTCACCCGATGCCTCGGAAGGGGCCAACCAAAAATAGATGTCCCCCGAATTGGGATTCTGGAGCAACAGATCGGGCGTTTTCATTGAGTTGGTGGGAGGCGGGAGCGGCAAAGAATCAATCCATTGTTTGATGATCTCGACGGCCTGAGTGTCAACGACGCTGGTGCCGAGCGGCGGCATTCGGAGTTGATCCTGGCGAATCATTCGCAGGTAAAGCATCGATCCACTTCCCCACTCATTGAGCGTGTGCGGGACGACTAGTTGGGGATTGTTGATGCCCAGGCTTTGCGCCGTCATGAGCGGGCCGTCAATCAGTCTTTGATCAGCCAGGTTCACCGAATACCTCGCATCGAAAAAAGCATGGACGCCGCGCGAGTCCGGCCGATGACAGTGCGCACAATTGGCGTCCAGGTAGGATTTGACTCGGTCCTCCAACGAAGCGGACTTGTCCGTCAGTGCTCTTAGCCTCGGGAGGGAGATTATTTCCTCACCTTCCAGCGTTCGATCAAAGACTCCCAGGTCGCTCAAAATCCGCAACTGGTTTTTCAGTGCGCCGCTCTCACTCGATGGTACCAGTCGGTTTAATTGCCGGGCGTTCACACCCAAAATGTACCCCGCCCTGGTCCGATGACATTGCAAGCATTGGCCGGGGCTGGGGTGATCCCAGGTTCGGTTTTCTCCGCCTGGCAGGCCGGCGGTTTCCACCACGACACGTTGCTCATCGGTGAGCAAATCCGCGTCTGATCCGTCCGCACGCCATTTGTACGTCACTCCGAAGTAATCTCCATTCAACGAGCGAACAAAGAAGCGAGTCCCCAAGCGCCGGGTTCGTCCGCCGTCCGGAGTAACCGAAGGAGGCAATTCGAAGTGCTTTATGAGTGCGGTTCCCGGTGGGAAAATCCAACTTTCTTCCGCGCTGAAACGAATCTTGCCGTTGGGGGGCAGCGCGATCCAGCGTCGCTTCACTGCGCCATCGGACCATAAGGGAGTATTGATTTCGTAAGGGATCAGGCTGGCGCTGGGGGTCAGCTCCGCCAACGATTTGAAGGCGCCGGTGCCGGACAGCGTAAGCGGCATCGAGCTGACATTCGTGCCCAGGCGAAGTCCGCCGGAATATCCCAAGGTAACAAGCGGGATGACCCGATGCCTTTCACCTCCGCGCGCATCGGTTACGATCAACGTTGCGCTGAAGTCATTCGTCCGGGACACCGGAAGCTCGATTTGAGCGGCGGAGAGAATGGCTCCGTCCGGTAACAGCCATTGGAATGAAATCGGGTCTCCATCGGGATCCGAACTGCCGGATGCATCCAGGCGATACACATACCGGGCAGCGTCTTCGGAAACCACGGTCTTCGTAAAAATGACTTCCGGGTGACGGTTATACGAGATTCGATAGACGCTGCGATTCGCGCCGTCATACGCTGAGTTTGCGGTCGAGAGGTAGTAGAGGGAGCCGTCGGGTCCAACTTTCACATCTATCGGATTGTTGGCGCCAGCTGCGAAGTTCGTCGCCTGCCGGGTGGCGGGATCGACTACCTTGATCCAGCACTTGATGTAGTCCGTTACGAAGTATTTTCCGCGGTACGGTTCGGGAAACTGGCGGTGCCGGTAAAAAGTTCCTCCCGTCACGGCGGCTGACAGACAGTTGCTGGGGTTCAATCCGGTTTCCTGGTGAGAATACTGCCAGAGCGGAGGCGTGAGGTCTGGTTGAGCGCAACTCCCTTCGCACAGCGGCCAACCATAATTTTTCCCACGTTGCAACTCGTTGACCTCTTCGAACCAATGCTCCCCCACGTCATTGATCAAAATGGTTCCGGTGCCGCCACTTTCCACCGGATCAACGGCCGCCGTGAAGACGTTGCGCAATCCATAAGCCCATATCGCCGGGAAAGCGTCTGGAGTTCCGACAAAAGGATTGTCTGATGGAATCGAACCGTCGGGATTATACCGGAGGATTTTTCCCAAGGGGGAACTCAGGTCTTGCGACGACTGCGGAATGGTGCCGTGCCCTGTTCCGTAATAGAGCTTGCCATCCGCCCCAAAGCGAATCGCTCCGCCGTTATGAAAACCGAAGGCGGGAATATCATCCACGATGACCGTCAGACTGTCTGGATCGGCCTTGTCTGGATTCTGGATACTGGCCGTCAAGCGGATGACCCGATTTAAGAATTGACCGTCCTTCGCCATGGAATGGCTCAGATAAACGTGCCGATTCTCACCAAAATTC
The DNA here is from genome assembly GCA_964651015.1 of uncultured Verrucomicrobiota bacterium. Lineage (GTDB taxonomy): Bacteria > Verrucomicrobiota > Verrucomicrobiia > Limisphaerales > PALSA-1396 > CAZYYS01. The sequence goes on from CAZYYS010000086.1 coordinate 13,906, forward strand.
GGATCAAAGGCGATGCCCATCAAACCCGCTTCCCAGACATTCATTACGGTCAAAGTGCAAAAGGGATCGGCTAAGAGCACGCCATTCTTGACTATCCTGACGGCGGCTTCTCCACGGCTTCTCGAATCAAGACCAAATCCCCCCTTTTGACATACAAACAGCCTTCCATCTGGCGAAAAATCCATCGAGACCGGCGCGTCCAGCCCCCCTTGAACGTAAATGGATTCCGTAAATCCCTCCGGAAGTTGCGTACTGGCAAAAGAATGAGAGCTGGGAACTGTCCAGCAAATCAACAGTGGAATCAGGCCAACCCAAAAATATTTGCGAACGAAGTACAGTCGGCAGGTCACCGCATAGCGAACAATGAGGATTGATCCAATTGTGGCACGCATGCGGAAGTTGACGCAAAAACCGGGCCATGGAGACCTGACTTCAAGCCAGCCTGCCTTGGTATTAGGCATGTGCCCACTTACCTCAGTCGTCCTGGCGGAACCAATTTCTCAACGACATGTGTAACGGTCCGGTGCAAATGTGACTCACAGGAAGCCCGCCAAGTCATGACTGCTTCTTCTGGTGTTCACCGGAACGTCACCACATTGTCACCGTCCCGTCTTTGACGCGCGGGGCCGGGCGTGATTGGATACGCGCGCAAAGTCAGACCGCCCGCAACGCGCGCCGGCCCTACCTCCTCCGGGGTCGGCGCTTCTGTTTTCCAGGACTCCCTAATTTGAAAATCAGGAAAGCAGGAAATACCTGGATTCATTCCTGATTTCGTGAGTTCAAACCAAGACCGGACATCACCCTCTCGTATGAGCGGTTGCAAGAGGTCAGGCGGTGGCTTAAGTTGCCCTCCATGAGGTCGCCTTTGAGAAGCTTGATCTTTTTTTCCCTGCTGGCGGGTTTCCTCAGCGGCTGCAACCGTCAACCGCAGGCCACCCAAGCAGCCCAACGAGAAAAGCATTTCAAGACTCATTTTCAAGACGAGTCCCAGTTCATTGTGGAAACGGTTCTGACCGATTTGGCGGAGATGGCGGCCTATGCCAAAGGCAACCGCCTCCCCACCGAACTCTCCGTTACTGCCGAAGAACGAAGCGATTCAGAGTTCAGAACGCCGTCCTATGACGTGAAGATCGTTTTCGGAAAGAATGGGGTGGTGACAAAGCCACTGCGGGTCAGCCAGCCGATCTGGTCGCCGGCGCTTTATGAGGATTTCGCCAAAACACTGGCGGGCGGTGCCCCGGTTGTGACCAACAAACATGATCCCAATGATCTTGCCGTTCTGCTCGCCCTGACCGATTTGCAACCGGCAACCATCGAATCCGAGAACGAAAGGAGCTCCCGCCTGTTGCAAACAAATTTCACCGATCCAACCTTGCATGAAATGGCGGCGGTCATTCTGGGCGCCTTCGCGCTGCGGGAGTCCTCTGGCAACTTTTACGATGTGCGTTTGCCCCTGTGCCGCATGACGGCGCACCTGGCTTTGGCGCGGGCCTTGTCCGCTGGCGCCGACGGCGGCGTGAATGGCCGCGCGGCCGGGGTGATATTGTTCACGCTGATGAACAATCAAAAGACGGCCCTGGAAAAACTAAAGGCGTTGGCGGGCGAGCCGAAGTTGCAACCCTGGGTCAACGCGCTGCGCGTCCGCAACACGTACGATTACCGGGAATTGGAGCGCCTAGACGACCCGAGCCCGGTCGAAAGCATCACGCATTATTTTGCGATCAGCCGGTGCATCAATGCGGATGCCGGATGGGAAAAGTTGCCGGACGGGTTGAAAACGGAGGGCAGTGATTTTTGCCGGATTGCACAGGCCGAAGCCTCCTCCGTCGGCCTCGGTCACGAACTGACCCGGCTGGCTCTGCCCCTCGAATTCGCGGAAATTGGGCAGGTTTATTCGCTGGCGACCGGGAAAACCCTGTCCGAAAAGGAAATGATAAAATTTCTTAACCAGCCACCCGAAAATTGCTTCACCGCGGCGGGCGACCGAGTGCGCATCATTGGCCCCGGGCAATGGGCCTTCTTTCTCCAACGCCATCTTTGTCACGCATTGCAATACCACGGCAATTTTTTGCAACGCAAGCTGGGCGTGCCGGATGCCGCCCGGGAATTTGTGGCGGAGTCCGACCGGCGTTTTGGCGGGCTGCGCCTCTATCCGTTCGTGCGGCGGTTCAATTGCACGACCGAGGCCGAATACCATCAGGCAGTGGACGCGGGGATGCCGGTGACGGTGGCCACGCCGCATCTGGTTTCGCCCGATATCTGGAATTACATTTGCAGCCCGCCCAATTTCGCGGAGCGTTACAATCCGTTTCCGAATCCCCACGTGAACGAATGGCACAAGCACAACCCGCCGCCGGGGACGGCCTACAACCCAAAGCCCCGGATGTACCATCCGAGTCTGGTGAACCGTCCCGATGCCGCGGCGGTGCTCGGTCGGTTGCATGATCTGGCGCCGTACGATGGGACCATCTCGTATTGGCTGCTAAAGGTCAGCCATCACGAACAGGAATCCTACGCCCAGGCCGACGAGGTTTACCGGCCGTTACTTGAATATGCGACGGGGCAAAACTGGCAACTGGCGAAATACGTCACGAACGATCCGCCGCGTTATGAACAGGTCATGCTCCGATACGCGAAACTCAACCCGTCTGGTTATTTCAGCCTGGGACGCTATTTCGCCGACCGGCAGGAGGAGGAGAAGGCGGCGGGCTATTATGAAAAAGCGGTCGAACTCGATACGGATGCGGTCACGATGGCGAGCTACTGTGAGTGGCTGGTAAATTATTATCATCGAAAAGGCAGGTTGGCGGAGGCGGAAAAGCTGGCCGACCGGGCGGCGGAGGTTTACTCGATGGCCGGGTTGCGCACGAAAGCCCGGCTGATGGAAACGTTGGAGAAGTATGACGAAGCCCGGGAATATTATTCCCGAATCGAGGAACGCTACGAGCAAGCCGGCCCGCTCGTCGGGTTTTACGTCCGTTACAAGGCCAAAACGGGCAACGCGCGTTTCGACCCGGAAGTTCAAAAACGGCTGAAGACACTTTTCCCCCGTGGCATCGAAAAGGTCGGCCTGCCGGATTTCAAGGCACCGCCCGAACAGGGCGTGTTAATTGCGGAAGAAAATGAACTCGTGCAGCAGGCCGGGTTGAAAAAGGGGGATCTCATTCTCGCGCTGGACGGCATCCGCGTGTATGACATGACGCAATACCAATACGTCCGTGAACTGACGAATGCCCCGCAGCTTACGCTGTTGGTCTGGAACGGGAGCGAGTACTCGGAAAAAAAGGCCAGCCCGCCCAAACGGCGGTTTGGCGCGCAGTTTAACGATTATTATCAGCCGGCGAAAAAGTAAAGCTGCCCGGCCAGCCACGCGCCGGTTCATGAAGGTGGCCGAAGGCCGCGTGAAGGGTTGGCGTTCCGTTCCACCGAGATTCACAGGTGGTTGGCGTAATACGGCAGCCAACAACGCTACTGCCAAAGTCGTTGAAAGGTTGCCATTGCGACGTGGTCCAGTTTCGCAATGGCAAACGGCACTAAAACACGTGCCCCAACTCTGCATTGCCGCGCCACGCGCCATCGTGTAAAACCCCGCCCATGCGGACGCTGGAACTCAAGGCCACGCACAAACCCGTCGTTACCTACTACGACAACCTCGCCACGTTCGAGAAGCTCGGCGTCACACACGAAGGCGCAGTCCGCTCTGCGTTTCAAGAACTCCTCGAACACTCCGCGCGGCAGTTCGATTGGAAGCTCGTTCCCGAACACCGGTTGAAAGCCAAGGGCGGCAGCCAAGTGCAGGTGGATGGCGGCCTGTTGGACATGTACGGGTTGCCGCACGGCTATTGGGAGGCCAAAGACTCCGACGACGACCTCGACAAGGAAATCAAAAACAAATTCGCCGCCGGCTACCCGCGCGACAACATCCTCTTTCAAGAACCCCGCCGCGCCGTGCTCTTCCAGCAGGGCCAACACGTCTTCGGCGCGGACCTCACCAAACCCGACGACCTCGTCCACGTCCTCAAACTCTTTCTCGAATACGCCCCGCCCGCGATTGCCGAATGGGAAAAAGCCGTCACCGAATTCAAGGAGCGCGTCCCACAAATCACGGCATCGTCTATACACCGCAACCGCTCGTGAACTTCATGGTCGCCAGCGTCGAGCACGTGCTGAAGGAGG
>CAZYYS010000087.1:0-15088 GCA_964651015.1 uncultured Verrucomicrobiota bacterium
TTCGCTCAAACGGCTGGGACGTCCCGAGCGCTGTCCTTCGGACAAACCGGCCAGTCCCTCCGTTTCAAAACGCTGCACCCAGTTTACGACGCTGCGGGGCGAGTCACCCAGCCATTCAGCGACTTTCGGGCAGGTCATGCCTTGCGCCACGAGGAGCACTCCGTGGAGTCGATGATCGTAGCGCGAGGCATCATTGCGCCGAATCTCATCCTGGAGAGCCATGATCATGTTTTCTCTGTCAGAGATGGTGAGTGCTTTCATCGAACGAACGATAACTCCGCTCCACTCTATAGGCAATTACTTATGACGCTGTGTTTAGAATCTTCCGGAACGGCTATTTCGGAGACAATCCCCATCTCTGGGGATTTATGGGACGTGTATCCACGTTGACATTGTTTCTTGAGACGAGCCACGCAGTGGGTCCTCGCAGCCTCAAGGAAATTGTTTTTTGCCTTTTGAATTTCCTGTCATAAACTTCATCCAATATGTTGTTGTTCGCGCCATGAAATCGATTATCACCCGCGCTGTTCAGCTAGCTGTCTATTTGTGCGCTGCGAGCTTGGTGTCCGCTTGGGACTACGAAGGGCATCGCATGGTTAATGAACTGGCGCTGGCTTCATTGCCGTCGAGTTTTCCTGCATTTGTCAAGACAGCGCCCGCTCAGGAACGTATTGCGTTTCTGTCGGGCGAACCCGACCGGTGGCGTGGCACGCCCGATTTGCCGCTCAAACATTTCAATGGTCCCAACCACTTTTTTGACATTGATGAGTTGGTGGACTACAAACTTGAACCAACTTCGCTGAGCCGGTTTCGTTACGAATTCGTTGCCCAACTTGCGGTGGCGCGCGCGCTTCATCCCGAGAACTTTCCTGCTCTTGATCCTGTCAAAAATGACGACCACACGCGTGAATTGATTGGCTTCCTGCCGTGGACCATTTCGGAATATTACGCAATGTTGAAGGCGGCGTTCTCCTATCTCAAGGTGTTCGAAGAGCTCGGCACGCCGGAAGAGATCATCAACGCCCAGCAAAACATCATCTACCTCATGGGCGTCATGGGACATTTTGTTGGTGACGGTTCACAACCGCTCCACACAACCAGGAACTACAACGGGTGGGTGCAAAAAAATCCACACGGCTACACCACCAGCAAAGCGTTTCACGCCTGGATTGATGGCGGTTACATTCAACGGGTCGGGTTGGATGTGAAGCAAATGAAGGCTCAATTACGCCCCGCGCAGAGTCTCTGGCCCGATGACTCGAAATCGAAAGCCGAAGACGTCTTTCCCGTGGTCATAACTTACCTCCTCGCTCAACACCAGCGCGTGACACCACTTTACGAACTCGAAAAGGCAGGAAAACTTTCTGGTGACGGGGAACTCGGACTGCAGGGGCGCGAATTCATAGCCCGACAACTCATTGTTGGCGGGCAGATGCTGGGTGATCTGTGGTATTCCGCGTGGGGGCAGGCTGTTCCCGACAGTTATCTCAAAACTCAGTTAAGCAAACGAAAAGCAAGCAACAACATTGCGGTTCCTTCCGGCCAAGAAAGTCATTAGGAGTTACTGGTTACCATGTCATCAGGAACGCCTTTTACTTGCCGGTGTCTTGGATCATCACACAGCGGAAACCAAAAGTGTTTTTCTGTTCGTCCGGGCCGTTGCTGTACCAACGGAACTCAGGCCGGAGATTGATCTCAATCCAACTAGTCCACGCGGCGCCGCGTAGAACACGGAAAGGCTTGTCACTTGGATCCAGGCACCATTCCCAGACGTTGCCGCGGACGTCGTAAAGCCCTTGACCATTGGGGCCCAGACTTCCGACCGGCGCGGTGCTGCTTCGTCGGGTGGGGGCGCTGGTAACAGCGTCACTCAGGTTCGCGCTCGCGGCGAACGACTCCCATTGAGCCTGGGTGGGCAGCGTGTAAACAAAACCTTCGGGTAACATCTCTTCCTTGCGTTCCGCATCGCCAAGCTTTTGGCAAAAACTGATCGCATCGTTCCAACTCACCGAATCGACTGGGTTGCGATCACCGCTGAATTGGCTGGGATTGCTGCCTCCTCCCTTTTGATATTCTTCCTGGGTTACCTCGTATTTTCCCGCCCAGAGCTGGGGAGAGATTTTCACCATCACCATGCCGGTGCTGTTCGTGAATTCGGGGCCTTCCATCAATTCCTTGATGCTGGGTTTGTTTGTGTTCGTCGCGGACGTATCGCTGGCGGCGGCATTTGACGGTTCTTTGGCTTTAGTCTCTGCTTTCGGAGCGTCATTCGCGCTGGAGGGCTTGTCCTGCGCTTTGATTAACGAGAGGCCCAAACCGGCCACGACCGCAAATGTCATAATCCTTTTCATTGGAAATACCATCCTTCAATCAGTTGTGATGTCAAGCAAAGGGCGCTTCCAGAAATGGCAAACGTAGGAGTGAGGAGCTGGTTGATTTCTTGATTCACGCAAATGCGTGCTCTCCGACGACATCTTATCGTTAAGGAATGTCCTGAACACATGTCCACAAATTTGTCACCCAATGCCGCGTGGTGCCATTTCTTGAATCCTATTTGGACGGGCCACCGGGAATTGCCTTTGCCGTGCGATCATTCCCGATCGCAATCGCCATTTTCAAACCGATATCTGCCAGATTCTTGTGTGCGCCCGAGCAACTCAAGGCGCACTTCCTGATTTCGGTAGCAACTTTTGATCCTAAACAATTCGCACGCACATCGTCGAACAACTCACGATGGCGCCTGTAAACATTGGTGGCTTCGAATCGCCACGGGGTTGGCCAGGAAAATTGGGAAAGGGCGGCCCGCTTCGCCGGCTGGTGGATGGTTCACGCCTCGGAGTTTGGTGTTGAACCGGTTTGACGAGTCCGTATCCACAAAGGGCTCATCCGCCGAACTCACGGGTGATCAGCTTCGCTGCCGAAGCCTTCGTCAATGATGGAGTGCCCGTCGCCGATCAGGGCCTGAGGTTGGCCTTTTCAGATGCAACGATGGGCTTTAATGTATTTCACCGCGTCGTCGCCAATGAGCGTGGTGGTGTAGCCTTTTCGTGCACGGGCTGTCGTTGCGTAACCAGTCGAGCACACCGGCATCTCCGTGGGTGTAGTAATCCAACTCGCCGATCGTTGCGCCGTAGGGTAATCGAAGCCGCGTTGCTTGGGCCAATACTTCAAGTCGGCGTGGCCGAGATGCCATTTGCCGATGATGGCAGTGTTGTAGCGGCTTCCTTGGGGCATTGCGGCATGAGCCACTCGCTGGTGTAGAGGGCATAGCCGGCGGTGCCCATCGTTTGCAGGCCGTAGCGGAACGGATAACGGCCGGTCATCAGCGCCGCGCGGGTCCGGCGTGCACATCGACTGGACGTAGAACTCGTGAACTTCTCGCCGCCAGCGGCCAGTGCGTCGAGGTTCGGTGTCTTGATGTCCGTGCAGCCGTTGAAACCGACATCCTTGCAGCCCAGACAATGTTGGGTTGCTTGTCTACCGCAAGCGTTGTTGCTGCTACGATGGCAAATAGCAAAGTGGACAGTAATTAGGCAAGTTTGTTTGATATTCGTTTCACGATTTAGATTTGCTTCAAGTAGTTTCAGTTTCTGCTGACGAGACGCAACAGACCGACGTTGCTCCAGTGTTTTTGCCAGGATTTGGTCCAGGCATCGCGGGATGGGAAATGCGGGAAGTGAGGTTTTGCTTCTTAATTTGTTACTCATAAGTGTTTCAGTTGTATGCGGTCTCAGCTTCACCCTCAGCGTCACTCTCCGAGTGAAATACCCAGCGCCCGCGCCGTTCGGGCGAGATTACCGTCGGAAGGAACGGTCTTCAACCGGCCCGTGGCTTCGCGGATCGGGATGGCGCTGATGCCCTCGCCCGTGAACGCTACCATCTTGCCAAAATCGTCCGCCGCGATGAGTTCCACGGCCGTCGCGCCAAACATGGAACAGAGCGCGCGGTCAAAAGTTGTCGGGCTGCCACCGCGCTGCAGATGGCCGAGCACGCAGTTGCGCGTTTCCTTGCCCGTGCGTTTCTCTACTTCCGCAGCCACCACCGCGCCAACGCCACCGAGCCGCGCTTCGCGCTGCGTCTCCGGCGCTGCCGACGTGGTGAAGTCCGCGCCCTTTTCCCGCGCCCCCTCGGCCACGACGATGAGGGTGAATTGTTTCCCCAATCGCTCGCGCTCGCGGATCTTCGCGCAGACGCTGTGGTAGGAAAACGGAATTTCCGGTATCAAAACCACGTCCGCGCCGCCGGCTACACCGGCAAATAATGCAATCCAGCCAGCATAACGGCCCATCACTTCCAGGGTCATCACGCGGTTGTGGCTTTCCGCCGTGGTGTGCAACCGGTCAAGCGCATCTGTGGCACATGCCACTGCGGAATCGAAGCCGAAGGTCATCAGCGTGCCGGCAAGATCATTGTCAATCGTCTTGGGCACACCGACCACCGGCACGCCGTGTTCGTGCATCTGCTGGGCAATGGTCAGCGAACCGTCGCCGCCGATGGAAACCAGCGCGGAAATGCCGAGTGCCTTCATACCCGTCGTCACGCCGTCAAACAGTTCTTTCGGCAACTGGCGGCTGTCACCGTGGCCGGTCTTGGAGGAGAATTTTCCGCGATTCGCAGTGCCCAAAATCGTGCCGCCTCGCACGAGAAGTCCGCTGAGTGCGTGGTAATTCAGCGGGCGAAATTGCCGCGGCTCAAGAAGACCCTCGTAACCGCCGACGATGCCCAAGGTTTCCCAGCCGCGCATGGCGGCGGCCTTGGCCACCGCGCGGATGACGGCGTTCAAGCCGGGGCAATCGCCGCCGCCCGTTACGATTCCTATTTTTCTGTTCATGAGTTGCTGGCGAAATTGGTTTTGCCGAAAGTGTGAGCTGCAACGGATCTTATTGATGGACTATTGCTCCGCGGCGCCGCGTTCATCGTTGATTGCGCAAAATATGACGCAACAAAAAGAGGCATGATTCTTCGGTGGCGAATCGGCAGGCCGCTTGGTGGTGTGAGCATCGGCGATTGTAAAGTCATTTGTTCCGGCTGGTTTGCATGGCCAGAGGTTAACGTGTGGGTGTTCTGATTTCAAGCATCACATGGCTGTCCACAAGGCCATCGTGATGTTCGCGCGGCACGGCGGTACGTAGGCGGGATGGTCAATGCACAAGGCGAGTTGTCGGACCGAACTTTCTATCCCAGGCTTTCAAAGATTGACAGCAACTCTGGATTTGCGTATGCAAACCTGCAAATGGGCGACGACACGAACGTCAATTATCGGGCTTGGGGAGCAGACAACATTGCATATGGGCCGTTGGAATTGCCTGAGCTGGTAACTTGGATCAAACAAGGCAAGGTCACAGCCACCTCCTGGGTTTTCAAGGAAGCGGACCGCATTTGGTCGCGCGCGTCGGACTTGGCGGAACTCAAGGTCCTGTTCAAATCCAAACTGCCACCGGCAGCGGCAGCTTCAGCAGCAACACTGGGCATTCAGCCGGGTTCGTTGCGTCGCATCAAGATGCTCGCGGACGTTGAGGAGCGTTTGCTTGCGTCCTTACTGCCTTACCTTGAAGTTGTGAAGGTTGTTCCGTTCGGAACGGTCGTAAACAAAGGTGATCATGGGGACGCGCTCTTTATGGTACTTGAAGGCGAGGTGCGGGCCCGGGTCATGATTGACGGACGGGAAACAACTCTGGCCACGATGGGGGTGGGCGAATGTTTCGGCGAACTGGCGGTCGTGGACCAAGGGCCGCGATCAGCCGACGTGATCGCCAATCACCCGACCGTGCTCATCAAAGTGTCCGAGAGTGCACTAAAGAAAATGTTTGCGGAGGCGCCGGCGTTGGCCGCACCGTTCATGCTGGCGTTGACGCGGGTGATCGCCCAGCGGGTCAGGGTGATGACCAAGCGATACGAGGATACAATCCACCTTTCGCGGGCGACCGCAGCAGGCGGAGCGTAGCTTGGCACTTAACGCGAACTGGTGAAGGGAACTCTCCTCACTTCAGAAGCGACTTCTGGCTTCAGGCCAGCGCCACCCAGGCAGCGATACAGACGATATGTAGTGTCTGGTCAAGCCAGATTGCAATCGAAGTGGCGTCTGGTGCCTGGTCGCTCTTCTTGAAAGAGCGAATCCACCAAGTCAGCGGTACGCGGGTATCAATCAGCAGGTGGATAAACCCCAGCACCAGCCCAGCCTGCCAGCCCAAGGCGAGGCCGAGGCACACCGCATGAATACCGGCATGAGTCCACGCCGCCGGATGCCGCAGACTCATTTTGTTCCGCGCCATCCAGTCGTTCTGCAACATCCAGTCGGCGACCAGATGCGCCACCAGACCCAGTTCAAAAGGCGTGAGCTTCATGGCGAGATCAGAACCGGACGAACTGCCGGGAATGACGCGAACGAGCCGCCTCCTCTTCACGGTGGAGGGCGTTCAGAATCGCCTGGCCGGCTTGGCGTGCGACGCCGCGGACAAGGTTCACGTCGTTCAAATCGAATTGCCCACTCTCGTGGTCACCCAGGGCGATGATCCCCAGCAATCGATCCTCGACTTTGATCGGCGACAGCAAGAGTGCCGGCAGTTCAAATCCGAAGCGGTTGCAAGCCGTGAACGGCGCCTCTTCGCCGAAGTTCTTCACGACCAAGTCCCGAGGATTATGCACCATCGGCGCAAGGAAACCTTCCCCTGCGCTGATCATTGCTTTCTGTTGCGCGGTAAGTTCGAGGCCCTTGACGCTGCGAAGCTCCAGTTCGTTGGAAAACTGGGAACGAAGCACGAGGAATCCCCAGTCGGCGAGGGTCGCTTGGCAAATTTGGTTCAGCACCACGTCCAGCAAGGCCTGCAAACTCCCGGCTTCCCCGATGGCCTTGCCGATTTCGTCGTAAACGATGACCTGCGAACTCAGTCGCCGGATGCGATCGCTGGAGGTGCGAATCATGGCAAACAACACGCTCAATCCCGTCTCGCTGCTTTGCTTCAGCAGCGCGTCGAAGGCCGCCTTGGGCAGCCGCGCCAGCCGCGTTTCTCCGCCCGCGACTGCGGAGGCGGACCGGGGTTGCTGATCAAACAGCGACATTTCCCCAAAGTAATCACCCGCGGCGAGAATGGTGAGCGTTTTTGTTGCCGTGCCAGCGCCAGTCTGCTTCTCGACACTCACTGACCCTTCGAGAATGAAGAACATGCTATCGCCGGGGTCGCCCTCGGCGCAGATGACCTGCCCCGTTCCGTAGCGGCGATCTTCCAGAACCGCCGCCAGCCGTTCGCGGGCGGCGTCGGGGACCGCCTTCAGGACGGCAATATTTCTGAGGTCGTGCGGGTTCATTTGAATTCTGCTCACTCGATGCGGGCCAGACTCTTCAGTTCCAGCGGATGGTTGGCCTTGCTCATGGCATCTTCGACCGAGATCAAGCCATCCCGGCAGAGTTGGGCGAGGGATTGCTCCATGGTACACATGCCTTGCTTGCCGCCGGTCTGGATGGCCGAGTAGATCTGGTGCGTCTTGGCCTCCCGAATGATCGCAGAAATCCCCGGCGTCACGACCATGACCTCACGAGCGGCCACCCGCCCCTGGCCGTCCACCTTGGGGAGCAGTACTTGGGAGACGACGCCTTTCAACGTTGCGGCCAGCATCACCCGGATTTGCTCCTGTTGATAAGGGGGAAATACGTCAATGATGCGGTCCACCGTTGAAGCGGCGTCCTGGGTGTGAAGTGTCGAGAGCACAAGGTGTCCCGTCTCGGCCAGTGTCAGAGCGGCGGCGATCGTTTCCAAGTCGCGCATTTCGCCGACCAGAATCACGTTGGGGTCTTCCCGCAAGACGGCCTTCAAGGCGCGCGGAAACGAATAGGTATCCGAGCCCAATTCGCGCTGGTTGATAGTCGAGCGAATGTGCGGGTGCAGAAACTCGATCGGGTCCTCAATGGTGATGATGTGGCCATCCTTATTCTGGTTCACGAGATTGATCATCGCCGCGAGGGTCGTGGACTTGCCGGAGCCCGTGGGGCCGGTCACGCACACCAGGCCGCGCGGCAGCAAGGCGAGTTGCTGGATGATTTCATTCAGGCCCAATTCCTCGCAGGACGGAATGTTCTCGCCAATGGTCCGGAACACACCGGAGACGCAGCCGCGCTGCATGAACACGTTCACCCGGAATCGGGAAACTCCCGGAATGCCAATGGAGAAGTCGAGCTCGTGTTCCTCCTCGAACTTGGCCTTCTGATCGTCAGTAAGAATGCTGTAGATGAGAGCCTTGGTGTCGTCGGGGCCGAGCTCGGTGTTGAATCCGCCGGGGATCAGCTTGCCGTTGATGCGCACCATTGGCGGGCGCATGGCGGTCAGGTGGAGGTCGGAGGCACCGGATTCGACGGCGTGCTGGAGAAGTTCGGAGAGGTCCATAGCGGCAGGTCTTGGGTTGTTAGTTGGTTGATGTGTGCATCACAAACTTATGCCATGGCCGAGGTGCCGGAAAAGATTCCCTTCAGGTTCATCTTCAACTCATCGGGTTTTGGCGAGAACCGCAGCGCTTCCGCCTCTTCGACCTTGCCGGCCTTTACCAAGTCAACGAGGGCCTGGTTGAACGTTTGCATCCCATCCGACCGCGACGCCTGGATCGCTGCGGGAATTTTCGTGGTGTCGCCTTCGAGGATGAGCTTTTTGATGCGCGGGCTGTTGATCAAGATCTCCAAGGCGGCTGTCCGTCCGCCACCTGCCCGTGGCAATAGCTTCTGACAGATGATCGCGCGCAAGCCAAGCGACAGCTGCATGCGGACTTGCGTGATACGGTCCGTGGGGAAAAGATTGATAAGCCGTTCCAGCGATTCCGGCGCGTCCTGTGTGTGCAACGTACCGAAGACCAGATGGCCGGTTTCCGCCGCCGTCAGGGCCACCGACGCGGATTCCGCATCGCGCATTTCGCCAATCAGGATCACGTCGGGGTCCTGCCGGAGCACGTGTTTCAACGCGGACGCAAAGGTGGTCGAGTCCACGGAAATCTCCCGCTGGTTGATAAGGGCCAGCTTGCTCTCCAGCACGAACTCCATGGGATCCTCCAGCGTCATGATGTGGCAGGCCTGAGTGGCATTGATGTGGTCAATGAGCGCGGCCAGCGTGGTGGACTTTCCGCTGCCCGTGGCGCCGGTCACGAGCACGAGGCCGTCGTTCGCGGCGGCGATGGTTTTCAGCACCTCGGGCAATTCGAGTTGCTCAATCGTGGGAATCTTCGTGCCAATCGTCCGCAGCACCATGCCCGGCCGATTTCGCTGATAAAAAAGATTGACGCGGAACCGCCCAAGGTCGGGAATTGCGACCGCCGCATCACAATCCTTGGCCGTGGTAAACTCCTGCATTTTCTCATCGCTGCCCAGAACCTCCCGGGCCAGACGCAGCACGTCGCCTTCCGTCAAGGGCGGCATTTCAAAACGGCCAAGCTCGCCGTTGATGCGGCCAATGGGCACTTCCCCCGACTGGATGTGCAGGTCCGATCCCTTGTTTTCGACGAGCACGCCGAGCAGGTCGGCCAAGGTGGGCGAGGCGTTGGTTGCTTGCACGAAGTCTTTCTAAGACATGATGCCAAGACTTGTCGAGATTGATTGTGAATTGCCACCAATCCGGCCCGCGCGGCAACGCCTCCACCCGCGCCAATGTTCACGCTTGTTCGGTTGGTCTGCCCCGTTTGAGCTGTGGCAGCCGAAGGATGCCGCCAGGCGAACTTTTCATGAACCGCCGCACCGTAACACCGACTTTCCGGTCGGCGCGCCTTGCCGGGTGGGAAACCGGCGTTACCAAGGCAAAGCCGGTTCATGGCCCCGCTGCGCGTCCACTGTTGGAGGTCGAAACCACCCCGGAACCTTGGGTTTTTGGTGAACGGCCATGCGCCCGCGCGCCCCTTGCCACTGCTGGTTTGGAAAACCTGGACGCGAGGCGCGTGCGCTCTGCAAAACCGGACTACTTCGTCGCGAGTTTCTCGTCCGGTAGGAAGTTCTTCATTGCCCAGATTTCCTGGATCGTTCGGCCGCGGTCGAAGGCGATGCGTTTGCCATCGGGATGAATACTCAAAACCCCTATCTCCTCGCCCTTGGGCTGCGGCGGACCAAATGGCCGGGAACTGCCGGTGTCAGCATCGACCAGATACAATTGCTGAGATTGCTTTCCCCCGAAGGCCACGAGCACACGACGATTGTCGGGCAGCCAGGCGCAAACTTGACCACCTCCTTTCTCACCGATTGGAAATTCGGGCACGGTTTTCGTGACACCGTCCGCTCTCGAGGCAATCTGCAGGCCGACCTTATCGCCTTCCTTTACGGGATACGGATTCTTGCAGGTCGCCAACCGTGAGCCGTCGGGCGAGATTGCGCCCCAACTACCGTAGCCGCCCAATGCGCCGCCAATTCGCCGTTCTCGTCTGGTAGCCAGATCCAGTTCGACTGGTCCGCTCTCTGGCCTTTTGGGCCAATGGAATTTGGTATAGATCAGATGCTTGCCATCCGCCGTGAAAAGCGGGCGGCCCACGTCGTCGGACGGTTCAGCCAAGCTCTCGAGAATCGTTCGACGGCCAGTTTTGACATTAACCTCAAACAAGCCATTTCCTTTTTGAGTCGGACTCTTTGCCACCTCGACCAACCGGCTGAGGTCTGGCGACCACACCGTCCGTTGGCAATATTCCAGGTCGGCTTTGACGTCTTCTTCTTTGCCAGTGGCCGCATCTTGGAAAACTAGAACAAAAGCATCGCGCTCGGAAATGTAACCCAGCCTCGAACCGTCAGAGGACCAACGTGGGTTGCGGTTCTTGCCGTCGTATCGCAGCGACACGAGTCGTGGCGTTCCCAGCGTGGCTGAATCCCAGTCCGCTTCGGCAACGTAGATGTTAAAGTTCGGCGCGCTGGCTGAGTAAAAAACCGCTCCATCTTCAGCGGTTCCGAGGAGCATCCCGGTTATGTCGCGGACCATGCGCGGCTCTCCAGCTTTCTGCCCCTGGCTGATCGGAAGCATCCAGATTGCATTGTTCCCGGAGCGGTCGCTCGCGAACAACAAATGCTTTCCATCTGGCATCCAACGCGGAGTGACATCCTTGGCCGGATGGTCAATGAGGCTGCGGTCGTTGGAACCGTCAATGTTGACGATGCGAATGTCGCTGTGAGCCGCATTCGTGGAGCCAGGCTCGTTTCGTCCGTAGCAATAAGCGATGTATTTTCCATCGGGCGATAACGATGCTGTCACGGATTCGTCTCCGTCG
The DNA here is from genome assembly GCA_964651015.1 of uncultured Verrucomicrobiota bacterium. Taxonomy (GTDB): domain Bacteria; phylum Verrucomicrobiota; class Verrucomicrobiia; order Limisphaerales; family PALSA-1396; genus CAZYYS01. Next base: position 11,215 of record CAZYYS010000087.1, read on the forward strand.
GGAAGCAGCTTCACCATGTTGGTCTTTCCTGTGGCGGCGTCCACCAATAGGATGCCGTCCATTTTCTCGTTCCGGCTCGGCCACGCTTTCCGATAAGGACCAAGTGCGAGGATGTGCCTGCCATCTTTCGACCAGCTTTGCGGCCAGAGCTTGGCCGGCACAAGTGTCTTGGGTTTGCCGCCGTCTCGATCGACTATTCGGAGTTCACCTTGGTCGCCGCCCATGCTCCAGAGGTAAGCAACCTGTGTGCTGTCCGGCGACCAAATGCCTTCCATACTGAACTGATTTGGATTGCCGCTCCAGGTTCCTTCGGACGTCAGGTCCTTCAGTTCACCCGTATCGACGTTGTAGAATGCGAGGTTGCCGTCATCCCAATTTATGTAGGACAAGTACTTGCCATTCGGCGATGGCCTCGCCTCGCCGCCAAAGGTCAGCCACCAATCAATCTTATCCGACGCAACCAGTCGAACGACTGGCTGCCCTTCCACACCAGTGCTCGCTTTCATCGCTCCGCCTGCCGAATCCCATATCCTCGCCGTTGCATCCCCGCCCGAGCGGTTTTGCTCACCGGCAGTTTGTTTTTTCCCATCCGTCAGCGAAACACATCCCAACAGTGTTACCAACGCCAGCGCCATCACGGGCCAGCCCGAGGAGGGTTTGAACTGTGCGATCATAGTGATCCTTTCTTTGATTTGTTTTTTGTCTTCGAGAATCCCCACCAGCCCGGGGATGGCCGTGGGTTGAGTGAAACCTTCTAACACTTTGATGACGGTTTGGCCGTAGCGCCTGCTCTCCCCATCGTGCGCGTGCGCCAGCGCCAGCGCGTCGCAGGCCAGTTCGCGGTCCGCGCGCATCCGCTGGAACGCGAACCAGAGCACGGGATTGAACCAGTGCAGCGTTTGCAGAATCGTCGTCAGCCAGTTCACGGCGGCATCCCGGCGGCGGACGTGGGCCAGTTCGTGCAGAAAGACGTGGCGCAGCTCGGCCGGCGAGAAGTGTTCGATCAACTTTTCCGGCAGGAGGAGCTTCAACCGGAAGCAACCGAACAACGCCGGGCTGTCCAATTCGGGCGCTTCGATCAGCGTCAACGGGCGGCGCAGACCAATTCGTTCGCGGCATTCGTCCAACACCGCCAGGACGGACGGCTCCGTGATCGGTTTGCGCCGGCGCAGTTGCAGGGAGAAGAGGTAATTGCCCCAGGCCAGTCGCATGCTCAACGCCAGCACGCCGAGGAACCAAATCCAGACGAGATGTTGCCGCAGGAAGACCAGTGCGGACTGCAAAAAGGAGCGGCGCGGAGGAACGGTGGCGGTGCCCGTGGTGGCTGGCGCTGTAACGTTGATTGGCGTCGCGGCCGTGACCTTTGCAGGTTGAGCAACGGACAAAGTTTGCGGGGCGGCCTCGCGCTCGACCTCCCACGGTTCGCCGCGCGACCAGCGATCCAAACCGATTCCGCTGAAGCGCTCGGGATTCCCAACGTTGAAAACGCTCCAAGCGCTCGACGGCGTCACGGGCAGCAACAGGCGCACGACGACCAGCAGCCAAAGCGCGTAACGCCACTTGGGCGTGAGCCTTTTACCAAACATCATTTGAGCGAGGAGGATCAGCAAGACCAGCACGGAGGCCTGCCACGAGGCGCGCCAGAGCAACGCCAGAATACGGTCAGGGATCAGGTTGAAGTCCATATCAACTCTCCTGGTTGAGGATTCGCTTTAACTCCTCCACGTCCGCTTTCGTGAGTTTCTGCTTCCGCGCGAAGTGAACGAGCAACGGCCGGATCGCCCCGCCGAACACCCGATGGAGAAAATCCTCGCTCTCCGCGTGGACGCCCTCCTCCTCGGTGATGAGCGGCGAGTAGAGATGGAGGTTCTTGTATTTGGCGACCCGGAGCGCCTTCTTCTTCGTCAGCCGGGCGAGCATGGTCTTGACGGTGTTCGGGTGCCATTGCTCCCGGGCCAGCGCCGCGATGATGTCATAGGCCGGGAGCGGCGATTTGTCCCAGAGGACCTTCATGATCTTCCATTCGGATTCGGTGATGTCAGGTGTTTTTGGCATAGCTTTATGAAATCAACTATTGATTAAGGTCTAATGACTACACTAGTAGTCGCATGGCGTCAAGCGGAAACATTGAATCTTTTTTGAGTGCCTTCCGAGCGCCAAGCGGCGCGAAACGCGTGAAGGAAAATCCAGAAATCTGCGGCGGTCCGGTCCTTACATTTTTCCCCGAGCCTGCACCCAGACTTTGAGTTCCGGCGAAAGGGAGGTGAAATGGATGCGAGTCTGGCCTGCGGTTCCAGCGACTGCTCCCACGACTTTGGCATAGATTTCGCCGCCTGGGTTTGCTCCGGTCACAGCTTCAAGCTCAATCTTGAGGTTGCTCAGTGGAACCAGCGCCAACTCGGATTCAATGCCAGCTTCGGAGTCTGACACTGCAACCAGTCGCCCTTCATGAACCGTGCGTCCGACAAACTTCTCCTCCAGCACCGTAAAGCGGATCGCCAGCGGTTGCGGCAGCGGACGAAGCACGCTGGCTTTCGACGGCAGCGAGAGATTGAACGGTTCGCCGATGCCACCGACTTCGTGCAACTGCAACTTTTCCTTCGCCCCTTTTGGTTCAACTTGAAACTGGGCGTCCAACCGCAGTGGCGACTTGATCTTCTCCCGCACGGTTTCAGAAATCAGAATCTGGCCGCCAGTGGTAAAGGATTCGATGCGCCCTGCAAGGTTCACATTGGAGCCGACGGCGGCGTATTTCGTCCGGCGCAACGAACCGATGTTGCCGACGATGACCCGGCCCGTGTGGATGCCGATGCCCATTTCGAGCTCAGCCGCGCCTTTGGCGATGAGGCGCTGGTTGACGTCTTGCATGGCAAGCTGCATTGCCAGACCGCAGGCGACGGCTTTGTCAGCATGATCGTCGCAAGCCAATGGAGCGCCGAAGATGACCAGGATGGCGTCGCCGATGATCTCGTCAATCGTGCCCTCGAAACGGCTGATGACGTCCACCATCGCTTCGAGGTAGAGGTTGAGAAACTCGATCACCTCGTGCGGCGTCAACCGCGCAGCCATGGCGGTAAAACCCCGCAAATCGGACATGAGGATGGTAACTTCCCGTTCCTCGCCGCCGAGTTCGAGGCCTTCGGGCGACTGCAAAATGCTCGTGGCCACTTCCTCGGACACGTAGCGCCCGAAAGCGCGCCGGACCAGTTCGTGGGCGCGCGCCAGTTCCACGTTTTTGCCCGCCAAGCTGCGCCGCAGTTCATCCATTGTCAGATGCGTGTTCACCCGCGCCAGCAGTTCATGCGCGTTGTACGGCTTGACCACGTAATCCACCGCGCCCAACTCAAAGCCCCGCACGACGTCGGCGGTTTCCGTCTTGCCAGTCAAAAAAATGATCGGGATTTGTCGCCATTGCTCGGAGGCTTTGATGCGTCGGCAGGTTTCAAATCCATCCATCTCCGGCATTTCCACGTCCAAAAGGATAAGGTGGGGTTGCATGCTGGCCAGCACCTCCAGGGCCTGCTTCCCGTTCGTCGCCTCGGTGATGTTGCGAAATCCGAGTCCGTTCAAAGCGCGGATCAGCGCGAGCCGCATGGTGCGGCTGTCGTCCACCACCAGCACAGCCGCATCCTTTGACGGGCCGGCAACGGGATCAACCGCGGAAGTGCCGGGCGGTGCTGGGTTGATGGGCGGTGGGAGATTTGAACTCGGCTCGTTCATAGCGGTGTCCCTGAGTCGGCGCGCGGGATCAGGGGAATAAGCCGGCCAACTTTCGCCAGCAATTCCTCGTCACGAAAGGGCTTGATCACGTAGTCCCGCACGCCCAAGCGGGCGGCGGTGGCGATATATTCCGGACCTGACTCCGTGGTCAGCA
>CAZYYS010000087.1:15098-17763 GCA_964651015.1 uncultured Verrucomicrobiota bacterium
CCGGTGTCCGCCTGAGTGCAGGGTTTTCGCGCAGTCTGCGCACCATGGTGATGCCGTCCATAACCGGCATGTTCCAATCTGAGAGAATGAGGTCGGGTTTCTCCTGGAGCGCGGCGGCCAAGCCTTCTTCGCCGTTGACGGCCTGGCGCCAGTCGCAGGCAAACGGCGCAAAGAGGCGGGCCAGCGAGGACCGGATCGTCTTGCTGTCATCCACGTTGAGGATTCTGGGAGTCATGCGCGAACCGGTTGGGCCAGGGCCTGGAGGATGGCTGGCGGCATTTGCTCAAGGGTCGCCACCTGATCCACCACTCCCAGTTTTATGGCCGCCTGCGGCATGCCATAAACCACACAGCTATCCTCGTGTTCGGCGAGCGTGCGCGCCCCGGCGGCACGGAGGGCCTGCATTCCACGAGCGCCATCGGTCCCCATGCCAGTCAGCAACGCAGCCACAGCTTGCGCGCCCGCGCACTCGGCGGCGGAACGGAAAAGCACGTCCACCGCAGGACGGCAATGGTGCACCGGCGGTGACTGCGTCAACCGGGCCCGGTAGCCGCGTCCGTAGCGGACCAAAGCCAGGTGAAAATCACCGGGGGCCACGAGGCAAAGACCGGGACGCAATACATCACCCTCAACGGCTTCGCGAACCATAAAGGGACACAACTCGTTCAGACGTTCAGCCATGAGTCGCGAAAAATTCGGTGGGATGTGTTGCACCACCGCAATTGGTGGCAGGCCGTCCGGCAGGCGCGGCAAAAGAAAGCGCAGCGCCTCCACACCACCCGTTGAAGCCCCAATCAGAATCACACGCCGCGCGGAAAATTCGCCGGGCGGCAGAGATGCCGAAACCGATGGCGGGGCCGTGGCCCTGGCTTCGGAGCGAGGCGGTCGGAGGCGAGCGCGGGCGGCTGCCTTGACGAGATGGGCGAGTCGATAAGCCACTTCCCCCAAAGCTTGGCTGCCATTGGGTTTGCCAACGACATCCACCGCTCCGGCGGCCAGCGCCTCCATCGCCTTGGCCGATCCCTGCGGAGTCAGCGCGCTCACCACGACCACCGGCATGGGATGGTGTTCGTTGAGAATTCGAAGAAAAGTCAACCCATCCATACGCGGCATTTCCAGGTCCAGCGTGATGACATCCGGCTGAAGTTTGAGAATTTTTTCTCGCGCCACGTATGCGTCGCAGGCAACGTCCACGACTTCGATCTCGGAATCCTGAGCCAGCGCATCACGGATGGATCGTCGGGCGACGGCGGAGTCGTCCACAATCAGTACCCGAATCTTGCGTTTGGCACTCATGTCTTGCGGAACACACTTTGGCGCACGGATTCCAAATCGTGCCGGATTCCCATCAGGCTCTCGGAATGCCCGATCACCAGGAAGCCGCCCGGGGCCAATTGCCGCATGAGTTTATGCACCAAAGTCGCCCGCGACGGTGGATCGAAGTAGATCATGACGTTGCGGCAGAAGATCACATGCTGATTTTTTGGTAACGGGTATTCGGCTTGGAACAGGTTGATGCGCTGAAACCGCACGCGCTTTCGCAGATCGGCCTTCACCCGGCAGGTCCCGTCCTGCGCGCCGACGCCGCGTTGAAAGTAGCGCCGCAACAGTTCCGGCGGCAAGGCGTGCCGGGGGTCGAGCGGGTAAATGCCCCGTTCCGCTTCGGCCAGCATGCGATGCGAGATGTCCGAGGCCTCGACGCGCCAATCCACGGCAGGATGCTCGCGGAAAAATTCCGCCAGCACGATTGCCAGCGAGTAAGGCTCCTCGCCGGACGATGCGGCGGCGGACCAAACCCTCAGCGAATCACCTTGGGAGGCGAGTCGCGGAAGCAACTCGGGCAACATCCGGCCGGTGAGAGTCGTGAAATGTTCCGGCTCGCGGAAGAACCGCGTGTGGTTCGTGGCAATGAGATCCACCAACTGCTCGATTTCATCCGGGCCTTGCGCGGAGCGGAGCACGGCGCAGTAGTCGTCATAGGAAACCAGCCCCAGCGCCCGCAGGCGCTTGCGCAGCCGGTTGGCCAGCATGGGCTTCTTGTCCGGACCGATGTGGATCCGGCTGTGTTGGTACACCAAATCCACCAACGTCCGGTAGGCCTCGGCCGAAAGCGTTGCCGTGAACGACGCATGCATTCGCGGCAAGCCAATCCCCGCTACGGCCGGCTCAGAAGTTCTTGAAGTTGTCGTCATCTACGTCACGCGCCGGGTGTGCATCATCTGGCATGGGGATGGCCTTGTGCTGGCCCGCGCCAAGCGACTTGTGCGGCTGAGGCCGCGACCGTGGCCGCGCTGCGGGCTGCCTGGTGAACACGGCAATATGCGAGGCGCGCGCGGGCGCGGGCGCTGGAGACACAGCCGACACCGTGCCCGCTCCACCCACGAGCTCGCGGAGATTACCCACCATGTCCTTGAGCGACGCGGCCTGCGCATCGAGTTCCTCGGCGGCGCTGGCGCTTTCCTCGGCGCTGGCCGAATTACTCTGAGTCACCTGATCCATCTGGGTGATGGCAGTGTTGATCTGTTCGATGCCTTGGGCCTGTTCGCGCGCGGCCGTGGCAATTTCAGCGACCAACGCGTCGGTGGACGACACCTTGTTGGCGATCTGCGTGAGCGATTCCCCGACCTTGGTGCAACTGACGGAGCCATTGCGACTGCTGGCAATC
>CAZYYS010000088.1:0-17693 GCA_964651015.1 uncultured Verrucomicrobiota bacterium
ACCCGTCCTTCTACCCTTCCATGAACCGGCGCGTGGCTGGCTGGACCGCCATGTCGAGGAGATACAGCGGCTTCCGACAGGCCGTGAAATAGCTGGTATCAATCGCCCACGGCTTCTTGGTCGCCAGCCGCAACGTGGCTACGATCCCGGCCCTTTCTCGTGCGACAAACACTCGCGATGTGCGCATGGCGTAGAGTACGCCTTTCTCTGAGGTCTTCGATGACCAATGGCCGTGTCCATACAGAGAAGTCAAGTGTTCGGCGACAGCCATGTGCAACGCAGCGAGTGCGGCGGCATCATCGTTGGTTGCGAGTTGAAGGCTGAAATCCATCCAATGCAAAAATGTTTCCGCGCAGCCAGTTGAACAATCAGTACCTCCGGCGGCTTCACTCTTCACCATCGTAGTAATCGAGCGATTCGGAGCGGATGACCCGGCGTTCGGGCGATCGCACGATCCATTTCTGGCTGTCAGGGTAGTGGCACGACTCGCCAATTGGATTGTCCGCCACGACGTAGAGGATCAAATCTTCCGTGCCGTCGTTGATCAACTGATGCGGTTCGCCGGGTTTGAAGATGAAGGCGTCGCCCGCTCCGATGGGTGTCGTTCCGTCTTTATGTCGCGCCAAGCCTTTGCCGGAAATGACGTGATAAAACTCCCATTGCGCACTGTGCGAGTGGTAGGGGTAATTCTTCTTGCCCGGCGGAATGCGGCAAATCTCCACGTAGGCATTTGTTTCCGATCATCAAAGTGTTACTTGAATAAAGCCTACCGCACTTCAAACGATAATCTCACCACTTGATTCGTGAAGCGCCGTTGCACGCCCTCGAACAAATCCACTTCGAAGGCTTTGCCAATGTTGTTACCAGCGAGGTCTTCAATGGTGTTCTGCACCTGAAGCTGATGCCGGCCCGGCGTCCAGGGTTGTTGCGGCGTGAAATTCCAGCGTTGTTCACGGTCGGACAGTACACTATCGCCTTCAACCAAACGGCCTCCCGGACTGGCCACGCGGATGACGCGCAGAGCGAGCGCGTGATCCATCGGTTCGGAAAAATTCACGATCAGTGTGTCGCGCGTGCCGGCTTTGGGCGGTGTAATCTTCCAGTTGACCGGGTTGGGCGGCTCGCGGTCCGACGTGCCAACCCGAAATGATTTGCGGAAGCTTTCGCGCAACGGCAGGCTGGCGTGGTCGCGCCAGGTCGCATCAACTGTCAGGGTGTAGCGCCTGCCTTCTTCAAGGGCCGGGCCGATTTCTTCGAGTGGTTTCACTCCGCGTTTGATGCGGCCCGGGTCGATAAAAAGTGTCAACCGCGTCATCTCGCGATTCCAGAGTTCCTCGTCAATTTCCAAAAAGGGGAGTTCCACCGGTTTGCCCGCCTCGTCAAGAATATGAATGTGGTCATAAATGTGCCCGCCTTGCATCGGTGCGCTGAAATGGACGTAGAACTTGAGCAGATTTGCAGGCAATACGTCGCTGCTCGGGAAAATTTGAGTGACCACAGTCGTAGGCCTGTCGTGTGCCACCGCCAGTTGGAATTGTGAAATAATGTCCGCTGGAGACTTTTTCGCGCCGCCCGGCAATTTCGCGGGTCGGAACACGGCTCGATACACAACACCCCGTTCCAAAGGAAACTTCGGCTGAAAGCGAACCAGATTTCCTTGGACGCTGTAATTCCCAAGCATAGCCGGAGCAGCCATGTCGGCGAGAAGATCGCCTTGGTTTGCATAAACTGAGAAGAGTTTTTGCCAGTCGGCGGATTGCCAGTTGGCAGTCGAGAGTGGTTGCAGCGTCTGTGTGGGAATACCCGTAACTTCAACAACAGTCTGGTTTGAGTTTGTGTTCCAGCGGAGGGAATAACTGGGATTGTCGGCGGCCGGCGTCAGGTTAGAAACTGTGAGCCAGATGACGACAGCCAGACTGACTCTCAACGTAGCCGCCGAGGTAACGAGGCGGACTGCTTCACCCATATTCGTCAGACAAGTCCGCCTCCTCACGTCAATTGCTACACGGCCTTCAGGGCAAAGCCAGCGATTCCAGGTTCAGCGAGTTGCCTTCACCGCGACGCACCACCAGCGCGTGTGTTGGATCGAGTTTGTCCAGTTGATCCACACCAGTCCAACTGGCGATGGTTTCATATGGCTGGCCCTTGGTGCCGCCCCCGCCAACCGGAGTCTCGATGCTTTCCGCCTTCTCGATTTGATCGGTGCTGATCTTCATGATGCCGCGGTTGCTGTTGGCAAGAAGGAGATAGTCCTTGCAGTCCTTTTGATAGACGATCATATCGAGTGGACGGTTGCGATTGCCGAGTTCGGCAATGGTCTTACCCTTGATCTTCGCGCCGGGTGACAGTTCCTTGATCGGGAACTGAACCAGGGGCGTGCAGGTATAGGCCGCGATCAGAGATGGCTGATTACCCACGTTGAACGGCACAAAGGTGCGCACCGGCGCGCGTGTCTCGAACCGGCCATGAGCGCCGTGAAAAATTTCCACGCTCGTGCCGTTGGCCATTTTCTGAAACGGAAACGGAATGGCGCGCAGCGTCGAAGCAAATTCTTCATTGGACAAGCCTGCGATCAGCACGCGGTCCTGAAAAAACGCGATGTCCGTGATGGATTCCTGACGCGGGTTGCTCTGACGGTTGCCTTCACCCACGACTCCATCCACCGGCGCATCGGGCAATTCGCCGCGGGAAAACTTCACCTGTTCCAAAGCGACTATTTCAAGTTCACCACCCGTTTTGACGCGCACCAACACCGGCACGGCATCCGGCCCGCGGCCGCGGGACACCGCGAGATAGGCGTTGCGCGAGATTGGGTTCACCACGAGATCGCTAATCAAAAGCTGGTCGGCACTGGTGCCCAGCAACTCAGCAATTTTTAGATTGATGCCTTCTACTTTCAGCGGCTTTGGCCCGGAGGCGGGTCGAGTGTCGCCGGTGGCAATGGCGACGACTGCGGCAGCCTTGGTGTCCGCCACGAACAAAATACCATCCGGCCCGAAGGCAAGCTGGTTCATGGATTTGAATTCGAGTTTACCTTCCTTCATGCCGGCCATCCAGTCAGTGCTTGCGGCGGGAAGGGTTAAGCCGGCGAGGGCCGTGAGGAAGACAATGAACAAACGCGTGCGTGGTTTCATATTTGCTAACTTTTCAATGAGTGTTAGCACACCGTGTTGCAATCTCTGATCGATGTCAAACATTATGTCGGCGCATTATGTTGGTGCGATAAATGTATTTCGATAGTCGTACCAGGTGGTGAGTTGTGGCTAAGATATGAGTTTCAAATGAGTGATGCGAAAAATGGCGCCGTGTGGCTCGTTAGGGAGACAGGCGATTTCCCACCCGTGCGCAAGGACGATTTGCTGAACCACCGCCAAGCCCAACCCTGTTCCTTTTTCATTGGTCGTGAAGTAAGGCTTGAAGATTTCGGTGCGGCGTTCGGCGGGGACGCCCGGACCATTGTCGCGAATTTCGAGGAGCGCTTCGGAGCCGTCAACCTTTTCAGCGACGATCTGAATCGCTCCATTCGCGGCAACCGCCTGGATGGCGTTGAGGAGCAGGTTGAAAAGCGCCTGCCGCAAGAGTTGTTCATCCGCCTCCACCGTGAGTTGTGCCACGTGGACCGGGAGAGAAATGTTCTTTTCGTCCATGTCGTGACTCAAGGTGCGAACCAACTCATTTACCACCGCGCTTAACACCAGCGCGGAACGACGAACTTCGCGTGGCCGGGAATAATTGATGAACTCATTCAACTGGGCAGTCACACGATCCGTTTCCTCGATGATGGCGTGGGATTTTCCTCGAATTTCCGGCGAGACATCCTCCTGTTTCGAGATCATTTGTGCCAGGCCACGAACGATGTTGAGCGGATTCCGCGTTTCGTGTGCCAGTCCGGCCGCCGCCAGATTCAACTCTTTGAGGTGCAAGTTCAACTCGCTAGCGCGCACGAGGCGGATCTGGAGGTCGGAGGATTTGCCCAGGTTGCGCCAGGCCAGGCCCGAGCCAACAACCGAGATCGTGGCAAGGACCCCAATGATTGACCGCAACCAAAGGTCCCGGGTAAGCGCAGCTCGCACGGGCTGCGTTGACATGACAATCAAAAAGCTGTGAACACCTTGTTTCTGTAGGACGGACTTGTATTCCTCCTCGCTCATCCAGAACGGTCGGGAAAAGCGTGGTCGTCCATCCCCGCCGCTCCGACGGCTCTCGGGATCATCGCGTCGGCCGTCGCCGCCACGAAACCGGGACCGGCCAAATGATGGCGGCGAATTAGAAGCGGCCACGACGTCACCCAGTTCGTTGGTCTGCAAATCAGGAGAGGGCGGCGGAGGACGGTTTGTGGGAAAATCCTGCCGGGACAAAATGATGGGAGGATTAGTGCTTTCCAGTTCCCGGGTCACATTCGTACCCAAAGGTACGAGATTCATCAGCGTGACTGTTTGATCGTCCCATATCGGTCGTATGGTTGCCTTGTGTTGAGAATCAACGGGCGAACCGGCGGAGGCGACCACGTCGCCTGCTTCATTGAGGAGGGCGACCCCGTTTAGTTCGCCCGGCCGGATCAGTTCCGTCAGCGCCGATTCAAGCCGTTCCTTTGAGATTATTCCAAAGCGCCGTTGCGAGCGCAGCACAATGCCGAGAGTTGTGGAAATATCCTTGGCTCGATAAACCAACTCCGCCCGGGCGGAACTCCGCACCCGGAAGTGCTCGGCGATTTGCCAGACCATAATAAGCGCCCACACTGCCGCCAACACACCGTAAACCAATCGTCCACGCAGGCTCATGATTACCTTGACTCACCCGTGCGTTCGGCGATACCCGCTCATTTCTGCGAGTTTGGCGGTACCGAGAATGGATTGGAGGGCGGCGGAATCTTGTCCGGGAAGCGGTTTGGCGGTGACGGGGACTGGTTCGCGGTCGGCGGAACCTTGTCCAGATAACGGTCGAGTTCCTGTTCGGGGAAAGCTTTGGGCACGAGTTGCGTTTTATCTTTTTCACTCGTGGACATCATGGCCAGTTCACGAGGATCGCGCACAATCGTGGGCGTGAGAAAAATGAGCAACTCTGTCTTTTCGTTGTTCGTTACCTTGCGCCGGAACAGTGCTCCCAGTCCCGGGATATCACCAAAAAACGGAATTTTGGTGACAGCTTCAACCTTCCGGTTAGCCATCAAGCCGCCAATAATGATCGTTTGACGGTCGGGCGTGACGACCACCGTGTCCGCCGAACGGATGTTGATGAGGGGGGCCGCGACACTGTTCGTGCCGGTCGAGACGTTTACCGTAGAGTCCGCAACCGAGGAGATTTGGGGTGCGAGCACCATTTCAACCATTCCATCCGAAGTGATGAACGGGGTGACTTGCAGGATGATACCCACATCCTGGTACTGGATCGCGTTTCGTTGATTCCCGAAATTATCGTAGGTCACACCCGTAATGAGTGGCACCTGTTGGCCAATGGTAATGGTCGCCTGCTGGTTATTGCGCGCCAAAATGGAGGGTCGCGAGAGGACCTCCAGTTTGCCTGCCGCCGCCAAGGCGCGGATGGTGGCTTGGAAATCGTCACCCAGGATTTGATAGGTTCCCCCAACATTGGCCAGGCCGCTCAAGCCGGGCAACGCGCTAAACGCCTGATTAATTATGCCCGTATAAATGTTATTTGGGCCAAATGCTTTAGTGTAGTCCCCGGTTATGCCAATGTCCGAACCTTTGGTGTAGGTAACTTCGACAAAAACCACCTTGATAAGCACCTGTGGCGCCGGGCGGTCCAACTGAGCCACAACCTCCTTGATGTGAGTGGCCGTCTCATCGTCTGCGACAATGATTATGCTGCGCGTCTCCGCATCGTAAGTGATGCGCGCCTGGCCGATGTCGGTGCTGCTCGGGTAAGTGCTGTTGCGCGATGTGCTGCGCTGGGTGTTCTGGCCACCAAAACCGCCGAAACCACCAAAGCCGCCTTGGGGTTGGGCTTGCAGCGAAACTCCACCGACAACGCAGCCGGTGACGACGGAATACCTGAGCCATCTCCCGATCAGTTGTATCATATTAGTGTTTGATTGAGTGTTATGATTTGACGACCGGCAACTTGCTTACCGCGAGTTAAGCGTGCCACCGCGATTGCCTCCTGCCCCTACGCCGAACGCATTGTTGTTTCCCTGATTTTGAAGGTTGTTCTGCTGCCGGGTGTTCAACTGGCTGCCTGATTGGTTCGCAGACGAACGCGTGTTGCTGAAATTCCCGCTGTTGTCCGTGGCAATCACGCCTTGCAGGTCCTGGACCACTTCCTGCGGATCGCGGTTCTCCACCTTGATCACATAGACCTTCTTTTTCTTCGCCGGGTCGGAATCAAGTTCGTTGATAATGCCGGCGATACTGTCCATCATGTTGCGCGCAGCGCTCACAATCACGGAGCCGGTTCGCGAGTCGGGCACAGCCGTAACTCGAGTCTGCTTCGATTGACGTGAGTTTTGGTCGGTACTGCCGCGATTGTTATTGCCTTGATTAAAGTTCGGGAAGCCAAAGCCGCGGAAGCCAAATTGGCCGTTGCGTGCGTTCTGCTGAGTTGGGTCAGGAAACAGGCTCGTCAACTGATCCGCCGTCTCCTGCGGGTCGGCATAACGCAGCCGAAACACGCGCACCTCAGTAACATCGTCCACGTTCACATCCATTTGCCCCACCAATTCCCGGACGAGTTTCATTTGGTCCTCGGATGCGCTGACGACGAGTGAGTTGCTGCGGTCATCGGCCACGGCAACGACCTTGGCAGCCGCTACACGGCCAGCAGCTGTGGTGCTTGAACTACCGCCACCTTGGCCGCCACCACCGCCGCCGCCGCCACCACCTTGAAAGCCAGGGAAGCCTCCGAAACCGCCGAAGCCACCACGGTTTCGTCCGCCCTGGCTGCCCGTGTCCGTCTGGAACAACTGCGTCACGACCTGGGCCAACGCCGTTGCGTCCGCGTAGCTCAATGGAAACACTTCTAACCGCGAGGCGCTCACACTGGCTGTATCAAGCGCCTTCACCAGTTGCACCATGCGACGGATGTTAGCCTTGGTGTCGGTGATGACAATGGCGTTTGCGCCCTGATTCGCGCTCATCGAAGTGCCCGAAGGCATGAGCGGCTGAAGTGACGTAATCAACTGATTGGCTTCAACGTTGTGAACATAAACAATCTGCGTTACCAGATCCTTGGTGGCCGGAATGTTTCTGTAATCGTCGCCCGGAATGTCCGTTTCGATTGGTGTCGTGGTTGCGTCCACAACGTAGATATTCAGCAGGTTGCCCTCGACCGTGGCGGCGTAACCGCTGGAGGTTAACGCCGTACTCAAGAGGCGAATTGCTTCATTGCGATCCACCAACTGATTCGACCAGACCGTGACCGTGCCCTTCAAATCCACTTTTGAGTTGGCGCTGATGGTGAAGCCGGCAGCGTCGCTCAGATAATCAAGGATGAGACTGAGCGGTGCGTTGCGAAAGTTCAGGCGCAGACCCTTGCTGCCGTTGGCAGTGTGGTTGGTGGATACGTTGCTAAACAGCGAGGCTAGTGATTGCGCGTTCGTGGACGAGCCTGCCGTGCCTCGCGTGCTTTGGCCGCGAATGGAGCGTGACCCACGCGCGTCGCCCGGTTTGCCATCCTCCGCCGGCTTCTGGTTGTTCAACGCCTCGCGGGCGTCGATCAACTCACGAACCAGTTCGCCGACCACTTCTTGCTGTTCCGTTGTGGTATCGCTGTTGGTCTCACCGTTCGTTTGTTGCAGAACTGGTTGAACCGGCGGAACCAGCGCCGGTTGCGACGGATTGTCTGCCGGTTCCAGTTCCCTGGCAGGTGTTGTTTGCTCTTGCGCAAGGGCCGTGAGGCACAGCGATAGCGACAGGAGTGTAATGAGAGATTTGGTCATAAGTATTTTCATTGGGATTCCTTTTCTCGTCGTTCCATGAGTCGTTTCAAAACTTCAGCTTGGTCAGTGCTGGAGGAAGCACTTGGGGAAGGTGTATTGGGCGCGGTGCCGCTGCCGGATTCGGAGTTCGCGCCACGAGTGGGGGAGGAACCACCGCCGCGATCCGATCGATTGGTGCGGCGCGAAGAATTACCGGGGCCGTTGCCACCGCTGCTGCCACGGGTTTCCGCTGCTGCCACGTGCCAGAGACCGGCGTCCTCACGGCGCATTTGGGAACCGACCGGCAGCTCGATCTCTTTGCCATCGGCTTGGAGTTTCACACTGTTGGCGTAGATGTCCACAAGCTTGTGGCCCGCGATGACACTGTTGGTCTTCATGGCCTTGGTGAATTCCGAACTCGAGCCCTCGAAAAACGCGAAGGCGCCTTTCTCATAGGCCATCGTGCCTACCAGCGTGAATGTTTCGATTTGCGCCGGTCGCCGTGACTCCAACTGCACCCGCCCCCCTGACCGGTTGGCGTTGAAAATATTCCGCTCGGCGATGATGCTGAACGCGGATTCTCCGGTTGCGGGCGGGGCCGGCTCGACGCGCGCAGGCGGGCCATTGGTGACGGCCGGGCTGTTCGTTGACTGCGCAGCGAGATTGAAACCGACCGCGGCAGCGATCAGCGTGACCAGCCACTTCCGCCAATGCTGACGTGCTGCGTTCACGCAGTAAGAATCGCACAATGGGCCTGTCATGGGAATGCTCATCTTGTGGATTTTTTGGGCGGGTTGAGCAGCAGGCCGCTGACCTGGAGGACCAGCGCAAGTTGCGACCCTTCGGTGTCGCGCGCGGTCAATTCCAACGAATCCACTTTCACACCGAGCGGATCGCGCTCGATCTGATACAGAAAATGTCCGATGGCCGAAAGGTTTCCGCTCACATCGGCCCGGCACTCAAGCGTCTTGTAATCTTCCTCGGCTTCCTTCCATTGCGGTCGGATGGAACTCACTGACACACCGCCGGCCTTGGACCAGCGCTCGAACGCTTTTAGCATCTGGCTCTCGGCTTCAGGCTTCGTGCTGGACAGTGTGTTTGTACGCATGCGATCCCATTGCTCGCGCAACGCAGTCTCCCGCTTCAGTGTTTCGGTCCCATCACGCACCGATTCCTTGAGTTTGACGATGCGTGCGGTGCGCGCCTTCCAACTGTTCGTCAGCGGCGTGAACACCAGTTTGTCCGCTACGAAAAGTCCGACGGTCGTAATGGCGAGGATCGCTAGAATCTGTTGTCGTTTGTTCAGGTTCATCGTGCGCCGGGTCCACTCCATTGAAAGTTAAACGTGAATTCCAACGGCGTGCTGCCTCGAGTCATCTCGATATGCACCGCAGAAATCTCATTGGTCGCCCCGCGCAAATGGTCGAGCGCCTTGATAAGGGCATCGCGATTGCGTGCGGTGCCGGAGCACGTCACCGTTGCCGGTTCACGCAGTTCGAGAGTTTTGGCCGAAACGGCACCGTCTTCCGGGAAGGCTTCGGTGACGCGCTTCAAAATGCTCAACGTGCGAATTGACTCATCGTACCAGGGGCGGAATCGCCGGATCTCGTCGCGGGTTTTCGTCAGTTCAGCAACCTTCGCCTCCATGCGCGACCATTTTGATTGCCAGTTCCACAAAACGATTTGTTGAACCAGGAAGGCGAGCAGGACGAAGAGCGCCACGGCACTCGCGCCCGCACCAGCGTAAGCGAGCTTGCCGGACGAGTAACGCGCCGTCACCTGTTTCCATTGACTGGTCTTTGGTGGCAGGAATTCCATTCCCGGCCGGCCTGCCAGCCGCCGCACGGCCACGCTCAGTGCCGCCGACACTGCGGTGCCAGACGGAATTTTGATTCCATACTCCTCGTTTGCATGATCACGAACATGTTCGACCTCCAATCCGAGTGATGCTGCCCGAGTTTGAAGCTCTTCTACGAGTTGCAGTGCGATTTCGTTACGACCAAAAACCCGCAATCGCCGCACGGATGCACGCAACTCCGGTTGAAGCTGTCCGAGGGTGATCCGAATTTCGCGGGCCACAATGCCAACTTGCAGCTCTCGTTCCGTACCGTCCTGAGTGAAAACTCCATCCAACGCGCGGAGCACCGCCTCACCGCCACCACACGAAATCTGCATTCCCACGGTGTTCTCGCCGGGCAGCAACGCAAGCGCGCCGGGGGCTGATTCGGCGTCAGCGCGCTGCAACGCCGTCAAGCCGAGCGAAAATGTCACGGGCCGAAGTTGGGCGGCCCGCAACACAGCTTCGAGGCGCGTTACATGCTCGCGTGGAATCCCCACCAACGTGGCATATTGTTCGCCACTGGTCGTGCGGAAGCGCGAGTGGGCCAACATCAATTCGTCCGGCCCGTAGGGAAAGCCGCGTTCTGCTTCGATGTGTAAAAAGTCGGCGATGTCAGCTTCCGGAATCTCCGGCAGCTTAACCGTGAGCGTCAGCGCCCAGGTCAGTGGCAGACACACCGCGCACCAGCGTTCGCGGATTTGAGCAGCGTCGAGTTGATTGCGAATTTCCTGGCCCGCAAGTTCAACCTCGGCCGTCAATGGATCGAGCGCCAGCGAAGTGGTGAATGTCTTTTTGATTTCCACCGAGCCATTGGTCCGGCGCACGAGCACGCCTTCCAGTCGGCTGCCATCAAAGGACAACCCGACAAGCGAGTTGCCTGGCTTCCGGACAAAGAACTGGTCGATAGTTTTCAAATCAATCATGGCCGTGGAAATTCCTAAGCGTCGAAGAACTTGTTAAACACTCATTCTCGCCCTGACCCTCTCTCCATGGGAGAGGGGATAGCCACCGGGCACTCTCCGGTTTTTTGGAAGCGCTACTGCAATCACCGCGCCCGGTTTCCCACTGAGGCGGCGGACAATTCTCCTTTTCCCTGGGAGAGAGGGCCGGGGTGAAGGCGGGCAATCGTTGCCACACCTTGAATTCTGCTTTGATGTTGGTTTTCATTTTGTCTCTCTTGATGCCAAAAGCTCCGTGCGTGTGTCTTTGCCCAGCGCCCAACCTAGATGGGTGAGGTCTTGCCGGCGCAACAAAATCGGGACGCCCTCGCTGGTGTCGAAGACAAATTTCACCCGTTGGTAGCCGCGGTTGTGATGTCCCAGCGCCGCAATGTCCGCGGTGTATTGGTAGCTGCGAGTCGTGATGTAAGGTCCGGCGGTGAGCGAATTCGTATCGCCGATCACATCAGCCACCCAAGCCACGGTCGCGAGTTTCGACGGATTCGATTCCCGGTATGAGACCATCGCCGCCGCATAATCAATTCCGATGCCGGGAATACACTCGAGCACCTGCTCTTTGGCGGTGTTCACATTCACCAGGCCATCGGTAAAACTGTTTGTCGCCGCGGTCATGTAATCGGCAACCTGCGCGAATTCATCTTCCGTCATGCCGCTACGCAGATAAAAATCCAGCAGGCTTCCAATCGGTTGAGCTCCGGCACCTGGTTGCCCGCCGCCGGGTCCGCCGCCCTGCCTTAAACCAGGTTGTCCCATGATTTCGGTCGCTCGCGATTGGCCAAGAATGCTTTCCAAAAGAGCCTGAACATCCTGCCGGCTGTTGATGTTCGTGCCGATCGTGGGCTCGCGGCTGCAAACGGTAAAATATTCCATCAGTCCGGGGTCAAGCCTGCCATCGCGATTGTCGCTTGGCGCGGAATTGTCCGAGTCATTTTCGTTCGCGTCGAGTATCCCGTTCAAGTTGGCGTCTTCGCCGTAAAGAATCCCGGCGGTCACTCCTGAAACCAGTCGCAATTCTTCAACGGACTCGAATGCTGCGTTTTTGGCTTTGTAAGGCTGTGTGAAACGCGCGTAGGTTTCGTCCTCGGCTCCGTCAGTCGAGACGGTGCTGTCCGGATCGCGCCAGTCCATGACGGCGGCAGCGATTTGCGGTGTCATCCCGGGCAGATATTGAATCCTCTCCGCAGTCAACCAGGGAGCGTTGAGATTGAGCTTCGATGCCTCATCCACCAGACCAAACGCGGGACGCGAGATGCTGGTCACCCAATCGTTTGTCTCCCGGCCAATCAGCCAGAATTGTGCGTCTCCCACCGGAACGGCTTCACAGTGAAACTCTGTCGGGCTTAACATGACACCGGGATACGCAACGGTCGCCAGCAAGTTGCTCACGTAACGCGCGGCGCCGTCGATTGCCTGACTCGCCTCAATGGCTGCGATCCGGTTGTCGGACGCGCGAAGCTCAAAATTCATCGAATGCGCAAAATAGAGTGTGAGGGCCACCAGACCGAAGGCTATCCAGAGGACGACGATGAGCAGGGAACCTTCCTCCCTGTGTAAGCGCGGCCTTTGCGAGATGTTCAAACAAAATCTCACTGAATCCCTCCAGCGATCTCCGTCACGAGGTTGGTTCTTTGGTGTACGATTAAAGGCACAACGAGTTCCACCGGTGAGGGTGTGCCATGCGACCGATTCTCGCTGTAAAGCTGAAGCTGTATCTTAATGCCGTGCGGCAGATTATTTGTCAGTCCGGTTGTCGCATCCGCTTGCGTTGAGTCCCACGTATCGCGCCACGCGTTGCCGTCGTAAAATTGAAAAGAGATGGATTCGACCCCGCTCATCAAAAACTGATCGGCCGTTTGTTCCGTAGTAACGGGAAGAAGGTTCCGCATAACGAGGCGATGCAAGTCCATGCCCGGCGTACTGTTCGTGGGTGGAGCGAGGAAATACGACACGCGTTCGACTTCGCCCCAAGGCGTGTTTTCGTCAACGGTGCCGACGGTCGTGTAAAACTGCGGGCCGTTCTGGCGGTTCATCGAGCTCGACATGCCACTGCCATTCGAGATCGTCGGAATACTTTGCAGTGCGCCGGATAACGCGCCGCCGGGCGGAACGAGGTTGGCGAGATCGCGTTTGATGATGGCGATGGTCTGCTGGAGTGGAAGCGAACGCTCAATGGCGTCCGCCGTCCGGTTCTGCAACTTGAACGCACTGAAAAAGACGACGTGAATCGCGGCAAGGACGATGGAAAACACGAGCACGGCAAGCAGGAGTTCCAACAACGTGAACCCGCGCTGCGGGGCACACGAGGATGAATGACAAATGATGAGTGATGAAGCCCGAGTGCGTCTGGCTTTGCATCCGTCATTCGGTTTTGTCCGGCGATTCTTCATTCCGCCTTCTTCATTCATCATTGGCTCGCGTCCACCAACGTACTGATATGCACTTCGTAATCCTGGCCTTGCACTGGCACGTTCACATGCACCGTGACCAACCGCATTGCCCCGTCCTCGCTCCATGTCTCGGATTGCAAGCGCCACGAGTAGCTCTGCAATCCTTCCTGCTCGGTACCCTTTTGCGCCGCAGACTGCCATTGGCCGGTGACCAGCAGCTCGTTCAACTTGCGTTCGGCGATCCGCGCACCGACAGCCTTGCGTTCGCTGAGTGAGCCGGCGCGGCTCGCAATACGCAGCCCCTGCACCGCCACCGGAATCACAATCGCCATGAACACCAACGCCGCCAGAACTTCCGCCAAGGTGAAACCGCTCTGTAGCCGCCGACGTAAGGAGGCGGACTTGGCGGCGTACGTAGCACGAGAATCCGCCTTCTCACGTCGGCGGCTACGAAACGCGCACTCAGCGCGTTGCGATCGATTTGCCGGTTTGAATCTCATAGTTCAAATGATTGCGACTCTGCGCGATCCACAACTCGGCATTTTCGCCCTGACGAAATACGATTGTTTCCGGGCTGCTCGCGCTGATAAACCCGTCCGGCATGAAGCGCAGCATGTAGAGTCCGCTCGTGGACTGCTTTTCATTCTTAAACTGGCTCGCCTGACTTGCCGCCACCGCATCAGGTGAGAGCATCACATCCACTTGCAGCGTTTCATCGACAATGAACTGCTCGGCCTTGGGATCGTCTTGAACAAACGTCCTGTCCGCATTCAAACCGTACGCGCGCTGCCGGGTTTCCAACCAGAGCACCATCGGTAAACCTTCGGAAACCGCGCGGCTTTGCGCGAGGCGGGTCAACGCCATGAACCGTCGGGCTTCAGAATCCAGGCTGCGGCTCTTGAAGAAGCGCGACAGCGACGGTGCCGAGATCGCGACCACGGTCGCAAGCAGCACCAAGACAAGAATCAGTTCGATGAGGGTGAACGCCGCTTTCCCGCAGCCGCCGGCGTAAGGAGGCGGATTCATGCGCGGACGAACACTCCGCCTCGTTACCTCGGCGGCTACACAGCGCATTCCAAAGGTTGTCGCGCCAATCGTCACGGTCATTTGCCTTGCTGCCAGTTGGTAACGTCGTCCTCCGTGCCCTCGCGACCATCAAAGCCGGTGGACATGATGTCGTACGAACTGGTGTTGTGTTTACCTGGGCACTCGTAGAAGTAGGGCCGGCCCCACGGGTCGTTGGGGATGCCGCCTTTCTCTTCAAGGTACGGCCCGCGCCAGTTTTGTGCGTCGTTGGGTTTCTGGATCAATGCCTGCAAACCATCTTTGCCGCGCGGGTAATAACCGTTGTCCACCTCAAATGCGCTCAACGCGGTCGAGAATGCGGCGATTTGCGTCTTTGCCGCGGTCTGCCGGGCCTGTTCGCCCCGGTTCGCAAACTTCGGGACAACAATGGCTGCAAGGATACCTAGAATCACGAGCACAAGCAGCAACTCGATGAGGGTGAAAGCGGCACTGGAATTCTGGATTTTGGATTCTGGATTCTGGATTTTCATTGGATTAGTGTTTGTCGTTTTATTTGATGTAGTCCTGCAAAGTGAAAATCGGAATTACCATGCCGATAAAGATTGTGCCGATGAAGGCGGCAATGAAGAACAGCATCAACGGCTCGGCCATGGCTACTGCGGTCTTAAGCTGACGATCGAGGTCGCCCTCGGTGACGTTTGCGATGCGCACCAGTTCGGCGTCCAAACGCCCGCTCTCTTCGGCCACGGAAATCATTTCAAGCACCGAGCCGGGAAATAAAGCGCGACATTCTCCCAAGCTCACCCCCAGCGCCTTGCCCTCCTTGACTTGTTCGATGGAAGTCGAAACTGCGTCCACCAAAATCTGATTTCCGATGGAGCGGCGGGCGACATTAAGTCCATTGATCAACGGCACGCCGGCACCGAGCAAAGTACCGAGCATCCGGCAGAAACGTGACATGGCAAATTGGGCGACGAGGCTGCCGATGACAGGGAAGCGAAGAATCATTCCCTCCCAAGAACGGCGGCCAGCCGGTGAAACGACCCAGGCCCGGGCAAGGAAACCGGTCACGACCACGACTACCGCCACGAGCAGGCCGTACGACCTCACGACATCGCTGATGCCAACGATGATTTGTGTGAGCACGGGCAACTTCGCGCCGAAGCCGGAGAAGAGGAGTTGAAAGCGCGGAATAAAGAAAACCAACAGAAAAACCACCACGCCCAGCGCCAGCAAAAGCAGAATCGCCGGGTAGAGCAGAGCAGTCATCACCTTGCCGCGCATTTCTTTTTCACGTGCTTGGAAGTCCGCGATCTGGCCGAGTACCACATCGAGGAATCCACCCGTCTCACCGGCCTCGACCATCGCGACATAGACTTTCGGAAAAGTGTCCGGCGATTTCGCCATGGCGTCTGCGAGTGACAAACCATCTACAACAAGATCGTGAACTTCCTTCCACTTGGCCTTCGCCGTCGGGTTCGCTGCCTCCTTTTGCAAAATTACGAGTGCCCGGCTCAACGGCACGCCCGCGGCCAGCAAGCTCGAAAGCAGGCGGGTGAAATTCTCCAGCACCCGGGCGGATATTTTGTGCGAACCGAAGGAAATCTTCGCCGCTGGTTCGGCTGCACCTGCGTCAGTCGCAGCTGAACCGTTGCCGCTGTTTGGCGTGCTGGTCTGTGTCTTTTGCCCGAGGGATTTGTTCTTTCCGTTAACCGCCTCCTTCAAGCTGATGGGCCGCAGGCTCTGGCTTTCGATTTGCCGGAACGCGTCGGCACGCCCCCCGGCGTCGACCTTCCCTTCGGCGATTTTGCCGTCTGGCTGCAGCGCTCTGTAGTGAAAAGTGGGCATGGTCAATTGGGAAAACATTCAACATTCAACATCGAACATTCAACGCCCAACGCTTGCGCATCCGCAACTTGGGTGTTCGGTGTTGAATGTTTGGTATTGAAAGTTTCATGGTCTTTTCAACGCAATGCTGTGCGGTGCGTTTTCCGGCGCTTCTTCCGCCGACTGATCCATTGCCATGGAAACCTCCTTGGCCGTGGTCACGCTCAATACTTCGTCCACCGTCGTGACTCCTTGGCGCACCAGCCGCCAGCCGTCTTCAGCGAGATTTTTCATCCCGGCGCGGCGCGCAGCATCGCGGATTTGGTCACTCGATCCGTTGCGGAGGACGAGTTGGCGGATCTCGTTATCGGAATCCATCCACTCGAAAATGGCGCGGCGTCCGTGGAATCCCGTGTTGCGGCATTCGCGACACCCGACAGATTTGTAAATGGCTGTTTCCAGTGGGATGCCCAGTTGTGCCTTCAATGTCATCGCCGTCGGCGAGTGGTCCACCTGTTTGCAGTCTTCGCAGAGCATGCGCACGAGACGTTGCGCCAGCACGGCCTCCAGAGAGGAGGCCACCAGATAGGGTTCAACACCCATGTCCACCAGCCGCGTGACCGCGCCGGGCGCGTCGTTCGTGTGCAACGTGGAAAAAACCAGATGACCCGTCAGAGATGATTGCACGGCGATTTGGGCGGTTTCCTTGTCCCGAATTTCGCCGACGAGAATCACGTCGGGATCGTGCCGCAAAACCGAGCGCAGTCCGCGCGCAAATGTAAGACCTGCTTTTTCGGAAACCTGAATCTGATTGATCCCTTTGAGTTGATACTCAACCGGGTCCTCAATGGTGATGATCTTGCGGATGGAGTCGTTGATTTCATTGAGTGACGTGTACAGCGTCGAAGTCTTTCCCCAGCCGGTCGGGCCGGTGACGAGGATTATGCCCTGTGGCAATTCGAGCACGTGCTTGAAGCATTTGTACTCCCGAGTATCCATGCCCAGATCGTCCAAGCCTCGTAGCGTGGAGTTCTGACGGAGTAAACGCATCACCACCGCTTCGCCGTGCAGCATTGGAATGACCGATACGCGGATGTCCACCTCGGCCTCATCCACGCGGATTTTGATGCGACCGTCCTGCGGCAGGCGCTTTTCTGCGATGTTGAGATGACTCAGGATCTTGACCCGAGACACGATGGCGGGTTGAAAACGCTTCAATTGCGCTGGCACCGGAACATCCTGCAACACGCCGTCAATCCGGTAACGAATACGGAACTCGTCTTCGAACGGTTCAAGGTGAATGTCAGACGCTCGCAGTTCGATCGCGTCGCGCAGCACTTGATTGCAGAACTTGATGATCGAAGCATCCTCCGCCGCGCTGTCGAGGTCTGTGTCCTCGAGCTTGTCCTCGTCCACGACCTCAAAGGCTTTTTCCTCGTCCAGCGTCCCGATGGTGTCGGCACCCACGCCGAGGCGCTTCTTCATCTCCCGCAGGATCGCTTCGGTGGGAGCGAGCACGGGCTTGAGGCGCAAGCCTGTCAATGTTTTGAGAGAGTCCAAGCCCTGGGTCGCGAATAGACGGCTGGTCGCAACCTCAACGTTGCCGTCAACCCGCCTCAGCGGAAGCAGTTCCTCTTTGAGAAGCACTCGCGCTGGAAACAAGGAGAGGAGCTGACGATCCGGTTCGACGTCGTCAAGCGAAGTGAAATCCACCCCGTACTCCATTGCCAGCCAGCGCAGCACGTCTTCTTCGTTTTGAAGCGGAGTTTTTCGACCCAGCC
>CAZYYS010000089.1:0-17687 GCA_964651015.1 uncultured Verrucomicrobiota bacterium
TCATACGCAGGCCGGTGCGCGCGGCCTTGTCACCGTAGGCCGGGCCGATGCCGCGCTTGGTGGTGCCGATTTTGTTTTTGCCTTTAAGAATCTCGCGCTGTTCATCCAGTTCGCGATGATACGGAAAAACCAGGTGCGATGTTTCACTGATCAACAGGTTACCATCCACCTTGATGCCAAGTCGGGTCAGCCCTCGAATTTCTTCGACCAAGTTGACCGGGTCCACGACGACGCCGTTGCCGATGACGCAGATTTTCTTTTTGCGCAGGATGCCGGACGGCACTAGGTGCAACACATACTTTTTGGGGCCAAGAAACACCGTGTGCCCGGCATTGTTGCCGCCCTGCGTGCGGACGACGATGTCGGCCCTCTCGGTCAACACGTCAATGATCTTCCCTTTACCCTCGTCGCCCCATTGGGCACCTACTAAAATTGTATTCGCCATAATTCGCTGTCCAACACCGACAATAAAAAGCCCCGAAGTGTAAATTCGGGGTCAACACGCGCTATTTACGGGCGGACGGTAAAGAGGCGATGCGCGACTGTCAACGCTGGAATCGGCCCATCGTGCAAATTCGTCTTTGCTTGGTGCTTGCCGCAAAAGCAACTCTGTACTAGCGTTTGTTAGAAAGGTTGAGATGGCCGGGGTCGAAACCAAGATGGCCGCCTAAGAATCCGTGGTAATTTAGTCGAAGAGATTGTCGCCCCTTATGACACCCAAGATGTTTTCAATCTTGACATGCCTAACTGTAACTGCGCTTTTGACTGCAAGTTGCGCGTCTCTCCATCGGCCCACTTATATTGTCGATTTTCCTTTTGTCCCACCGTCAATTCCCGCCGGACTTTCAGAAGTTACAGCAAAAGTGGACGATCCAAAGCATGACAACCCACTTCCGCAATCCGTAATTGGTAATTATCGCTTTCGAGCGATTGTTATTCGGGGGAAAATACCCAAACGAGAGCGCTTGAAAGAATTTTGGATTGTCGTCAGAGAGCACAAAGCTACGGAAGAATTATTCAAATCGGGTGGTGGGGAAATCACTTTCTGCTTCGGGCAAGATGGGAAGCTGGTGATGGTCAGGCTTTGCGGCAGCGTATGAAAAACTACTGCTCGAAACATTTCAATCAGAACTCAAGAGGGAATATGGGGAATGGGGAATATGGTTGCCATCGACCCCGTCATGGGGCGAGCGGTTTCCGCCAGTTTCTCCAAGACACAAATGGTGATTGTTTCAATCTGTATGCCAACTCGGCGACAAAAGAAATCCATGCCCTTCGTAATACATTTTCTTTAGCGAGGCTTCATCCTCAGCAAAGTTTGTGGTGTCTCAAAGAGGATCGCGCGCGCGATTGCCAGTGCTTCATCGCGCAAATACTGTCCCCGCTCGATCTTCTCGGCCAGCACGCGCGCCATTTGTTTGCGAACAAGAATTGCTTTGCCGTAACTCCACTCGACGCAGTAAGCATCCGAGAAGAATCCCACCTGCCTGTTTGCCGGCAACATGTCGAAGCGTTCTGACATCACCTGGCGAATCGCGTCGGGGAAGAAGTTGTGCCACCAGTAACCCGCCAGACTGAAGTTCGGCAACTCCCGCGCCAAGGTGCACAGCGACTGATTTGCATGGCGGCTTGCCAGAAAACATTGGAAACGCAATTTCGGATGACGGCCAATGATTTCGGCCAGTTGAGCAATCGTCTGCTGTGAAAGCCGGCTGCCGGTTTCGTGCGGCAACGGTTCAGCGCCGAAACTGAATTGGAAAACAATTTTGTCACCGTGCTTTTCGAGTTCGGTCAAAAACAGTTCGTTGATATACGAAGCGAAAGTGTCACGCTCAACCGGACCCGCTTGCTTGCGCCGCGCGAGGGCCGACTGCATTTCCGCGTCACTCGCCATTCGATAGTCAATGTCCGTGGAAAGATGCGTGGCGGTCGCCATGACCCGCGCGTAGGGAATCGCGTTGACGTAGTGTTTGACTGCATCATGCACGTCACCAAGCGTGCGGATCGTACGGTCGGTCGGCGGACGTGCCCCGGTACCGATCGGTGACGGACTGTCCGGTGTGCGGCCCCAGCAACGTTCAAGTTCATAAAGCGCCGTGTCGAATTCGCCCCATTGGCAGCGTGTAAAAAAGCCCCACTCCAGCGCATACTGCAAACGGTCGTCGTCCTCCCCTGCCCCACGCCGCGCGATTTCAGTCCCCGTACGCTTGATGTTCAGGCGATCGAGGACCGCGTGATGCCAGGCTCGATCATCCGCCCGTTCGCGAATCATGGCATCAAGTTGCCGCCAGTTGTCGGCGGTGATGGGTTCACGCCAATCGTAGAGGTCGGCCAGGATCAGGCGCACGCCCCAAAATGAACTTGTGTTTTGAATGTGGGGTAGAAACGGCAATGCTTCCCGAATACGTTCGTGAGCTTCCGCTTCAGTCGGCCATCGCGGATACTGGGTTAGCCGCACGCCGCTCGGACAACCCGCCGCGTACAGATCACTCACCACCATGTGATAAAGCAAAACATCGTGCAATCCACGCGCACCCAATTTGCCGCCAACCAAATGGGTATGGATATCCAACACCGGAATCTGTGCCAGCGCTTCCTCAAACTCGAATGTCATAGTTCGCGTGGTCATCTCGAAGGACGGCGGAGGAACTTCTCCACGACCGCCAAGGTCGGAATACCCGCCTGGCCTCCCCGGTGCGTGGCCTTGATCGCTGCGGCCGCAGAGGCAAATTGGATTCGTTCTGGAAGTTCCATTCCGCGAGCCAGCGCGGCGGCATAAGCGCCGTGAAACACATCGCCGCAACCGGTCGTGTCTCGCGCTTTGACTTTGAAAGCAGGAATCTGCTTTGGCGTTTGTGCGCCCCGATTAACATAAATGCACCCTTTGGCTCCGCACGTCACGATCACCACCTTCCGGCGCGGGTTCCACAACTTGGTAGCGGCCGTCGCCGGGCTGCTGGCGCCGCTGAATTGGCAAGCGAATACCTCTGATAGAATCAAGTGATCCACCAGCGCGAATAACTCGTCAAATCGTGACGGATTACTGCTTTCAAAATCGGCAACGACCGGAATGCCGGCAGCGCCAGCGATTTTCGCAGCCCGAATCATTCCTTCGATGCCGAAATTATCCACGAACAAGACCTTGGCCGAGCGGATTAATTCTTTAGACGGCTTCTTGTCATCCGCGCCGGCGGCGCCATTAATGTCGAAAAAAACGTTCCGAGTTCTTCGCTTCTCATCCACAACGATGACTGACCGAACGGGGCGGGCGCCATCGCGGCAGATCACACGACTGATATCAATCCCCTCATCGCGGAATGCGTTCAGAACGACGCTCGACTGCGCGTCATTGCCCAGCACTCCGGCAAAAGCGCACTTCGCTCCCAGCCGCGAGGCGGCTACCAACGCCGTAGCCGTCAGTCCGCCACAATGTTGTTCCCACCGCAGCACGCGCGTTTTCGCGTCCGCTGGAGGAAAAGCCCCGACGTAAACCAATTCGTCCACCGCGGCACAGCCCAAACCCAGGATGTCGATTCGTGAGTTCACAGTCCGAATCAAAGCGTCGCCAGCCATTTTCGCATGGCGGCAGGATCCTCCTTGAACATCAACGATCCCGGCACGATGAAATCCGCACCCGCAGCACGCAGCAACGGCACGGTTTCCCGCCGAATCCCGCCGTCGGCCTCGATCTCCGTTTTCAACTTCCGTTCGGTGATAATTCGACGGGCCTTGCGGATTTTGTCCGGCACCGTCGCGTCCATCGAAGCGCCTTTGATTCCCATCGCAGTGCCGACGATGGTGACGATGTCCAATTCGTTCCAGTACGGTTCGAGCAGGTCAATCGACTCGTTGATGAGCAACGAAAACCCAACTTTCTTCCCGCGCGATTTTACCGTCCGCAAAATCTCTCCAGGATCCCTTACCGAATCGAAACAGAAAATCACGATATCCGCGCCCGCTTCGATAAACGGATCAATCCATTCCAACGGCTTGGTGACCATCAGATGCACTTCGAAGGGCAATCGCGTATGCGGCCGGAGTTGTTTCACCAAGTCGGGGAAAAACAGCAGGTTGTTCACGTAATGCCCATCGGCCACGTCGATATGAAATCGCTCGGAGAACGGCTCGACGCGTCTCATGTCAGCGGTCAGATTTCCGAGGTCGGCGGACCAAAGGGACGTAGAACATTTCAACATGCACTTCAGTTAGCCACAGATAAGGCGGGGAGAAAACATAGAATTTGAGTCTGGAGTCTGCATCACCGATGTAGCCGCCGAGGTAACGAGGTGGATTTCATACAGGGAAAGGAGCGCACTTGTCCGCCTCCTCACGTCGGCGGCTACGAATTTCAGGCCCGCGCCAAGAAACGTTTTGTCAAAAATTCTCCAATGCCTTGCTGCACTTCGATGCCATGCCGTTCCAAGCTGACCGATTTGGACGTCAGCTCGATGAAATCGGCATTGGGGATGACGCGAGCCAGGGTTTCGCCGTATTCAAAGGGATGAACCGGGTCCTGGCGGTTGGCCAACACCAGCGTCGGCACGCGGATTCCGGCCAACTCCTCCAAACTACTATTCGGCGCGTCGTTGGGGATGCGTTCGAGCTTGATGACAGTTTCCTCGGCGCGCGGATGGTTGAATTGCCCGGAGAAGGAATCGGCCGTGTTAGGAAACTCGCGCTGGATGTCGCGATATGTTTTTGTTTGAATAAACTTTTCGCGCCCTAGCTTCGCGCCATATCGACGGATCAACTGAGCAATTTCCGAAAATACGCTGACGTTCTGCGAACGCGGGCGATCCACCCAAGCGGGACGCAACAGGACAAGTCCCATCACGCGCTCTGGAAAACGCAGGACAAAGTTCTGCGCCACGGCCGCACCCATCGAAATACCGCCGACGATGGCCCGCTGGATCTGCAAATAATCCATGAGCGCCCGCAGGTCATCGGCAAAAGCGGCGATGCTGATTTTGTCTGGATCACCAAGGGGCCGGGTCTCGCCATGAGCACGACAGTCGAAGATAACCAAACGAATCCCCGATGGCGGCTGGAACAAGCCCAGGACTTGATTTACATCAGCGCCCAGACCATGCTGAAAGAAAAACGGTGTTCCACTACCTTTATCGCAGTAGTTGAAATTCAATCCCTCGTGCTCAAAGAATGGCATGGCCGTGCGATACAGTTTGCAGGAGGTTTATCATGTTTAACAAGCGCAACGAAAATGATATAGTTGCGCGAGTTGAGCAATCCGAGCGATGCGAATGCATATTCCGAAGCTACTGCAAGACCACCCGTATATCTTGGGAATTGACCGCCCGCTTCCGTGCTCGTAACTTTTGTCTATGTTCACAAACCTCATGGAAACCAGTGGCCTTGTTGCCGCACTCAATTTCCAGTATCAAGGCAACTGTTCCCGCTAAATTGATAGTCAGGAAGCCACGACCGATCTGAAATGAACTACGACTACAGCAAACGCGATTATCTGCTGCCACAAGGCTGCAAGGACTTGGGTGATGTTCTGAAGCTGGAAGCGCAGAAAAGAAACGAAAAGTTCCGCCAACCGTTGCGTACAAACGAGGACATTCGGCAAGTGTTTCGCAGATATGTTCCCGAGATTGCGGCTGGCACCGTGGAAATCGTTGCTTTGGCTCGTAACGTGGGTCGTCGGTGTCTCTTGGTTGTTCGTTCTAACGATTCCAAGGTTTCAGCGGTGCAGGCATGTTCATTTCAGCGAGGCGAACGGCTTGACGCACTCGTTGCGGATCTGGGCGGCGAGCTTGCCAGCGTGATCGAGTGGCATTCGTCTCCGGAGGAGCTAATTAGAGCCGCCTTCGGCGGGCTCGAGGAAGTGGCTCTTGATTCCAGCACCCGGCAAGCAGTGGTTACGATTCACCCGTTATCGCGTAATCGAGTGGTGGTCGGCGATGAGGATCAAATTGTTCGCATGCTTTCAGAAATGACCGGTCTGGTTTCAGAACTTACTGGCTGGAAGATCAGCCTGGCCAGGACCGGGAATGGTTGATAAGTCCACTACGACGCTCGGACGAATGACGAGGAGGGCGTCGCTGCCACAGTCCGGGGCGTCACCGGTCGGCTTTGCGTCAGGCCGCAACTATTCCTCACAAGTGGTTTTCAAACAGACTATGAATAAACTCATCGCAATTGTGATGTCGGCCACCGGCGCGGTGGCTACGACCGCCGTCGCCGCTACGTATTCCACGGAGGCGACCATGTCGGTGCAAAAGAACGAAGGCACATACAAGGTTGTCGTCCGTGTGTCGCAGTTGGTCGAGCAGGATGGCAAGCTCACGGAGCAGTTGATTGCCGAGCCAAGGATAACGTCCACGCCGGGCGTTCCCGCCAGCCTGTATTCAGGATTGCAGCCCGCCAACCCCAATTACGCGAACAAAGAGAACGTAAGCGTGGATGTTTCGTGGCCCTACCCAAACGAGAGCGGAACCGCCCTCTGCGCGGTCCTCGTCAAACGTGGCGACAAGGTTGTGTCGAAGTCCAGGTTGCAATTGAAGGTAGAAGGCCCTGGTCGGATTCCGTTCATTGTGACGGCGAAGGACGTTGATCCCAAGTCGGTGCGAGTCGTTGACGAAAAATCAAAGACCTACATTTTGGTGGAGTTTACCGACAAGACAAAGGAAGAGGTCAAGAAACTGGCCAACGAGAATTACGGGAACAAAGTTCAGGTCCGGGATTTACAAGGAGGGGTGACCGAAGGCGGCTTCTCATTTGGCACTTATAATGAGATCGGCCTGACGCTGCATTACGAAAGCAAGGATGAAGCGGAACATGTGGCCAACATTTTGCGTGGAGAGAACCGCAAATGATACGACGTAGAATCGTTCGAGCAAACCACTGCCCTGCTGGCGATCCGGAACGTTCGGTCGTCAAATCACATCAAGTGTATGACCGATAAAGAACGGTTAGATGCCATCATCGACGCTTTGCTTCCGATTCGTCGAGAGATGTGCCGTACCATGGCGCGATTGAAGGCGTTCGAGGCGGTCGTGATGGAGTCCGTCCCGCCCGAGGAGCGCAACGACTGGTATGAGCAAAGTGATCGTCAGTATGATCGCTGCTTGCAGGATGTGTTGGAGGAGTTCGAGAAGCGATCCCCGGGTTTCGCCGCCTTGCTGGATGACCGCGGCCCCGACGAACTCCGCGGTCTGGAGTAGCTTCGACATAAGAGTGCGCGGAAATTTCAACTCCCTGTAGCAGCCGAGGTAACGAGGCTCAAATTTCCAGAGTGAGCCTATCCACGACCCTCCGCGTGCGGCCGGCTTTTTGCCGGCTGTCCCGCGTTCCAATTCTGCCGGCACGAGGCCGGCAGCACGTTGATGCATGGCCGAGTTGCCCGGTCGCAGATCGTGGATTTTTCCTTACGTCGGCTGCTACGCACGCCCTCCGCTACCTCTTCCGCGTTTCGGAGCGCCGCCAGTTTTTCTTCACCCGTGTTTTCCAACCAGATCGGCGCTTTTCCTTTCCTGAAGTGAAACTTGCGACAGCTACTGGACCGGCACAAGCTTCAAGAGCTGCTCGGGTTCGGAGATTCTTCCGCCGCGCATGACTTTCTCGATGTGCCGCACGTTGCGGATGTCGGCGGTCGGGTCAGCGGAAAGGATGGCCAGGTCCGCAAGCTTTCCCGGTTCGATGCTGCCCAATTGCGATTCCTGTTTAAGCGCGGTGGCGTTGTTGATGGTCGCCGCTTGCAAAGCCGCGCTCGGTGGCACGCCCGCCTCGACGAACATCTCCAATTCCTGCAACAACGAGAGGCCCGGAGGTACGTACGGTTCGGGACTGTCCGTGCCGGCGAGAATTGGAACACCCGCGCGGTAGAGCAGCGCCGTCAACTCCTGGTATTTCAGGAATTCGCGGCGACGCACTTCACGGGTGGCTGGATCAAGATTGGCGCGCCGCCGGTAATTCTCCCAATGCTGCCGCAGACGGGCTGGAGCATGGGCGTTGTCCGGATGCTGGTTCACAGATTCAAGATCGTTCAACAGGATCATGTTCCTGAACACGGCCAGCGTGGGATCAACCATCACGCGCCGTTGCGCCAGGCTGGCGATGAGTTCGCGTGCCATTGAGTTGGTTAAATCCAGCGACGCTCGATGGTCGGGAGTTCGGCGGGCCTCCTCCGGGATGATGTAGTTGAACACCGACCAGATGTGCTCAAGGCAATCGATCCCATCCGCCACCGCGTCTTGCGCGCGGTACGGCCCCAGGTGCGCGGTGACAATCAACCCATGCCGGTGACCTTCTTCGATGATGCGCCGGCCGACGTTGCGCTCCGTCTTCGCGTAAATCTTCAAAGTCGTTACGCCCCATTTCGCCATGTCTTCGACGAATGCCGGGACCGTCTCCGGATCGGTCAAAGACCAGCCGATGTCACGGTGAATCGGCGGGTTGCCGTCGATCAACGGACTGCACAGGAACAAGCGCGGACAGGAATCGGAATGCGCCTCGGCATACCGGGCAATGATCTTCTGCGGGACGACCGTGTCGCCTGCGTCACGAATTGTTGTCACGCCGGCGGCGAGAAACATCGGCAATATTTCGTCGCCCGTCAGGTGCGCGTCGTCGAGTTGATGAACGAGATGAACGTGGGCGTCGATGAGGCCGGGGATGATGAACTTGCCGCGCGTATCGACGACCTGTGTGCCCGAAGGAAACTTGCCTATGCTTCGCCGTGGACCGACCCGCTCGATTCTTTCGCCGCGGATGACTATGGTCTGGTCCGACAGCATGAGACCTCGGCGAGAATCGAATATCGTCCCGCCGCGAAGCACGAGCGCTTTCGGAAGTGGGCTTTTCGGTTCAGCGTTCGTCTGGGCAGTCGGCGAAGGTGTCGCCCGTTGTGTGAGCAGAATTCCAAACGCCAGGAAAATCAGGAGCAATTTCACGCGAGGATAATCATTGATAGAGATTCGCGAGTCTGGCTTCATAACTCCATGTTAACAGCCTCAGTTGTAAAAACCAATCGTGCACGACCCAGTGCATCCACAGCTGCCTAATCACCAATGTTAGGCGGCATTACGCGCACCGTGCAAACATAGCTTTACCAAGACCGATTATGCCAGACATCACAATTAAGCGTCTCGACGACATGGAGCGTTACACCGGCGCGTTCCAGAAGGGGCAGCAGTTTTTCTTTGCCGGCAAGAGTCTCGGCCTCGCCAAGCTCGGCATGAACGCCATCAGGATGCCCCCACATTGGGAGCACTACCCCGAGCACGACCACGCCGACGACGAGGAGGAGCTTTACATCCCGCTTGAGGGCAGTGGGACGCTCCATGCCGACGGCCAGAGCTATCCGATGGAGCGTGGCGTGCTGATTCGTGTCGGCGCGACCACCAAGCGCAAGATTGTTCCTGGCCCGGAGGGCATGACGCTTTTGATGTTGAGTGACCGCCCAGATTCCAAATGACCATGCCGCCAATCACGCGATGGAGCGAACCCGGCCATCGCGCTCTGGTTGCAATCGTGCGCCCTCGTGGGCCGGGTCGTTGACTAGAAAACAGGAGGTCAGACAGAGGTCGCACCTTCCGCTTCAAGAGAATTCTTCACTTCTTCATCGGTCTCCCAACCTAAGCTTACACGAGCGAACGCATCATTACTTGGGCGGGGTTGATCGCCTTGTGCTTGCCTTTATTTGCGGTGATCTCAAACGCCTGCGGGACGGATTCGATTCCAGAGAGGATGTGCGTGATGGTCGGTTTCAATCGAATGCGGCCGGAGGCGACCAGCCGGACGGTATGCTCCAAGTGCGCCTGCGTGCTGATGTCCGGGAACACGTAACGCAGACTGCGCTCGCGCAATAGATCGACGTTCAATTGCAACGGGCCGCCGAACCAGGAAACGCCCACGAGCTTCCCGCCGGAGCGCACCGCCTCAATGGCCTGGAGGAGTGTCTGGTGGCCGGCCAGTCCCTGCTTCGGGCTACCGCCCGCGCACTCGAACACCACATCCGCGCCGTTTCCGCCAGTCAGATCGTGAATCGTCGCAATGACATCGCACGTGCGGGCGTTCAGGGCGTGGTCTGCGCCGAGTTCGCGGGAGACCTGGCACGCCTCGTCACGCACATCGACGGTGATGACCAAGCCCGCGCCGCTGATGCGCGCGACCTGCAAACATTCCAACCCCATGCTGCCCTGACCGAAGATCGCCACCGCGTCTCCGATCCGCAGTTGCGCCGTCTCCACCGCCGCGACGCTGTCGCTCAAGGATTGCAGGCACGCCGCTTCGCTGTCGCAAATCCGGTCATCCACTTTCACAAGTGCGATCTCCGGTAGCGAAGCGACTTCGGAGAAACAACCGGGAAGATCAAACCCGATGACCGGTCCTTTGCGGCAAAGTTCGCTCCTCTCGGAGCGACAAAGCGGACATTCTCCGCAAGGCAGCTTGGCCCGGGCCGCGACGCGGTCGCCGGGACGGAACCGGCTCGCGCTGTTAACTTCAAGAACGCGGGCGCAGAACTCGTGGCCGAAGAGTTGAACAGGCGCCTCGGTTTCGAGTCGCCGCTTGATGCGGTCGAAGGCGAGCGTCGGGATTCCTTGCGCGAGTTGCGCTTCTGTGACGCTCGGCTGAACGCAGAGCGGTTCAACCAAAACGTGTCCGAGAGAACAGATGGGTTCGGGCACATCGTCAAGCCGCATGTCATTGAATCCGTAAAAGCGCCAGGCCTTCATGATTTGATTTTTCGACGGACAAATTTCTGCAAAGTGTGGCACGTGGGCGCTACCAAGCCGCGATTGCCACCAGCCGACATGACGACCTCGGCCACATAAATGTCACCGCGCAAATCGACACAGATGTCGTGCGGTGCAAAGAAATCTCCCGGCGCACAAGGGTTTTCGCCACCGCCCCAGCGCGCTTTTAGTTCGCCGTGCCGGCCGAAGATGCTCACCCGACCACCCGTTGCGTCGGGGGTGGGAGTGGTTGTGCCGGGCCACATACCTGCGCGAAAACCCAGTTCGGCCACGAACACATTTTCGTCGTCGCCGATGAACACCTGGCACGGTCGCGCGACATCCCTCCATTCCGAAAGGAATTTGCCATCGGGCGCGAAAAGTTGGAGGCGGCTGTTCTCGCGGTCGGCCACGTACACCGTGCCTTCCCGATCCACCGCGATGCCGTGAGGCACGTGAAATTGGCCGGGGCCACTTCCGGGCTCGCCCCAAGAGAAGAGCAATCGGCCATCGGGCGAAAACTTGTGAACTCGCGCGTTGCCGTATCCATCGCTGACGTAAATCTCGCCAGACGGTGAGAGCGCTACGTTGGTCGGATAATGGAACGGCGGCCCGACGCGAATGATGGTGCGATAGTCAACACTCGTTGCGCCCGTGTCCGAGGGCTTGCCGCTCGTGCCCAGCGTTAGCAACAGCTTGCCGTCAGGGGTAAACTTGCGGACGGTGTGATCAAGGTCGTCGGTGCAATAAACTGAATTGTCTGGCCCGATGAAAATGCCGTGAGGGCGCGCAAACAAACCCTCACCCCAAGAGCGCAGGAAGTTGCCGTCGCGGTCGAAGACTATCACCGGGTGTTCGCCGCGGTTGAAAACATAGACACAATCCTGCGCGTCGGTGGCGACCGCGACGACTTCTGTCCAACTCCATCCAGCAGGCAGTTTCGCCCACTGATCATTGGCTTCATAGCCAAATTCACGACAGGACTTCGCCGAGGCTACAGTGGTCGCGGACTGAGTTTCCAAGGGCATGCGTGTTCGCGTATCACTTCGCAGCCAGATGCGGATGAAACCCTTGGGTCTTCACGCGAATCCGGTAGAGGCTTTTGTCGATAGTGACGTAGAGCCGGTTGCGTTCCTCGTCAATGCCGAACTCCACGTTGGCGGGAATTCCCTTCCAATCCTCGAAAAGCCCGCTCTGATTGGTCGGCCCGGTAGGTAGGAACGCCAACTCCTTGCCGGTGGGATCAATCACCAGAATGCCGGGGCGGGCCAGGCTGCGGCAGGCAACGTAGATATTTCCCTTCGTATCGACCCGCATCCCGTCGCCACCGTTTTCTTTGCCGAAATCCACAAGAGTCTTGCGCGGGCCACTCACCAGCCCTTTGCCGTCGAGCGGGAAAGCATAAATCTTCATCGCGCCGCGCTTCGGTTCGGGATCGGTGGGAGAGAGGCGATTGCCGCCGTTGTTGTGATCGATGAGATAAAGCGTCCGCTGGTCGGGGCTGAGGGCGAGGCCATTTGGTTTCTCCACTTCGCGAGTGATCTCAATGACCGTGCCGTCCTTCTCGATGCGGTACACGGCTTCGACGGGCAATTCGCGCGGCTCGGTCCCGCCGTAGCGCGGGTCCGTGAAGTAAATCCTGCCTTTGAGATCCACGCAAAGGTCGTTCGGCGAATTAAATCGCTTGCCTTGGTAACGATCCGCGACGACTTCGCTCTGACCGGTCTTGAGGTTCCAGCGCCGGACAGATCGGCTACCTCCGTCGGCGCCGTCACAAGAGAGCAGATTCCCATTCTCGTCAAAAGCGGTTCCGTTTGACTTGCCCGAGTTGTCGGTGAAGACGGTGGTCTTCCCTGTCTTGGGATCGAATCGGAGGATCATGCCGTTGTCTTTGCCGAAAGGCATGTCCGTAAAATAAATGCTGCCGTCCGGCGCGACTGCCGGGCCTTCGGTCAGCCCGCTGTTGAGCTTGACCTGGCGGGTGTGAACCAATTCCAGTTCGGCGCCCCTGGGGAAAATTGGATTCTCGGCGGGTTCGGCGGTGGCAGTTGCAACGGCAGTCGCCAACATCAGGCTCAGGCAGCAGGTGAGAGGTGCGAGTGTTATGGTTTGATTTGGTTTCTTCATGCCAATATCTCCTTCACGATTCGAGCTTCATTCACGCCGGTCAATCTCTCTTTCAGTCCGTGTTCATCGACGAATAATTCTTCGTGCTGCAGACCGAGCAGATGAAGCAGGGTCGCGTGCCAGTCCGGAACGCTGACACGATTCTCAACGGCAGCGAGTCCGAGTTCGTCGGTTGATCCGTACGTCGTGCCGGGTTTCACGCCACCACCAGCCAGCCAGCAACAAAAGGCGTTCTTGTTGTGATCGCGCCCGGCTTTCTTTTCGTCCTTGTCCGCCGGCAGCTGGGCGATGGGCAGCCGTCCGAACTCACCGCCCCAGATCACCAGCGTCTCCTGCAGGAGTCCGCGTTGCTTCAGGTCTTGAAGCAGCCCGGCGATCGGTAGATCGGTGCGATCACAGGCGGCCTTCATATCTTTCGCCAGGCCGGTGTGGTTGTCCCAGATTTGAGCGTTGATGTAGAGTTGCACAAAGCGGACGCCACGCTCCACCAATCTTCGGGCAAACAAACAACGCCGACCGTAGGAATCAGTCGGCTCGCGACCGATGCCATACATCTCCAACGTCTGCGGGCTTTCCTGGGAAATGTCCAAAGCGTCAGTCGCAGAAACCTGCATGCGGGCGGCCAGTTCGTAACTGGCGATGCGGGCATCGAGATTTGGCTGGCCGGGCCGTTGCCGCTTGTGCAGGTGATCAAGCTGGCTCAACAGGTCTCGCTGCATCTGAACAATCGCCGGAGGGTCACTGGTTTCGGGCCGCAGGTTGAGAACAGGCGAACCGGTCGAGCGGAAACGCGTGCCCTGATAGAGCGGCGGCAGGAAGCCCGCCTGCCAGTTCTCCACGCCGTTCACTGGCAAACCCAGTGGATCATCCAAGACGACGTACGCCGGAAGATTCTGGCACTCGCTTCCCAACCCATACACCACCCACGAGCCGAAGGTCGGATGCCCGGTGATCATCTTACCGGTTTGAATCAGATACACCGCCGGCTCGTGCGTGATATTCGTGGTGTAGAGCGAGCGAATGAGTGCAATGTCATCGACGTGCCGCGTCAGGTGGGGCAAAGCGTCCGACACCCACATGCCGCTTTGGCCGTGTTGCGCGAACTTGAACGGGCTGCGCATGATCGCGCCGGCGTCCTTGATGTTCTCGATCTCGCCCGCGATTTTGCTGGAATAGGCTTCACCGTGATGCGCATCGAGCGCCGGCTTGGGATCGAACAAATCCATCTGGCTCGGCCCGCCGTTCATGAACAAATGGATCACGGATTTTGCCCTGGCTGGGAAGTGAGGCGGCTTGGGATGCAAACTGGGGGCGGCGCGTGTCTCATCGGCCAGAAGGTTCTGACCGAACAGGTGCAGAAGCGCGGCGCCTTGAATACCAGCGCCGACATGTTTGAAAAAACTCCGTCGCGAAACCGGTTGCGAATTTGTGAGCAGCGATTCAATTCGCATTGGTCACCTCAATCAATATACAGAAACACGGCTGAATTGATGACCGTGTGGCAGAGGGTCGTCAACGCCTTTCGTGTCGCTTCTGTCTCCGATTGCTTGCCCGAAGACATAAATTCCTTGGTCCATTGCTCCGTCAACCTTGTCAACATTTGCAGACACGCTTCTTGTTCTTCCGCGCTGGGAGGCCGGCTCAGTGTTGTCCAATAAACTCGTTGCACCTGCTGGGCGGGTTCATCACTGGCGACCTGAAGCACGCGATCCGCAAACTGCGCGGCCATTTCTCGTACCGCTGTGTCATTGAGAAGATACAGGGCTTGTGGTGCAACCAAAGATTCGCTCCGCTGCAAGCAATTCGGATTCATCGCAGGCAAGTCGAAGCTTTCCAGCAAAGATGGCGGTTGCTTGCGCAGTTGCTGGACATAGATGCTGCGTCGCTTTCCTGACGAAACCAATCCGTCCGGGCGGACTTTGACGGGCTCGGCGGGACCAAAACGAGTCTCATCGAGCTGACCGGCGGCCCACAGCAACGAATCGCGTAACTCCTCTGCTTCCATCCGTCGCAGCGGCATCCGCGATAGCAGACGGTTGCCTGGATCGAGCTGTTCCTGTCGTGGCGTGACCGTTGAAGTTTGCCGGTATGTATTTGATGTCATCATCAAGCGATGCATCGATTTAATGCTCCAACCTTGTCGGACAAATTCACGAGCCAGCCAGTCGAGCAGTTCAGGATGCGTCGGCCCTTCGCCCATCTTTCCGAAATTGCCGAGGCTGCGGACCACGCCCTGACCGAAGTGTTGTTTCCAGATTCGATTGACCATGACCCGCGCCGTCAACGGACTTTCGGATCCAGTGAGCCAGCGGGCAAAGGCGAGACGCCGGCCGGTTGATTTCGCATCGGGCCAGGGCGGCTTGGCCTTAAACGGTGTCTGGCCATCGGCCAATACGGCGGGTACTCCGGGCTGCACGGGCACACCAGGCTTCGCGTAGTCGCCGCGCCGATAGAGATAAGTCTGAGAAGATTCGCCGCGATCCCAAAGTGCCATGATGCGTGGTTCGGGTAATCGATTGGCTTCGAGTTCTTTGATTTGTTTATCGGTGTTGGTCGTTTGGGGAGCGGCTTTCAGCGCGTCCACTGTCTCTTGAATCTTTGCGTTATGCTTTTGCCAACGCTGCCGCTCGGCGGTGGTGACATACGGCAGGTAGCGTTCGCCAAGCCCGGCGCTGACGGCACCGCCGAATCCGTTGAGTTCCGGTTTGAGCCAGTCGTGTTCGTCGTAGGCGCCTTTGAAGATGGCCAGCAGGCGGAAGTAGTCGCGTTGCGGAATTGGATCGAATTTGTGAGTGTGGCAACGGGCGCACTTGAACGTCAGCCCCATCACGCCGGAGCCGAGGACATCGATCGCATCACCCATGACTTCAAGCCGATCAGGGACGAAACCGGTCAGGTTCGCCCACGTCGGGTCGGGCGCCATGCGCAGGAAACCCGTGGCAACCAGATTGTCTTCGATCTCTTGCGTGATTTCCGGCGCGCGCTCGTAGTCTTTCAATTCGTCGCCCGCCAGTTGTTCCAGCAAAAAGCGATCATACGGTTTGTCCGCATTGAACGAACGAATCACATAATCGCGGTAGCGCCAGGCGAACGGTCGGGGAAGGTGCTGCTCGCGCCGTCCCTCGCAATCAGCATAGCCTGCCACATCGAGCCAATGTCTTCCCCAACGCTCGCCGTAACGTGGCGATGCGAGCAACCGGTCAATCAGCCTGGAGTAGGCGTCGGGACTTTTGTCTCCAAGGAAGACTTCGGCCTCAGCCGGCTCCGGCGGCAGACCCGTCAAATCATACGAGGCCCGGCGCAGCAGCGTGAGCCGGTCCGCCTCCGGCGATAGCGACAAACTTTTCTCCTCCAACTTTTGGAGCACGAAGGCATCAATCGGATTATGCACCTGGTCTGAACGAGCTACCCGGGGAATCGTCCCTCGCTGAGGCGGACGAAAAGACCAGAACTCCCGATCTTCTTTGCGGATGAGTGGATCAGCGAGTGTGCCCCCAACATCAGGCTCATCCGGAACTTCCGGTGCTCCAAGCGCAATCCAACGGGTGAGTTTGCCGACCTCATCGGCCTCCATGGGTTTCACCATGGCTTCGACCAAGCGCGGTTGAGGAGGACACTCTCCCGAACGAATGCGTTTGAGCATCAGACTTTCATCCGGTTTGCCAAGCACAAAGGCCGGGCCGGACTTGCCGCCGCGCACCATGGACGCGCGACTGCGCAAATCCAGTTCGCCTTCCTGTTTGCGCGCGCCGTGACAGACCGTGCAGCGCAGAAGCAAAACTGGCACGACGTCATGCTGAGTTACGGCGGGCCGGGTTGTGGTCACCTCCGCAGAAACGTTCTCCCTTGCTTTCCCAGAGTCGTCAGCCAAAGCGGAAGCTTGTCCCGCCGCTCCCAACACCAGGACCAGGGACAGAGGCCTGAGCAAAGAAAGCGCGTGAATCATCTCAGCCTCCTGCGTAACAAGGAATGTCCCGGCCATACTCAAAAGGTCCCTTGACGTATTCGGTGCGTAACTCGCCGAAGAAAAGCGGGAGTGGTTTAACACTTGCCCTCACCTCCGGGGAGAGATTCCACGGCCTATGAAACGCCGCGATTTGTTTCCCTGAACGGGCGGAGCGCAGCTGTCCCAGCCGCAGCAGGTGAAAATGAAACGGTCCCGTCCGAGTTATCCCGTTGCGCTGGTTTGCAACTCGGCGCGCGGCGGCTGGGACAGCCGCGCTCCGGTTCACGGGTAGGAAAGAGTAGTCGCCCATTGGCCATTGCTTGGAAGTGCTTTGAAGTAGTTCGGCTTCACGACCCTCACCTGAGCGGCGAAAGCATCTCGCTCTCCTGGGGGAGAGGGGCCGGGGTGAGGGCGGGCGTCGTATCATACTTATCGGGTATTTCATATTGCCCCAACCGCTCAATGGATACACTTTTTAGGGGTTCTCACGCTCGACACAAACTGGCACAAAATCTCTTTTTTGGCGCCAAAGAAGTTACGGAACGATGGTTCGCATTCGTGAGCATACGACAGGATTATTCCCCCGCGCAGCGAGCGTCAAGCGCCGGTTTTGCCGGGGATTCCCGCGGCGAATCCGGCAGCGACCCGCCTTTAGATCGCAAGCCTGCGTTGGTGATTTTGCACAGTTGACTTCTTCACGCGGCGGGAGTCGAATCCGGCATACCGCTCGCGCAGCGAGAGCGCTTCATTCAAAACGCGCAAACAAAGGCATGAACGATGAACACGCAACACGAGTCTGAACTGGAACGGTTGCCGAAATTTATTTCCGGATTCAAAGCACTGCGGGTCACAGACCCGCGCTCCGATAGGGGTAGGGATGGCGTGTTGGCGCCACCCCTCCCTCCGAACCGGACGGG
>CAZYYS010000090.1:0-17643 GCA_964651015.1 uncultured Verrucomicrobiota bacterium
TTGTGGCAAAGCCATCGGTGAGTTCAAAGAGTTTCCCGTGCCCGCCGAATTGCTCACGGACGGCAAATTAACATTGACCTTCGATCCGCTTCCGGACGAAGCCCACCTCAACTGGCGCCAGCAATCGCGCGTCAGCGAAGTGTGGCTGTTAAAGGTGAATTAGATTGAAACCATTGTATCTTCGTCCTGCACCTGCAGAAACTCAACAATCCGGGCAACGGATTCAGGGATGGTCAGTTTGTCCGTGTGCAATTCGATTTCGGGGTTGGTCGGCGCTTCGTAGGGGGCGGAGACACCGGTAAAATTCTTGATCTCGTTGGCGCGTGCTTTGGCGTAAAGACCTTTGGGATCGCGTTGCTCGCAGATTTCGACTGGCGCATTCACATAAACCTCAATGAACCGCCCTCCCTTCATGATCTGGCGGGCCAGGTCGCGGTCGGAACGATACGGGGAAATGAACGCGGTGATGCAAATGATACCCGCGTCAGCAAACAATCTGGCCACTTGCCCGACGCGCCTGATGTTTTCCTTGCGATCCGCCGGCGAAAAGCCGAGGTCTGAGCAAAGCCCATGCCGCATGTTGTCACCGTCAAGGACATAAGCGTGCTGGCCGAGATTGAATAACTCGCGCTCCAATTCGGTGGCAATGCTCGATTTGCCGGAGCCCGACAGTCCCGTGAGCCAGATGACACACCCCGAGTGTTTATTGCGCATGGCCCGCTGTCGTGCGGTCACTTTGCCACGACTCCAGTAGATGTTGTGGCTCTTGTGCAGGGAGTCCGCCGTGCGGCGCGGGTAATTGCCGTCGGCGATGATGCCACCGCCGGAAACTTCAAAGCCATCGACGATCACGAACCGCCCCGTCGGCACAATCTCCGAATGGGCATCGAACGCGACGGGGCGTTTGGTGCGCAAGGTCAACTCCCCAACTTCGTGGCGACCGACAAAACTGTTTTCGCTCGTGCGCGGAAGTGCTTCGAGCGTCGAGGCGTCGATAACCTTTTCGATCGAATCGATTTCGCAATCCATTTCCTGCGTGGCCAGCTTGAGCTTATAGGTCTTTCCTTTGACGAATGGCGCGCGGCCCAGCCAGAAAAGACGGGCGCCAAAGCGGGTCAGTTCATACGGCGGCGCTGTTTCCAGAGCCGCCATGGCACCGCGCTCTACAAAGATTTGTTCCGTGAGCGTGATACCGATGGATTCGCCGACGCTGGCGGAATTGCTGACCGGAGAGTTCCAGCGTTCGATGGTTTTGACAGTGCTCGTCTTGTTGCTGGGCGCGAAAATGAGTTTGTCGCCGACCTTGATGCTGCCAGCTTCGACACGTCCGGCGAGAATGCGGCGGTCGTCGAAACGATAGACATCCTGAATCGGAAAGCGCAGCGGCTGATTGTCGGGCTGGTCGGTGACTTTGAATTCGTCCAGTGTTTGCAAGACGGTCGGCCCGCTCCACCACGGCATGTTCTTGCTCAACGACGCGATGTTGTCGCCATGCTTGGCGGCGATGGGAATGAAGACTTTTGGTTCGACGCCGATGTTTTGAAGGTACTCGCGATACTCGGTCTCGATCTGCTTGAATCTGGCTTCGCTGTAATTCTCCAAATCCATCTTGTTCACGAGCACGGCGATTTGGCGGATGCCAAGCAGATTCAAGAGATAACCGTGGCGGCGAGAGTTTTCCTGAACACCTTCGTGGGCGTCGATGAGAAGCAACGCGGCTTCGGCGTTAGCAGCGCCGGTGATCATGTTTTTCAGGAATTCCTTGTGGCCGGGTGCGTCGATGATGACGTATTGGCGCTTCTGCGTGTGAAACCAGATTTGCGCCGTGTCGATGGTGATGTTCTGGTCGCGCTCGGACTGGAGCGCGTCCATGAGGTTCGCCCATTCGAACGGCACGCCGCGTCGCTCGGCGACTTTCTGGAGTTGTTCAAGTTTGCCTTCGGGAAGCGAGCCGGTGTCATGGAAGAGCCGACCGACGAAAGTTGATTTACCATGATCGACGTGACCGACGATGACGATTTTGAGTTGCTCGCTGGGAGCGGATTGAGAGTTGAGCATGGGTTGGAATCAGAGTTTTACATGTAACCATCCCGACGCAGTTTCTCGAAAGCGTCTTCGCTCTCCTTGTCCTGCGCGCGGCCAGCACGTTCTGGAGTTTTGGTGACGCGCAGTTCCTCGATGATTTCTCTGACGTTTTTCGCGTTCGATTTGATCGGAAAGGTGCAAGGATAACAACCGATGGAGCGATAGCGCTCACCTTTGCTGTCGGCGAAGTAAAGCGGAATGATGGGCATGTTTTCACGCTCGATGTATTCCCAGATATTCAACTCGGTCCAGTGCAGCAACGGGTGTATGCGGATGTGCGTGCCTTTGGCAAAATCGGTTTTGAATTGATCCCATAATTCCGGTGGCTGGTCTTCCACATTCCATTCCATGTTTTTGTCGCGCGGGCTGAAGTAACGTTCCTTGGCGCGCGTCGGTTCTTCATCGCGGCGAACGCCGACGATGACGCCGGTGTAATTGTGTCTTTCAAGCACTGCTTTGAGTGCGTCTTTCTTGAGCGTGCCGCAACACTCGACGCGGGTGGCTTTGCCGTTCGGATAAGTGTCACCGCGTTTGAGG
This sequence comes from uncultured Verrucomicrobiota bacterium, assembly GCA_964651015.1. GTDB lineage: Bacteria > Verrucomicrobiota > Verrucomicrobiia > Limisphaerales > PALSA-1396 > CAZYYS01. The sequence goes on from CAZYYS010000090.1 coordinate 2,623, forward strand.
ACTTCCTCATTCTTTCCGACAACGAGTTGGAGCTTCCAATCTCGCACCAGCTTGTCCCGGTATTCGATCATTGACGGAATCTTGTAGGTCGTATCGACATGAACCAGCGGGAACGGGACGTGGCCGAAGAACGCCTTGCGCGCGAGCCAAAGGAGCACGGTGGAGTCCTTACCGATGCTCCAAAGCATGGCGAGGTGTTCGAACTTGTTGAACGCCTCGCGCATGATGTAGATGCTCTGATTTTCGAGTTTGGAGAGATAATCCATGGTTAAGATTTCGCGGTTGTGCGCAATGTGGAATTCGTTCAGATTTGAAAATCAATTTTCTTTGACATGAATGTATGAATACCACACTCGACTTTGTTGAAACCAGTCCAACGACCGGCACGTTCGTTCTCGCCATTGGCTGACTGGCGTGTGCAAGGCCAGCAACCAATTGAACGATACCCCTGGTCGTGCAGCGGATTGTAGGGGATTTTGTGATCGCGAATGTAATCCCAAACAGCTTCACGCGACCAGTTGGCCATCGGATTGAGTTTGACGATGTCACGTCCGGCCTCGTCAAAAACGTACACCTCAATGATGCCAATCTTGGCACGGGCGTCCGATTGTTGTCGTCGCAACCCGGTGATCCAGCAATCGAGTTCGGCCAGTCTGGCTTGCAGTGGCAGGACCTTCCGCATCGTGCAACAAAGATCAGGATCACGTTTCCAAAGCTCAGGCCCCTGGGCTTCGGCTTGCTGTTCAACCGTCAGATCCGGCACAAGTGACTCAATTCGATAACCAAAGAAATCCTCCAGTCTTTTCTGCAAATCGAGCGTTTCTCGAAAGAGCAGACCGGTATCCAGCGTGAAGACAGGAAAGCTCAGATTGTTTTTTTTTGCCAAATGCATCATCACCAACCCGGCGCCCTGAAAGCTGGTGCCGATGGCCGCGCGCGAGGCAAAGCGTTGCGATGCCCACGCAAGAACTTCTTCCGTGGGTAAATGATCGAAGCGCTGGTCAAGCGAACGGAGTTCGGTGGATGTCAGCATAGGTTAAAGGTCAAGCTCGGCAGAAGTCGCCGCACTCGAATTAATTCTGTGCGATGGCAGTTTCCTTCAACAACACCCGATCGCACCAGTCCCCAAAACGCTCTTGGCCAACACGCTCCTGAACGAAGCGGGTGAAAACCGGGCGCAATTCGCTAATGATATCTTCACCTTTGACCGTATCTCGATAGAGGCGATTAAGCCGGGTGCTCGATTCGTTGCCACCCAAATAAATCTGATATTTGTTTGGTGCCTTGCCGACGAATCCAATTTCTGCCATGTAAGGACGCGCACAACCATTAGGACAACCCGTCATGCGAATGACGATTTCTTCGTCCCTCAAATTGAGTTCAGCCAGCAGTTGCTCAATTCCAGTCAGCAATTCCGGAAGGTATCGCTCGGCCTCCCCAAGTGCGAGTCCGCACGTTGGTAACGCCGGGCAGGCCATCGATGCGCGGCGCACGACCGTGGCCTGGTTATCAACGGGGATACCGTGGTCAGCCAGAATTTGCGTGATGGCGACGCGGTGGTCCGGCATCACATTGTTAAGAATCAAATTCTGAGATGGAGTCAGGCGGATTTCAGGTTGAAATTCCTCGACTACTTTGCGCAGTGCGGTTTTGAGCTGATACTTGTCGGTATCTTTAACGCGGCCCGTTTCCACATACAATCCAAGGAAATAATTCCCATCAGTTTTCTGATGCCAGCCGAAGAGATCGCCCTGTTTCGCAAATTTGAAGGGGCGTGCTGGCTCAAGTTGCAAACCGGCGCGTTGCTCGACCTCGTTGCGAAACCATTCGACCCCGTGATCTTCGAGCACGTATTTGAGACGAGCATGTTTGCGGTTGGTACGGTCGCCCCAATCTCGATGGATCGTGACGACTGCTTTCGCCACTTGTTCAATCTGTTCCGGCTTGATGAAACCGATGATGTCGGCCATGCGAGGAAAGGTTTCCTTGTTGCCGTGACTCATACCAAGGCCGCCGCCAGCAAGAAGATTGTAACCCTGAAGTTTGTCGGCTTCGCCGATGCCAATAAATCCAAGGCAGTTTGTGAATACATCAACATCGTTCAATGGTGGAATCGCGAACGCGGTCTTGAATTTGCGCGGTAGATAGGTCTTTCCGTACAGCGGGTCCACAAAGTTTTCCGATGATTTGTCTGTCAGGTTTAGTTTGACACCGTCTACCCAGATTTGATGGTAGGCGCGTGTGACGGGCAACAGCGCTTGAGAGATTCTACGGGCGTCCTCCTGAACTTGCTCGACTAAAAGACTCGTCGCGGGGGTCGGTGGCGCCATCACATTCCGATTCACGTCGCCGCAGGCGGCCAGCGTTGTAGCCAAAGCATCATTGATTCCCTTCATGAGTTTTCCCAAACCACTCTTAACGACACCGTGGAATTGAAAGCCCTGACGCGACGTAATCCGCAAAGAATTGTCAGCGTAATCGGCTGATAAGCGGTCAAACACGAGGTACAAAGCGGGCGACACGACTCCGCCAGGTAATCGGCCACGCACCATGAACATGAACTTCTTTCCCACCTTACGCAGGTCCCGGTCATCTTGCTGATAAATCCCGTGAAATTTAAGAAATTGGACGTCATCCTCAGAAAAACGATCCGTTGACGCATCCGCAAGGGTCTGAGCGATCGTTCCGGCCAACGTCGGATTGGCTTTCTTGAGTATCTCGTTATGCGTAACCTTTGTTTGCGGTGCGTTATTAATCATAAGTTAGTTGCTAAACTTATTAATATTATGTTGCTGATTCTTTCCATGTCAACAGCTTTTTGCAGATCCCGATCGAACGCCAAGATGAAAATGCTTTACCGCAAGGACGCTCACAGCCAAATATGATTGCTTGCGTCTGCTGTCACGGCGACAGGGCTGCCGGATGCGCGCAGGCATAAAATCGGTTCAGAATGACACAGCAGAAAACATTTTACTTCGACAATAACGCCACCACTCAAATCGCTCCAGAGGTATTGGAGGCGATGTTACCATTCTTGAGCGATTACTGGGGTAATCCTTCGAGTGTTTACGCCTTCGGCAATAAGTTGACCAAACACTTGGATGAAGCACGTGTCAAGGTCGCTACACTCATTAATGCCGACCCACGGGAAATAATCTTCACCAGTTGCGGCACGGAAAGCAACAACTCGGCAATTCACAGCGCATTGATTGCTCACCCCGAAAAGCGACATATTCTCACGACTGCGGTCGAGCATTCTTCCAACATCAAATTCTGTGAAGCTCTAAAGAAGCGCGGGTACGAGATGACGTTTCTGCCGGTTGAATCAGACGGAGGACTGGACCTCCACCTCTTGGAGAAGTCTATCCGACCAGATACTGCGATTGTCTCGGTGATGTGGGCGAACAACGAAACGGGAGTCATTTTCCCGATGGAAGAGATTGCTGCCATCTGCCGAAGCAAAAGTGCCTTGTGCCACACGGATGCCGTCCAAGCTCCGGGAAAATTGAAGATCGACGTCGAGGGGATCGGCGTGGATTTGCTTTCACTGTCTGCGCACAAGTTGCATGCGCCGAAGGGCATTGGCCTGCTCTACGTCAGGGGCCGGACAAAATATCTGCCGTACATTATTGGTGGAGGTCAGGAGAGCGGCCGGAGGGGAGGCACGGAGAACGTGGCGAATATCGTTGCCTTTGGTCGTGCTGCCGAACTGGCCCTGTCCAGATTCAATGATGAAAATACCCGTGTCCGGGCGCTGCGTGACCGTTTGGAAAATGGCATCCTGAGCACAATCTCAGACACCGTCCGCAACGGCGCCAAGGAACCTCGCCTTCCCAACACCAGCAACATTGCTTTCGACGCCATCGAGGCTGAGGCCATTCTAATGTTGCTCGACCAGGTCGGAGTTTGCGCCTCCAGCGGTTCCGCATGTACAACAGGTTCGCTCGACCCCTCGCACGTTTTGACCGCGATGGGGCTGAGTGCTGAACGCGCGCGCGGAAGTGTTCGGTTCAGTTTGGGATTATACAACACGGATGAGGACGTGGACTACGTGTTGAAACACTTGCCTCCTATTATAGCGAAACTTCGCGCGATCTCGCCATCAGCTGGAAACCGATTCGCCAATAGTCGTCGTGCTCCCGTCACCGCTCGCGACAAGGCATAGGCCGCATTAAGGCAGAGATGGCTCCCGCTGGCTGATTTTTTCACCCGCTTAAAGCAGCCGCTCCATATAAATCACGTCCAGCCAGCGATCAAACTTGTAGCCGACCTGCTTCAATAACCCCACACGCTCGAACCCGAACCGGGAATGAAGGCGGATGCTCGGTTCGTTATTGGCATCAATGAGCGCCATTATCGCACGCAGGCCGCGTGTCTTCGCGCTGTCGATTAACGGCGGCATCAGCATCGATCCGATCCCGTTTCCGCGTTGGTCAGCGGCGACGTAAACGGAGTTTTCCGCTGTGAACCGATAACCCGCGCGATCATGGAAACGGTTCAATGCCGACCAACCCATGACTTGGTCTTGATTGTTCACTGCAACAAAGATCGGATAATTATTTTTCTCATGGTCTTCAAACCACGCCCTGCGATGCTCCAGCGTGTGCGGCTCGTAATCATAAGACGCTGTCGTGTTGAGCACGGCCTCGTTATAAATCGCCAGGATGCCGGGGAGGTCTGCGCGGGTGGCGGGCCGTATGAGCATTATGCAGCCAGTTTCCTTTCAGTTCAACGTTTCGAGTTTGAGCCGCTTCAACACCTTCATCGTACTGCCGGAATCGCGTCCAAATAAATCATGCAACCTCGAATATTCCCGATAGAGTTGATCGTAAACCGGCTTGGTTTCAAAATTAGGTTGATAACTTTTCTTCTGCACGCGGGCCATTTTTAAGGCGGCGGCATGAATCTGCGGATATGCTCCGGCAGCAACAGCCGCTTGCATCGCCGCGCCCAATGCGCAGGTTTGTTCCGATTCGGCGACCTTGATCGGTCGCCCGGTCACATCGGAATAAATCTGCATGAGTAACGGGTTCCTTTGCGCCAAACCACCGCAAGCATAAAGTTCATCGATAGCGACGCCCTTGTTGGTGAAAGCCTCAATGATCTTGCGTGTGCCAAAGGCCGTCGCTTCCATCAGCGCACGATAAATCTCGTGCGGCTTGGTGGCCAAGGTCGCGCCAATCAACAAGCCCGTCAGATCCGCGTCCACGAGCACCGAACGATTTCCGTTCCACCAATCCAGCGCCAGCAATCCGCTTGCGCCCGGCTTAAGCGCCTTCGCCTGTTTTTCCAAAAGTTCGTAAACACTTGAGCCCGATTTTCTAGCCTGAGCCTGTACGTAAGCCGGGACACCGTCTCGCATGTACCACGCGAACAAATCACCAACGCCCGCCTGTCCCGCTTCATAACCCCAAAAGCCCGGAACGACCCCGTCCTTCACCATCCCACACATGCCTTCAACCTCGTGGCGCATCTCGCTGATCAACAAGTGACACGTGGAAGTGCCCATGATCATCACCAGTTTGCCGGGCGTGGTCACCGTGCAAGCCGGCACCGCCACATGGGCGTCGATGTTGCCCACAGCCACAGGCGTGCCTTCCCTCAATCCAGTCACCTTCGCCATCGCAGCGGTCAAGCCACCGGCTTTGCTGCCAAGCGGATAAAATTTCGTTCCGAGTTTTTCGGCAACCACGTTCCCCAGTTTTGGATGCAACGTTTGGAAAAAACCCGCGCCAGGATAGGTCCAATTTCCGTTACCGTCCGGGTAAACCCACATCGCTTTGAAACCAGCGGCGGACACGCAGCGCCGCTCCACGCCGCACAATTGCCAGACGATCCAATCGCCCGCCTCGATAAATCGGTCCGCGGCATCATAAACTTCCGGCGCGTGGTTTACCGTTTCCAGCAACTTCGAGAAAAACCATTCGCTGGAATATTTGCCGCCATAGGTCGTGAGAAATGGTTCGTTTCTCTGGCGCCCAATCTCATTGATGAAATTGGCTTCCGGCTGCGCTGCATGATGCTTCCACAGTTTCACCCAGGCGTGCGGGTTTTTGCGCCACTTTTTGTCGGAACACAACGGGGTGCCATCGGACCTGGTCGGCAAGACGGTGCAGCAAGTGAAATCCGTGCCCAGGCCGAGGATTTGTTCCGGCTTCACCCTTGCCTCGCGCAGCACTTTGGGAACGGCGACCGACAGCACCTTTAGGTAATCCGCCGGATCCTGCAGTGCTGTATCCGGGGGCAGACGTTTCTTGTCGCCCGGCAACGCCGTTTCGATGACACCGTTTGCGTATTCGTAAACTGCCGACGCGACTTCCTCGCCCGTGTTAACATCAACCAGCAGGGCGCGACCGGACAGCGTGCCGAAATCGATGCCGATGACGAACTGTTTCGTCTTTGCAGAATGGGAGGCCGAAAGGTTCATGGCTGGCGAGTCTTGCAAAACCGACGATTTGAGGCAAGGCACAGTCGCCTTCGGAAATATGCTTCCTCCAAGGTTACGTCCGGAAGAATATTTCAAAACGCAACAAGGCTGCATCCCACGCGGATTTGTCTCGCGGTTGGAACTTGTCCAACGGAAATGAATTTCGCACGACCTGGCGCGCCGCATCAAGCGAGGGTAGTTCGCCGAGCGCAATGGCCTGAACGAGCACGTTGCCGGCGGCGGTCGCCTCCACCGGGCCAGCCAGCACTGGTAATTGAACCGCGTTCGCCGTGAATTGATTTAGCAAATCGTTTTTGGCGCCGCCGCCAACAATGTGCACGGTTTCGATCCGGTAACCGAGCACTTCCTCAAGTTGGTTGAGCGTGCGGCGATACAGCAGCGCCAGACTTTCCAACGCACACCGAATAAATGCACCCCGGGACGCCGGAACAGGTTGAGCGGTTTCACGACAGAACGCCTCGATTTTTGCCGGCATGTCGCCAGGACTCAGGAAGCGCGAGTCGGTAGGATTCAGGAGTGAAATAAACTCAGGCGCTGACGCAGCCAGTTGAGTCAACGTCGCGTAGTCGTATTCCTGACCTCGGCTGGCCCAGTCCCTCCGGCACTCTTGCACGGTCCAAAGTCCGTTGATATTTTTCAATAGACGGATCGTCCCACCGTAACCAACCTCGTTCGTGAAATTCAGTTCGCGGCAACGGTCATTGATTATGGGTTCCGGCAATTCAACCCCCATTAACGACCACGTGCCGGAACTGATATACGCCCAGTTTTCACCGGCAGCCGGAACAGCGGCGACGGCTGCGCCCGTGTCATGCGAGCAAGAAGCGATGACTTCAGTCGTTGTGAGTCCGGCTTCCTCCGCCACTTCGCGCTTCAGCGGCCCAAGCCGCGTGCCCGAAGGAACAACGGAAGAAAATAACTCTTCCGGAAAGCCCAACGCACGGATCAATTTCTTTGACCACGTTTTCTTGCTTGGATCGTAAAGCTGCGTCGTGCTGGCCATCGATTCTTCGGTCCGTGCCACATTTGAAAGCAAATAATTCATACCGTCGCCGACGAGCAGGAATTTGTCGGCTTGGGCGAGTCGCTCCGGCGATTCAGCAGCCAACTGGTAGAGCGTGTTGAAGGGCATGAACTGGATTCCCGTCTCCGCAAAAATGGCTTCCCACGGAACCAGCTTGTGAACCTTGTCCACCACGCGCGGATTGCGCGGATCGCGGTAGTGAAAGGTCGGCGACATCAGCGAGCCGTCCGCCGCGAACAGCAAATAATCCACGCCCCATGCGTCACAACTGATGCTTGCGATGGGAAGCTTGCGAGCCGCCGCTTTTTTTAGCCCTACTTTCAGTTCATCGCAAAGTGCTCGGATGTTCCAATGCAACGATTCCCCTGTCCTGACCGGTGTGTTCGGGAAGCGATGAATCTCCTCAAGTTTGAGTTTCCCGGCGGCGAGAGTTCCCAATATCAATCGCCCGCTCTCAGCGCCCAAATCACAAGCCAGGTGATATGTCGTCATGAGTTAGATCTTCAACTGCCGTTGTCGATACGCTTCATCAGGCCTTCCGGCAATCCGCTCGACCTGTTGCGTTGGCAGAAAATGCGGACCACCCATGGCGGCAGCGCCAGCGAAAATGGCCGCGGCCTTCGTGGCCATGAGCAGGCACGCTAGTACGGAATTGGCGGTCGACCCGAGTGCGATGATGCCGTGATTCTGGAGCAGGATCAGCCGTGGCATAAAACCGTTCTCTTTGATGAAAGCGTTGGTGCGTTCTCGGATTTCACGGGCGAGCGGCAAACCAGGATCGACGTACGGCACAAAAACCGACGCTGCGCCGCAACCCACAATTTCATCCGGGAACATCCGGCGCTGGGCAAAATCGTGTGCGCGCGGCGAACAAAGAATCTGATTCGCCGCAACTGGATGGCAGTGACCAACACAATCCACTCCCGTCAATTGAAGGAGCCATGCATGGAACATCGCCTCGACGCTCGGCTTCTTGCCAACCCCACCCGCTCGCGAATCCAGCAGGGTTTGATCTGTCTCCGCGTCCGAAATGGACTTCTTCTCCATCAACGCCAGGAGTGGTTTCGTTTCGCACACCGTCACGTCGGCCTCTGTTAATGTGGCGAGACATGAACCACTGGCTTTTACTGCGAAATGGTCCTCGTCGAGTTTTATGGAAGTGTTGCCCTCGCCCAAAATGGCCATTTGCCGATCTTCCCTTCCGATCTCACGGGATAATTTGATCAACTCGGCTATTTTTCCGTTACTCATCGAAATCAGCGCAACCGGAAATTGCCGCACAGGTGCACTTCCAGTCCCAATTCCGCGAGCGCAGCGGCCTTGACGCGAAGGGCGCGATGGGCTTGCCTTTCATTCGGCGCATAAACGACCTGGATGTGGTTGGATTTGTGGCGGGCCATCATCTGGTCGCGCGTAACACCGTCGAGCACAGCGTGCATGATCGGCCATTGCGGCGTCGTTTCGCGCCAACGCCGCTCCGTTTCACTCTGTGGCAGTGAAACGACGTTGGCGGTGCCAAGATCGCAATGCAGCTTGCCGTTCATGACAAAGACGCGACTCCAGACAATGTGGCCCGGTTTTGAAATTCCTTTCAACGTGCCGCCGCCGAGCCGGAAATACATTGGCGGTTGGCGCTCACTGCTGGCGCCTCTGTAACCACCGATGAAATGCGCTGGCGGCGCAGCGCCGGAGATGAGAAATACCCAAACGTAATCGTTCACGCCGTCGCCTTTGAAGTGTTGTCCCCAACGCAAATCATGCAGCGTGTTTTCTGGCGCAAACCCCAATTCGCGCCAAAGGTGATATGTCACGAGGCCGTCCAATCCGGCGCACTCATCCACTTCGTTGAAATGTGGTAAAGCTTCCCCAGCGAATAGCACGCGTCCCGTCCTTGCGCACTTCACCGGCGGACGGTCCACGTTGTTCAACAAACCTTCCACGAGGTCGCTCGCGGGTGTGAGGTCTTTCAGACCTTGCTGGTATTGAATGCCGATTGTCGCGCAACCAAACTCGTCGGCGATGCGAACGGCGGCAATGTACATCTTGCATTGCAGCAGGACTTGCTGTTCCGTCAGCTCCGTCTCTTCATCACGCCCCAGGACGAATTTCATTCCCTTCCGCCTCAGCCAATCATAAACGCCATGCGCTTCGGCGTCCGTTACTTCGCGTGTAGCGGCGTACAACGCCGACTGGCTCAGGCGTTCCTTGAACAAGCCGGTGGGATTAAGCAGTTCGTCGGGAATGATAGCGTTGTGCATCCCCATGCACCCTTCATCGAAGACGCCCATGATCGCCTTCTGTCTTTTCAAATCACGTGCAAAGCGCCGGCCGAACTGCTCATCGGCGGGCGGCTGTTTGAGGAGTGCCAGATCCGTTACATGACTTTGATCGTGTGTGATGACCCCATGATTCAACCACTGGCGCAAACCGTCCTTGAAAAAACTGTCCGTGAATTTTTCGCTCCAAATCGTGCTGTAACGTACGTCCATTTTGGTCAGCGACGCATTCAGGTTCAACATGCCGACCAGCCCCGGCCAGGTGCCGCTCCAGTTGGCAACAGTCAGGATCGGGCCGCGATGCGTGGACAGACTGGGCAGCACGTGCTGGCTGTATTGCCAGACGCACTCGGCGACAATCAACGGCGCGTATGGGTCAAGCTTGCGAAAAACTTGAATGCCTTCCTTCTGCGAGTCGATGAAGCCGTGGCGTTTGTTCTTGTCAAAGGGATGGGCACGAACGACCGTCCATCCTTCCGCCTTCAACGCTTTCGCAATGGCGGATTCCATCGCGGCCTGGGCTGGCCAGCACTTCTGGTTGGCGGACAGACGCAGATCGCCATTGGCTACGAGATAAACGTGCTTCGGTTTCAGAACAACGGGAGTTTTCATATTTCAAATCGGTTTCAAAAGCTAACGGGCCGGTTTTGGAATTCAAAGTTCAAAGTGGTTCGAAGGTCGTTGGCTGATACCAAATCTGTTTGAGCGTCATTAGAATGATTGGATTCTTCTCACGGTAGAATCGTGTCTTGAATCAAGGGCGGCAAGTCTGGTGGCTGATCGGAAATCTCAAACGCCGTTTGCAAACGGTTGAGCGCGGCGTCAACTTGCGTTTTGTCGGCAACATGGACCCGAGCGAGGATCGAACCCGCCGTCACTTCCTCGCCCGGCTTGGCGAGATGATCCACGCCCACTTCGTGATTGATGATGGATTCCTTCGTCAGGCGACCTCCGCCAAAATCCCGAATCATTTCTCCAATGATTCGTGCGTCGCATCGGGATACAAATCCCGCCCTCGTCGCTTTCAGTTCTTTCACGGCTGGGGCGGTGTGGTCGAGTTCCAGTCTGCGATTGAAAGTCTCCAAGTTGGCACCTTGCGCCGCCAGCATCTCGTCCCACTTCCTGCGAGGGGCACCGGAGGCCAGACATTCCTGCGCTTGCGTGAGCGCGCTGCCGAGGGATTCAGCTTTGCCGGTTTGAACCAAGAGATGAGCAGCGCAAGCGACGACGAGGGAGTGAACATCATCTTGTCGTCGAGACATCCTGCCGCTGTGCGAATCGAGGCACGCCACGCTCTCCTTGACTTCAAGCCAGTTGCCGGAGGCCCGCCCGAGCGGTGTGTACTTGGCCGTGAGCAGCGCGCGAGTGTTGACCCCACATTCGTTACCGAGAGCGACCATTGCCTGAGCGAGTTCGTGGGCTTGTTCCTTGGTTTGCATGAAAGCCGCCGGGCCAAACTTTACGTCGAGGATGAGGGCATCAAGGCTTTCGGCCAGTTTCTTGGACAGAATGGATGAAACGATCAGCGGGATGCTGGGCACGGTGCCGGTCACATCGCGCAGGGCGTAGAGCTTCTTGTCCGCAGGCACCATGCGGTCCGTCTGGCCGCAAATCACACAACCCACCGTCTGCACGATTTCGGTGATGCGTTCGATTGACAGTGAAGTAGTGAAACCGGGAATGGATTCCAATTTATCGAGTGTGCCGCCGGTGATGCCGAGGGCGCGCCCGGAAATCATCGGCACGCGAAAGCCGAGACATGCAAGTAGCGGTGCAAGCGGCAACGAGATTTTGTCACCGACACCGCCAGTGGAGTGCTTGTCCACAAGAGGACGATCGTCTTTCGGAAATTTTAGCACATCGCCGGAATCACGCATGGCGAGCGTGAGTGCAGTGGTTTCGGCTTTGTTCAGACCGCGAAAGTAAATGGCCATGAGCATCGCAGCCGTCTGATAGTCGGGGATTTTTTCGGCGATGAACTCGCGAATGAACCCTTGAATCTGATCGGGCGAAAGTTTTTTCCCCTCGCGTTTCGACTCAATCAACGAGAGAAAGTTCACGGGCTAACCCGTCATTCTCTTCGCCACGATGCTCGCGTTGTGCCCACCGAAGCCAAACGAGTTGTTGACGATGGCGTTGACGGTCATTTCGCGGGCGGTGTTCGGCACGTAATCCAGATCACATTCCGGATCCGGATTCTCGTAATTGATGGTCGGCGGGACGACGCCGGTCTGGATCGCTTTGCAGCAGACGGCCATCTCCACCGCGCCGGCAGCGCCGAGCATGTGGCCGGTCGCGCCTTTCGTGGAACTGACGGCGAGCTTCTTCGCATGTTCGCCGAAGACGGACTTGATCGCTTGCGTCTCGCAGATGTCGCCTTGTGGGGTGGATGTGCCGTGGGCGTTGATGTAGGAAATGTCGGCGGGATTCAAACCGGCGGAGCGTAGCGCCATTTTCATGCAACGAGCCGCGCCTTCGCCTTCCGGTGACGGCGCGGTGATGTGGCTGGCGTCAGCCGTGCTTCCGTAGCCAACGACTTCGCAATAGATCTTTGCGTTGCGCGCTTTGGCATGTTCGAGTTCCTCCAGCACAAGGACCCCCGCGCCTTCGCCCATCACAAAGCCGTCGCGGTCCTTGTCGAACGGCCGCGAAGCGCGTTTTGGCTCGTCGTTGCGGGTGCTCATGGCCTTCATGGCGCAGAAGCCGCCGATGCCGATGGGAACAATGGTCGCTTCGGCGCCACCGGCAAAAATCGCCTTGGCGTCGCCCATCTTGATCGTACGCCAGGCTTCGCCGATGGCATGGGTGGACGTGGCGCAGGCGGAGCAGGTGGCAACGTTTGGCCCGCGCAGCCTTTGATAAATGGAAAACATCCCCGACGCCATGTTGAGAATGAGCATGGGGATCATGAATGGCGAGAGCCGACCGGGGCCTTTGGTTAACAAGACCTCGTGCTGGTCCTCAACGGTGCGCAGTCCGCCAATGCCGGAACCGATGAACACGCCGATTTCATCACGATTCAGCTTGTCGAGGTCCATGCCCGAATCGAGAAGGGCTTGATGGGCGGCAAAGACGCCGAATTGAGAAAAGCGATCGGTGCGGCGGATTTCCTTGGGCGACGGAAACGCGGGAACAGGGTTGAAGTCCTTTACCTCGGCGGCGATCTGGCAGTCGAAATTGGAGGCGTCGAAGGAACTGATCTTGTCGATACCGCATTGGCCGGCCAGCAAGTTGCTCCAAAAGACATCCACTTGCTGTCCCAGTGAGGAGACGACGCCCAAGCCGGTCACCACTACCCTGCGGTCTGTCGAGTTGGTTGCCATAAAGTAAATCGGAGCAGCTTGGGCTGGCGCCAGCGAAAACTGCCCCGAAATCAATTAACCCGGCAACTACTTTTGCTTGGTCTCTTCGATGTATTTGATCACATCGCCGACACTTTGAAGCTTCTCCGCCTGTTCGTCGGGGATTTCGTTGCCGAAAGCCTCCTCAAGCGCCATGACCAATTCCACAGTATCGAGGGAATCGGCACCCAAGTCTTCGATAAACTTGGCGTCCGGCGTGACCTGGTCGGCGTTCACGCCCAACTGCTCGACGATGATTTCTTTAACTCGCTGTTCAATAGTTTTATCAGCCATGGGTTGTCTCCGCTTTTAAGTTTGGTGGTTGTCTATGTTACGTGCCCGAAGGCGTCAAGCCCCGAATCGCTAAATCTTTTCTGCCTGCTAAAGGCCCTTTTGTTTGCAAATGAGCGGGCATTGCCTGTTCTGTACCCATTCACGCCCCCGCCGTCCAGCGGGAACTTACATCACCATGCCGCCATCGACGGTCAGGACCTGGCCCGTCACATAACGGGCTGCGGGACTTGCCAAAAACAGCGCCGCGCCGGCAATGTCCTCTGCCTGACCGAAGCTGTTCAAGGGAATTTTTTTCAACAACTCTGCCCGCATTTGTTCGTTCAATGCCGCTGTCATGTCAGTTTCAATGAATCCCGGTGCCAGCGCATTGCAAGTGATACCACGTGAAGCCAGTTCCTGCGCGACCGATTTGGTGAAGCCGATCAATCCCGACTTGCTCGCGGCGTAGTTGGCTTGCCCGGCGTTGCCCGTCAATCCGACTACTGACGCGATGTTGATGATGCGCCCGGAACGCTGCTTGATAAACGCTCTGGTCAACGCCTTGGTGAACAGGAAGGCACCCTTCAAATTCGTGTCCAACACGGTGTCCCATTGCTCCTCGCTCATACGCATGAGCAATCCGTCGCGCGTGACACCGGCGTTGTTTACCAGGATGTCCACTTTGCCGCACTCCGCCAAAATACTTTCGACGGCTGCTGTCACACCCGTGCCATCGGCCACATCGACGGCGTAAGCCCAGGCCTTGCGCCCCAGCGCCCGCACTTCAACGGCCACTTTCTCCGAGTTCTCGGCCGTGCGCGAAACGCAAACCACGTCCGCGCCTTCGCTGGCGAATTTCAGCGCGATGGCTCGTCCGATGCCGCGGCCGGAGCCGGTTACAACGGCAATCTGGCTCTCAAGTTGATTCATGCTGGCAAAGCTTGTTGTGTGTTTCGGGCTGCGTCAAGAAGTCATCGGAAACCGGCAAAACCTGGGGAGATACGAGCTACTTGGCTGCTGCGCTTAATGCTTTCACCGTTGCTTCCAAACTTGCTGCGTCGGCAACGTTCAACATCTGCGCGTTCTTATCGATGCGTTTCATGAAACCGCTCAACGCCGTGCCTGGCCCCAGTTCAATGAACCGCGTGTACCCTTGCGATAGCAAATAGCGCATGGACTCCTCCCAGCGCACCGACGACGTGACTTGCTCGATCAGCCGCGCACCGATCTGCTCTGGACTACCGTGTGGTTGCGCCGTCACGTTGGAAACGACGGGCACAATAGGTGGCAACAACTTCACTTTCGACAGTTCGTTATGTAACTTCGGCTGCACACTGGCCATAAGCGGGGAGTGATATGCGCCGGCCACGGGTAGCGGAATCGCTCGCTTCGCGCCCTTTGTTTTCGCGAGCTCAACGGCTTTGGGAATTCTATCCGATTCGCCGGAAATCACCAGTTGGCCGGGGCAATTCAGATTTGCCAGCACCACGCCCGCCTCAGCGCAAGCTTCGCGCGTTGGCGCTTCATCGAGTCCGATAACCGCCGCCATGCCGCCTTGGGTGACCCCGCTTGCTTCCTGCATGAAGCGTCCGCGCTGCCGCACGACGCGCAAGCCGTCCTCGAAACTCATTACACCCGCCGCCGTCAGCGCGGTGAATT
>CAZYYS010000091.1:0-17602 GCA_964651015.1 uncultured Verrucomicrobiota bacterium
CACCCCGTTGTGTGTACGCCTCCACAGGCGCACGAGCGCGGGCTTCAGCCCGCTTGGCGTCCTCGCCACCGGAAGCATTTGAAGAATTCGCGCGTGTATCTTCGCTTGGAGCGTTGAAGTGGACTGAAGTCCGCGCTCCGTTCACCTTCGAAGCTGGCACGCGATAAACGATTCGCTCGATTTGCACCGGCGGTGGGTTCGTGTTCAACCGGAACTGGGCCGGGTCAATCCTCGCGACTCCTTTCAACGTGGCGAACCACAGACGGCCTCGCGCGTCTCGAGCACTTACGGGCTGTCGCTGGCTGGGGCATTGCACGCTAACCAAACCGTCGCTCAAGTCGAAAAGTTGAGCGGACAAACGCGAAGCCACCCCGTCGGCAACCGACTGGAGTTCCTTCCGCTGAACACGCACCACTCCGCGATTGGAAGCCATCCAGAAACAGCCTTGATCGTCCTCCAAGATACTATGAATGCTGCTGACCGGGAGCCCGGCTTCAGCCCCGATCGTGGCGACCGATCCCTCACTCCAACGAAGCAAACCCGAGCTCAGGGATCCCATCCACATCGTCCCGTCAACGTCTCCCTGGAAACAGGCGATGTCGCGCAAAGGGAGGCGTCCGTCAGGCTGCACCTCCATGAAGCGCTCCTGCTCCAGCCGGAAAACCCCCTCCAGGTTCGAAGCCCAGATCCTGCCGTTACGATCCTCCCCAAAGCCGCAGACGGCACCGAGGGGCAACCCTTGCTCGAGGCCAAACACGCGAAACACGCCGTTGCTGAAGACTGAAATTCCCCGGCCTCCCGAGATCCAGATCCGTCCCTGTGAATCTTCGAACAACGCCTTGACGTCCTTGCCTCCAGTCTGCTCTTCGGGAATAGGTTGCCTGGCCTCGCGGTCGAAGACGCTCAACCCTTCCTCAAACACGCCAACCCAAGTGCGGACTTGCCGATCGGTCAGGACGGTCTGGAAAAAGGCGTTGGGTCGGGGCCTGTCATCCGGCCACAATGTGGCGTTGCCTTCCTCGTCCAGTCGGAACAAACCCCCGCCGAAGGTGGCGATCCAAAGACCGCCGTCCGGTGTCGGCCACACCGAGTTGACGACGCGCATAGGAGCCAGACTTGTTTCACCGAAACCGCGGAATCGGCGCGGCTTGAACCGCATCAAACCACCCCCGCTCGTCCCCACCCACAGGTTCCGCTCGCGGTCCTCGAAGACGAACCGCACACTTTTAGAGGACATCCCCTGCCGTTCGTACCAGCGCCGCACGCCTCCGGTCGGCAGGACCTGTGTCATCCCCGCCTCGAAGGTGCCAATCCACACGTTTCCGAAGCTGTCCTCGAACATGCGGGCGATGCTGCCCAACATTCCTTCGGCGTCTCTGGGTACTTGGCGCCTCGACACCTCTTTCCCGCGGGAGTATTTGCGCAATTCAGTGTTAAGCAGTAGCCATAACCCCCCGTCCCTGGCTGGGGCGCAACCCACGGGAAAACCCTCTTTTATGGGCACGTCGGGGCTCGAAAGCGTTGGCACCCAACGTGACCCATCCCAGCGTCCGATGAAATGGTTCTGAACGACCCACCATTGGCCGGCTTCGTCCACGTGGGCGAGATAGCCCTTCCCCGGCGCACCCGGCGGCGCTGGCAGTTCCGCAAGGCGGCCATTAACGAACTCCAGCACGTGACCATCGAACGTGGTCATCAGGAGGTCACCGTTGGCTCGCTCGCTAAACATCCGCACGTAATTACCCGCCCAACCTTCATTCGTGCCTATGCTGCGCCACTCGCGGCCTTCCCTGACCACCATACCTCGGAGCGTGCTGACCCAAAGCCAACCTCGCTGGTCTAAGTGCAGGTTGACAATCCCCGCGTCCGGTAGTTGCGGGGTGTTACCACGGTCGAACACCGTGAACGTTACTCCATCAAATCGCACCAGCCCTTTGAAAGTCCCGAACCAGAGATAGCCGTCCAGCGTCTGAACCATCGCCGTCACTGAATTTTGCGGCAAGCCGTCCTCGGTTTCCCAGGTGTCGATGAGATAGGTCGGATCAGTGTGGACTGTTTGATGGCCGGCTCCCAAGGCGTCCGACGCCAACGCGGCGCACAGGACCGCGAGCAGCGGAATCATTGGCCGCATAGTGTAAGCACCGAATTTGCACCCGCACCCGAAACTACTTATCAAACAAACCGCGTTTGCCCGGGCATGGCCATCGGCGCGATGGCGAGCGACGCGTTCCACTCGAGTTTTTCCGGCACGAGACGCTCCTGCGAATTCAGCGCCATTTCCCAAGTGACTTCCTGACCCGTGTAAGCGGCCATGCGACCCATGATCGCCAACAACGTGCTGTGCGCCAGGCGAACGCCATCGTTGATCACGTTGCCAGAACGAATGGAAGCGAAGAGTTCATTGTGCTCCACCTGATACATGTCCTCGTTCGGCCCCTCGTAAACCCACGTTTTCTCGGCAACAATTTCCACCGGCACCCTGGGACGCACGCCGATCATGCCGTTGCCTTTCGTTCCCATGAGGTAATCGGCGTTCTGGCTGTAGCAGCCACTGATCTGGCGCTGCCCCACGAACGCACGCACGCCACCCGGATATTCGTAGTTCACCTCCATGTGGTCGTAGATGTTGCCTTCGTAATTGGGCGTCTGCCGCCCGCCAACCGCCACGGCTTTGAGCGGCGGCTTGTCGTGCATGGCCCACGCAACCTTATCGATACTGTGAACCGCTTGCTCGACCAAGCCATCCCCGCAAAGCCAGACGAAGTTATACCAGTTGCGCACCTGCCACTCGACGTCGCTCATGCCCGCCTTGCGGGCGCTGGCGGGCGGCATCGGCTTGACTGGGCCAGTGTAATACGTGGCGTAAATCGCCTTGATCTCACCGATCGCGCCATCATGCACCCGCTTGAAAAACTCGCGCCGCGCATAATCGTAGCGCCAGCAAAAGCCGGCGACGAGGGCGAGGTTTTTCTTCTTCGCTTCCTCCACCGAGGCAAGCACGGAGCGAACGCCCGGCGCGTCAGTCGCCACCGGCTTCTCGGAAAAGATATGCTTGCCAGCATCCACCGCCGCCTTGAGATGCTGCGGACGGAAACCCGGCGGCGTCGCCAGGATCACGACATCCACGCCACTGTCGATAACCTTCTGATAGGCATCCAGCCCGACGAAACAATGGTCGGGAGCAACTTTAACTTTGTCGCCGATCTCCTTCTTGAGCGCGGCGAGACTGCCCTTCAGTTGGTTCTCGAAAACATCGGCCATGGCGGTGAGGACGACATTCTCGTCCGCGTTCAAGGCCTGGTTGGCGGCGCCGGTGCCGCGTCCACCGCAGCCAATGAGGCCAACCTTCAACTTCTTATTGTTGGGCGCACCGGTGGCGACGGACGGAAAGCCCAGCGGCGAAGCCAGTGCCCCGCCAATCACAGCGGCAGAAGAAGTCTTGAGAAAATCCCGGCGCGAAGTTTGTTTGTCTGAAGTTTGGTTCATAATGTTTTGGCGGATAATTAGTACGCCTAGCCTTAATCTGGAATCGCTATTCGTCAAGCACAGAGGCAATTTGCGCGGCCTCGGAGGCCTCGGAGAGGCTGGACGTGAATAGTCGCAGGTGCAACCTGCGGGATAAAAAGGGGGGTTGTCCGGCCCTGCAAGGGCCGAATGATTCCTTGGACCGCGTGCCGTGGGCTGATTGCCCACGGCTATTCATGTCACATCCCTTTGGGACGAGGACGAAGGTCTCCATGCATTTGGCGCCCTCAACATTTCAAAAATATTTTGTCGGATTTGGCGGGGGGGCGGTTGTTTAGTAGATAACATGCACCCTCGACCCAAAACGATTCCACCAGCCCACAGAATCGTTGACGAAGCCCAAAGAACTGTTCATCAGGGCCAAGCGGCGGGCCGGCTGTCGGTTGAGAAGAATCGCTCGCACTTTTTACCTCATTTGCATTTCATTCATTTAGAGATGGCAACTCCTTCGGTGCTTCTCCTTCCACGACCACCTTCCAAGCAGAATCGTGACGCCGGAGCTTGAAAGGGAAAGGGTTGGTTGTTCCCGTTGGAACGTTGCGGTAGGCGAATCTTAACCTCAGTGTTCCATCGGAGTTCGGTTTGATGTCCTGCAAAGAAACGAATTCCTTGGAGCTAAAGCTATTGCTAAGCGACCTCGTAAAAAACTCGTAATGCTTGGGAGCTTCTTGCTCGGTTACACCTTCGGGCAATTCCAAGAGTTCCGAGACTCGTGCCTGTTGGCCTTCCCTAGCCGCCCAGATAAGAGAGCTCACAGCGCGTTCCGGTGTCGTGGCTCCCATGTCCTGAGGTTCCGTCCCGAAGGCAACCATTTTGGGCTTGTTCGGCTCACTAGCAGCTTGAGCGGCTTTCTTTAATTGCGCCAGTTGCTGCTCCAGTTCCCGCAGTCGCGTCACTTCCCCGCGAAGTCTGAGTAGTTCGGAGTTGTTTCGGTTAAGACGCGTACTTTCGTCCTGCAACTGCGCTTGTTTGGCCATCGCTTCATCACGGTCGCGTTGCAGTTGTTGGATTTGCTCTGCCTGCTGTTGCCGGAGCGTTTGAACTTGGGTTCGCAGAGTTGAAGCTTGGCGCGCTTCGTAGATTCCCACGAGGACAGCGGCGGCGAGAGCAACAGTAATAACAGTTTTTTGCAATGTAGTCATGGCAATGGCTTGGGTTGCGGTTGCGGTGGTGGTGAGGGTTGTTCCGCTCAAGACGGCGGTCGAAAGCGCGACGGCCAGTCCTGCAGGCACGCCGGAAACCACGTTGGCCGAAATCGCACTTCCGAGTGCCACGGCTGTCGTCGTCACGCCCCGGCTCGCGAGGCCGGCCCGCAGCCGTTCCAACGCCCGGCTCACCCGCTTCTGCGCGGCATCATCACTCACCCCCAGCGTCACGCCAATGGCGCGGAAATCCAGGTTCTTGAAGTAGCGCAGCAGCACCGCCTCGCGGTCTTCGTCGCTCAGATCGGCCATCGCCTCGTCGAGCACGGGGCCAATACGTTCCCATTCGGTTTCGGAAGTGGTGTCAAGTTCTTGCATGGCCTGCCTTTCGCGCGACTGGCGCCGCCGGTCGTCGCGCAACTGGGTGTGGGCCTCAAACCGCGTGCTGCGGTAGAGCCAGCCCAGCAGTGAAGCGTTCCCGGTCAGCGTTCCCGCCAGCGATCTGGTTTTGCGGGCGAGATCGGAGAAAACGTTTTGAGCGATGTCGCGCGCCAGTTCCGCCGATCTGACCTGTCGCAACGCAGACGCATAGACCAGGCCCGCGTAGCGATGGACGATTTCGCGGAACGCTGCTTCGTTTCCCTGATCAGCGTATTCGCGCAGCAGTTCGGTATCTGATTTCTCCGGCATCTCACCTATTAAACAGCCGCCCCCGCCAATTTCCGACAAGGTTTTTTGAATTCAAATGGGGCGTAACTTGACACCACTACCATCGTCCCGAAGGGACGCAACACGAATAGCCGTGGGTACAAACCCACGGTCAGGTGCCACCGATTCGTTCAGCCCTGTCAGGGCTGAACAAATTCCATCACCGGTAGCCGCAGGCTTCACCTGCGGCTATTCACATTTGGCCTCTCCGAGGCCGAATCATGGTGGTAGTGCCAAGTTGCGCCCGGTTGCGTCTGGCGCCTTCGATGTCGCAGAGGGTTCACAGCGGCGCAAGACTGCCGCACCCCAAAACCTGGCGGCGAGTCGGATCTAGCGGATGGGGACGGCCGTCTCCGCAAGGGATAAACTTTCCAAACACCGTCTTGCCTCCTGCTTCAACACCTTCCGGTCCGACTCGTTCAATCCCAGCGGGTCAAACCGATAGCGATAGTGCAGCCGCAGCAACTCTTGCATCCGGGCGCGCAACTCCACAAAGTCAGGGCTTTCCATAACGCGCCGCAGCCAATCGGAAACCGGTTCGCTCGCACCGCGCGGCACGCCGCGTTCGGCTAGTTTCCTTTCCAGTTGATAAAACTCCGAGTCCTGTCCCGGCCAGTCGCAAAACTCTTCCTGTCCCGGTTTTGCTCCGCGTTGCCGCCGTCGCCCGCGACGGAAGATGATTCGATACAGCAACAGCGCCAGCACGGGCACGATGATCCACAGCAGATATTGCCGCAGCCGGCTCTGACCATAACGGATTTTTGAAATCTCCATACCGAAACGCGCCCAGAAGTCAGAAAACCACTGGAAGGCCGACTTGTTGTTCTCCTCCGCTTTGATCCAGGAGGCGGGTGTGGTGTCGAAGTCCAGCCAGCGGTTCTGTTCCTTGTCCCAGACCAGACACCACGCGTGCGCATCCCGCGCGCGCACGACGTATTTATTGCCTGAACCTTCATGGACCGAATAACCCACGGCGTAGCGCGCCGGGATGCCGGCGCGGCGCAGCAACAACACGGTCGCTGTGGCGAAGTATTCGCAGTGCCCGCTGCGGGCCTGGAGCAGGAAACGGGTCAGGGGCGTGTCTTTGGTTTTGTCGGAAGGCGGCAAGCCCTGCCAGGTGCTGTAGGTAAACTTGTCGGAGAAAAATGCGGCGAGCACTCGCTGGGCCTGTTCGCGGCTTGATCCGCGAAGCTTCAATTCGTCGATCACCAAATCCAGCGCTGGCTTCTCGCGCTCCGGCAGGTTCAGGTCTTCATTGGTGTCCGGCGGCGAATCAATCGTTGTGCCCGGACCGTACAAAGCATCAAACATCACCAAGCGCGGTCCTTGGGCAAGCACGGCGCCCGCGCTATTTTTTTCCAGCAGGTAGGCCGGTAGTTGCTCGAGTCGGCCGCTCCCGGTCGGCAATGGCAGCAGGCCGGCAGGCGAGATGTTTTTCCGACGGGTCAGGTAACACGTAATGTTAACCGTGGCCGCGTTGGTTTTGCCGCGCAACAATGTCCACTCGTGGTTGTCTGGAATGTCTTCATTGATCGCCGTGAAGTCACCTTTGGACGAGCCTGCGTACCAGCTCGCTGACTTGATCGACGACTGGCAAATGCGGTAACTAGCCTCGCGAAGATAAACCGGTGGCGGATTGCCATTCTTCGTCTCAAGCCAGATACCGATCCGACCGGAGGCCTTCAGGTCGCCGATCGCACCAATGGCGGTATGACTTTGCTCCGCGTCGGAGCCGAAACCGGATCGCGAGAAAAATCGCGCTGCCCACTGCGTGTTGAGATTCTCCAAGTACCGTTGCAACTGTCCAATGCTGTGCTGACCGAGGTAACCCAGGGTAACGGCGAGTGCGAGCGTGCCAAGCCAGACCGCAACTGCGAATCGCCGTGAACGCTGCACCCAAAGCGCCCACGCCAGCAGCGCACACAATCCCCAAAAATACGTGGTGCCCTGGGCCGGATGGACGCTTGCCGCCAACAGCGTGACGCCAAAATACGGATACGCGACGTTCACGTCGCGAGACGAGGGGAGGGGCTGGCCGGTCTTCTTTGCCTGCTTCCAACGGCGGCGCAGGATCAGCGAGATTGTCGCCAGCGGAATCGCCTCGCGGGTACTAAACACCTGCATTGCCACGAACGGGAAGAAAATCATCGGCAGCCAGCGGAAGAGCGCGGCGGCTGTTTTGGCGCTGGAAACTCCGGCATTGCGTTGAGTGTAGAGATTCGGGCTTTGAAAAAGGCTGCCAAACGTCGCCGGACCTTCATTGGCCGTAAACGCATAAACCGCCGCGCCCAGAAAGAGCACCGAACAGAATGTCCAGATGCGGCTGAAGTCCTCGTCGGAGAATTCCCATCGCGCATTGATGAACCGCGCACTCTCGAACACCACCGCCAGCAGGCTGCCGACGGTGAGCAAGTCCGATTGCCAGCCCCAAAAAAGCAGCGCGGTGCCGAGGAGGAATGGAGGCGGCTTCATTGGAAGGGGGAAACATTCAACGCCCAACGTTCAACCTTCAACGTCCGATAACCAGTCCAACGCGCACACATTGGAGGCTCGAAGTTGAGCGTTGAATGTTGAATGTTTGTCATCTCATCACCGCCAGTTGTTCTTCTATCCGTCCGATTTCCAGAGAGTGCAAGCGATCAGGCTCATCGCGCATTGGCCCAGGATCCAGTCGTTCGTTCTTGCCGGCCGGTCTGACCACGAACACCAACACCGGCAGGCCGAGTGCCTTTAGCTTCCGCACGAGTTCCTGTCGCTGGTCGTCCCACGCCAGAAGCACACAGATGCAGCCACTGACGGCGCTCGCATGGTCCAGCACCAATTCTTCCAGTGAACTGAACCGTTGCTCATTGCAAGGTCGTACCGACGCAAGAATTTCCAACATCTGGTCCGCATGCGCCAAACCACGGCCAGCCGTAAAACAATATGCCTGTGGCCCGACAAACAGCAAATCGAGGAGCGATTCCTGTGTCAGCACCGTGCAAGCAAACGACGCCGCGACCGACACCGCTTCTTCGAATTCATCGCTGTACGATCGGTCGGTGAACGTGTCCAGCAGCAACGCATGTCGCACAAAAAACTCATCCTCAAATTCCTTGACGATAGGTTTGCCGGTCTTGGCCCAACTGCGCCAGTGAATGTGCCGCACCGGGTCGCCGCGCCGATATTCCCGCAATGAAACATACTCATCGCTACGCCCGACGTTGGACGCCAGCGCCACACCGCCCTGCTGATATTTCATCGCACCCGGCAATGCAATGGCGGGTAACGGGTATCGCTTCGGCAAAATCAGGACGGACTGCGTCAGCAAAATCCTGGAAAGGGCCCGGAACAATCCCAATGGATCAGGCCGCGCGAGCGACACCCCGGCAAACCGCAGGATGCCGCGACGGAGCGGCGTCACCTCCACTTGCGTCTCGACCTCCTGGTTCGGCAGAGCAGCGGGCAGGACGGCCTCTTTGAGGGTCGCCAGCTTGAAGGGATTCGTTCGCCGCCGCCGGATGAAGCTAAAGGGGCGGAGGTTTCTTTCGTCGTCGAGTTGCCGCGCCTTCCACTCCGCGAACGAAGGTCGCGGGTCGGCAAGGTTCTCCAGCAACGTGAGACCCTCTTGAGTCTTGCGCGTGAGATTTCTGATCACGACACGATAGTGAAACGGTTTGCCGACGGTGCCAAAGCGCGGCAGCAGTCGTTCGGCGGCGAAACGAATTCTGAAAAAGCCCGTGAACACAAGCGCCAGGAGCAGCAGCGAAAAAAGGAGTGTAAAACCTTGGTAGCCGACGGTGTTATCCGGATCAATTCCCAGCATGGCAGCAACGACGACCGCAATCGCCAGCGCCAATCCCGTGCGGGTAAACCGTCGCAAAGCCCAGTGCTCGAGTGCCGAGAAAAAGCGATAGTTGAAATAGACGACGCGGAAGATGAAGTTCATTTCAGAACATCCTCATCATTCACGCTGGAACCTTTATTTTCTTCACAACGCCTTCCACCACGCCGCGTGCCGTGAGGCCGGAGAACCGCGCCTGTGGCTCCATGACAAGACGATGTGCAATGACCGATACCGCAAGTTCCTGGATTTGTTCGGGCGTCACAAACTCCAGTCCATCGAACAAAGCCAGCGCCTGAGCGGCCTTCATCAGTGCGATGGACGCGCGCGGGCTGGCGCCAAGTTGCACGCCGCTCGCGCTTCGGGTCGTGCCCGCGATGTCAACGACATAACGCTTGAGCTCGTCGCTGATGCGAACGCCTTGCACCGCCCGTTTCAGCGCGATGACGTCCGCGAGTGAGGCGCACGGTTGAAGGTTGTCGAGCGGATGATTGTGCTCTTGCGCTGAGAGAACGGAGACTTCTTCAGCCGGCTGCACGTAACCGAGCTTGAACTGCATGGCGAAGCGATCCATTTGCGCCTCCGGCAAAGGGTACGTCCCACGGAACTCGACCGGGTTTTGCGTGGCGACGACGAAGAATAATTCCGAGAGATTGCGCCGTTCGCCGTCCACGCTGACCTGATTTTCCCCCATCGATTCCAGCAGGGCCGATTGCGTGCGCGGCGAGGCGCGGTTGATTTCGTCGGCCAGCAGGATGTTTGTGAAAATCGGGCCTTCGTGGAAAAAGAATTGTTGCTCGCGCTGGTTGAATATGGAAACGCCGAGAATATCCGATGGCAGCAAGTCGGGCGTGAACTGCACCCGTTTGAACCGGGCGTCAATCGACCGCGCGAGCGCCTTGGCCAGCGTGGTCTTGCCGGTGCCGGGAAAATCCTCAAGGAGTACGTGCCCACCGCTGGCCAGCGCCGCAAGCAGCTTGCGCGTCGAGGCTGCCTGACCTTGCATCACGCGGGCGATATTGGCAGAAATTGTCTGGTAAACTGCTTGGGCGGTTTGTAGTGCGGCTGTCATTGATGTCTCCTATGAAATGAAACCGCATTCCCTGGAAAAAGTTTCGGCAAATTTCATCGGGGCAGACTAGTTCAAGAAACAAGGCGTCGGCGAACAAAATTCAACGCAAGCCGGCAAGAACCTGACTCCAGACCGCCTCGTCCGCCGTGCTGCGAATGATCGGCGCGAAACCAAACCGCAGATACAACCGGATCGCGGCGGTGCGCACGCTGGAGGTGGATAGATACGCGCGGTTGTCGCCAAGTTCGTGCAAGCGGGTGCAAATTACCGTCATGAGTGGCTTTGACAAACCCTGTCCCTGATACTGTGGCACAATTGCCATCCAATGCACGCGGCCCCAACGTGCGCCTTCGAAATCTTCGTTGAACCATGCTGTCCCTGTGCCAATGACCCGCCCGTGCGGGTCGAGCAGGTAAGTTTGCCGCTCACTCAACACTTTTTCGTCCGACCTGAATTGTTTTTGGAAAAGGCCCGATGTGATTTCGTTGTAGCGGTCCGCGGCAGCGTGAATCCACAGCCAATGCACGTCGTCGCCCGGCTGATACCAGCGCAAGGAGAAGCCGTTGGGCAACGCGAACTCCGGGACGTTGTCCAGAGTTGCCCGCATCATCTTGAGGGGAAGATTTTGTTCAGGGATACTCACAAGTTTTCGACCGGGCGGACAAAAAAGCCTTGTCATACCCCGACTGTCCGGTAGCTTCTCGCCGCATGAAAGTTGAATTCTACGGTCACGTCCGACAATACCAGAACATTCAGAAGGAAATCGACGCCAATATCCAGAGGGTCCTGTTGAGCGGCGCCTACGTCATGGGGCCGATGCTCAAACAATTTGAAGGAGAGCTGGCGGCTTATCACGGAACGAAATTCGCCATTGGCGTCGGCAATGGCACCGATGCCATCTGGCTCGCGTTGATGGCGCTGGGCATCGGACCGGGCGACGAAGTCATCACGCATCCAAACACTTTCTTCGCAACGGCGGAGGCGATCTGGATCGCGGGCGCGACGGCCGTGTTCGTGGATTGCGATCCCAAAACCAGATGCATCGACCCGACCAAGATTGAAGCCGCCATCACGGCCAAAACGAAGGCCATCATCCCCGTCCACCTTTACGGCCAATGTGCTGACATGCCTGCGATCAAGAAGATTGCCGACAAACACAAGCTCAAGCTCATTGAAGACAACGCGCAAGCCATCGGCGCGCGCGGCAACGGCTTCAAGATCGCCGAACTGTCCGACGCCACCGCGACAAGTTTTATTATTCAGAAGAACCTCGGCTGTTTTGGCGACGGCGGCGCGCTGGTGACGAACGATTCGCAGATCGATGAGTGCGTCCGCAAACTGCGCAATCATGGATCGAACGCGCGCAACGTCCATAGCTTTGGCTTCAACAGTCGTCTTGACGATTTGCAGGCCGGTGTTCTCAGTGCCAAGCTCAAGCACATCGACGCGTGGAATGACCTGCGACGAAAGTGGTCCGCCCGCTACACCGCCGGGCTGAAGGATTGCAAGGCGATCACGCTGCCAATCGAGTTGCCCGGTTATCGGCACATCTTTCACCTCTACATTGTCGAGACCAGGAAGCCGGAGCAACGCGATGCGCTGCTGAAATTTCTAAATGACGGCGGCGTCGACGCGAAGACGCATTACTCCATTGCGATTCACCGACAAGCTGGCTATCCGTGGGGCAAGGGTGCGCGCATCGTTGGGTCAGTTGCAAATGCCGAGCGCAATGCCGCCACCTGTGTTTCACTGCCGATGTTCCCTGAGTTGAAGGAAGAGGAAGTGGATTACGTCGTCGCAAAGGTAAAAGAATGGGATAAGACCCAAGATTAGCGATTTGAAGGAATGAACCAGACCTATCGCGTCGTCGTCGCCGGCCTGGGGAAACGCGGCTTGCACCATGCAGCCACGTTCAAGGCCAACCCGCGTTTTGAACTCGTCGGTGTCGCCAATCGCGACCCGGCACGGTTGCAGGGCGCCGTCGCCAAACTTGGCAACGTTCCTTCGAGCACAGACATCCGCGCGTTCGCACTGTCAGTCAAGCCGGACGTTTTTTGTTTTTGCACGCCGCCGAACGTGCGGTTGGACATGATCAAGCTCGGTATCGAGTGCGGCGCGCGGCTGATCGCGTTCGAGAAACCCGTCGCGCTCACAAGCCATGAGTTGTTCGCCATGCGCGAGGCGATTCGCAAAGCCAACACCAAAGCAGTCGTCAGTCATCAGCACCGTTATGGCGTCCATTACCGCAAGGTGAAGGAGATCATTGCCAGCGGCGTGCTGGGTCGCGTCCACACCGTTTATGGGATTGCCACCGGCTGGATGACGCATTTGCTCTCACATCTCATCGATTACACTTCCTGGTTTAACCATTATTCGCCCGGCGCGTGGGTCATGGCCCAAGCCGCGGGCCGCAGCAAGTTCACCGACAATCATCCGTCGCCCGATTACCTCGGCGGCTTCGTGCAGTTCGCCAATGGCGTGCGCGGCATTTACGAAGTCGGCGCTGGTGCGCCCGACCAGCCCGAAGTCGCCAAGTGGTGGGGCAAGAACCGCATCGGCGCGCAAGGCACGGAAGGCTTCGCGGAACTCCTGACCAACGGCGGCTGGCGCGCGGTGACGAAGAGCGGTGGTTATCAAACTGGCGAAGGCGCGATGAATTACGATCTCGACATGCCGCCTTACGTTCAGGAAATGGCCGACTGGCTCGATGACGACAAGAAAGTCCATCAGGCGAATTTCGAGCACGCTTGCCTCGGCGCCGAAATCATGTTTGCCCTCCAACGTTCCGCAGCCGAGGGTGGTCAGGTTGCCCTGCCGCTGGCTGCTGGGGCTGACGAACAGGCGCTGCTCAAAGCCAGCATCGCCAATCGCCCGGTGCTCGTGTCGTGCGAGCAGAACCGGAAGGAATTTGGACTGGCTTGAGCCTCGTCATCAGCCGAGCCAGTATGGCGTCACCTTTTCGTTTTTCTTCGTGATTATTCCTGTCTGTTTTTGATTAACTCCCGCGCGTGGAAGTTATCATACGACCCAACGCAGATGCCGCCGCCGATTTGGTGGCGAGGATCATCGCCAAAGAGTTGCGCGCGAACCCGCACCTCGTACTGGGTCTGGCAACCGGCCGCACGATGGCATCAGTTTATGCCAGGCTCGCGCGCGCCCACCACGAGGCGAAACTCGATTTCTCGCGCTGCCGCACGTTCAATCTGGACGAATACGTCGGCCTGTCTCCCGATGATCCGCATTCGTACCGCTATTACATGAACGAACACCTGTTTCGTCAGGTGGGCATGGAGTTGCGAAACACTTATTTGCCGGACGGCCAGGCAAAAGACCTGGACGCCGAAAGCGCGCGATATGAACACACCATCCTCAACTGCGGTGGCATCGACCTGCAACTCCTCGGCATTGGTCGGGCCGGGCATATTGGGTTCAATGAGCCGCTTTCCGCGCTGCAATCGCGAACACGCGTCAAGGCACTCGCACCAGCTACCATCGCGCAGAACGCCGCGTTTTTCGGCGGGCCGGACAAAGTGCCGCGCCGTGCCATCACCATGGGTGTCGGCACCATTCTGGATTCCCGGCGCTGTCTGTTGCTGGCAACGGGCGACGAAAAAGCACACATCATCGCCAAAGCCGTTGAAGGTCCGATCACGGCCATGATCTCGGCAACTGCGCTGCAACTTCATCCGCGATGCACCGTCGTCGTGGACGAGCCCGCCGCCCGACTGTTGCAAGGCGCGGACTATTATCGTTGGATTTTCGCCAACGAACCGGAGTGGATCGAGTTTCAGTAACGTCCTTCACCAATGCCGTTCACGCCTGCTGCGATTCCCATCAAGAGTTTTGTGGTTGATGCCCTGGCTGTCGAAGTGTACGCGCGGCCAGACGACCTGGCGCAAGCCGCCGCTCTGATGGCGCAACAACATTTGCAAAATGCTCTGGCTTCTCCGGGCATGGCCGCCGTGATTCTGGCGGCAGCGGCTTCTCAAACGAAATTCCTGGAAGCATTCGTGACCTCGCCTGATGTGAATTGGTCACGCCTCAAGTTCTTTCACATGGATGAATACCTGGGGCTCGCCATTGATCACAAGGCCAGTCTGGGGCGATACCTTCGCGACCGGGTGGAAAGCCGGGTGAAACAGAGCGCCTTTCATTATCTCGCAGGCGATGCTTCACAGCCGATGGATGAATGTGAACGGTACGCGCAATTGTTGCGTGCGCAGCCAGCAGATCTTTGCTGCCTCGGGATCGGCGAGAACGGCCACCTGGCCTTCAACGACCCGCCTGTGGCTGATTTCGAAGACAAGCGCGCGGTAAAAATCGTGAGGCTCGACTTAAAAAGCCGCCAGCAACAAGTTGGCGAAGGCAATTTTCCCGACATGGAATCGGTGCCGCCATACGCCTACACCCTGACCATCCCGATGCTTTGTGCGGCCAAGAAAATGATTTGCATCTGCCCCGGAAAAAACAAAGCTCAAGCGGTGCGCAACACAATAAAGGGACCAATCGGTACCGCGTGCCCTGCATCGATCTTGCGTCGGCAAGCGCACGCGGCCCTGCTATTGGATGCGGAGTCGGCGGGCTTGTTGTAGCGCCGACGGTTCGGTGGCGTTCGCAGAGCGCCGCTACAGTTCTGCTGCATAATGGAAGACACTTTGAAAATCGCCCTCCTGGGAGCGGGCATGTTCGGCGGCGACGTTCATCTCCGCGCTTACGCCGATCTGCAACGCTTTGGCATTGCCGGACAACTTGCACGCACCGGACTTGACAAACACGCGCGCGACTTCGCGGCGGTGAAGTTCGATCTGGTCGCGGTCGGCACGCGTTCGGAAAAATCCGTGAAACGCTCGGCGGCAGTGTTCAAGAAATGGACCCGCCATTCGCCGAAGATTTATTTCGGTAAAACCCCTTGGCTCGACATTCTCCGCGACTTTTCCGACCTCGACGTTATGGCCGTCGCCACGCCGGACAGCTTGCACACGCCCGTCATCCTCGCCGCGTTGAAACACGGCGCACATGTCATCACGGAAAAACCCATGTGCCTCGACATCGCCGAGGCTGATCAGATTATCGCGCTTGCGAAGAAAAAGAACCGCATCGTGGCCGTGGACATGCACAAGCGTTACGACCCAGATCACCTGCGTATCCGCGACGACATTCAGAAACGCATCGGCGCGCCGCTGTATGGCACGGCGTATCTCGAAGAGCCGCTCGAAGTTTCCACCAGCACGTTCAAGTGGGTCGAGCAAAGCGATCCGTTCAGCTACGTCGGGCCACATTGGGTGGATTTGATCTGGCATTACTATCGCAGCAAGCCGGTTTCCCTCACCGCCGTCGGCCAGAAGAAACGCCTCGTGCGCGACGGCATCAACGCCTACGACGCCGTGCAAGTGCGCGTGGATTTCGCCAACGGCATGAGCATCAACTTCCACAACAATTGGATCACGCCGCCGGATTTTGAAGGGCCGGTGAACCAGGGCCACGAAATCGTCGGCGCGGACGGCAAGGTGGAAAGCGACCAGCAATACCGCGGCTTCCGCTGGTGGAACGCCGGCGGCGGCTCGCGCACGAGCAACAATCATTTCACACGCGATGTAAGACGTCCCGACGGCTCGCCAGCCTACGTCGGCTACGGCGTGGACAGCTTAATCGCTGGAATGGTCGCGATCTGCCGGATGAAATTTCTCGGCGAATCACGCGATGCGGTGGCGGAAATTTATCCGACGGCGGAGGACGCGCGCATCGTTGTCGCCATCGTCCACGCCGCACGCATCGTGCGCGATTTGAATTTCAAGTACCTGAGCGAAGGCAAAGGCGCAACCGTGACAGCACAGTTTGGCGAGGACGGCATTACCATCGTTGACCCGAATCGCGCACGTGCCGGGAAAGTGTTTCAGCGGATTTACGAGAAGCCGATTTGACTCGTCCTGACCAAGGGCCGACAGGATTTGCTTCCATTTTTCGGCTGGCCGGCGCAAAGTGACCTCAGTTCTCCCGATGAGTGATGTCACGCGCATGCTGAAAGGGCTGGAGCAGGGTGAAAAGGCGGCCACCGCGGGCCTGCTGCCATTGATCTATGAGGAATTGCGCAAGCTGGCCGCGGCGCGGATGGCCGATGAGTCGGGCACGCAAACACTCCAAGCCACTGCGCTGGTGCACGAGGCCTGGTTGCGACTTGTTTCCGAAGGGGACCGCACCTGGCAAAACCGCGCGCAATTCTTTGCCGCTGCCGCGGAGGCAATGCGCCGGATTCTCATTGAGCGGGCGCGCCGCAAACACGCCCTCAAGCGCGGCGCCGGCGCCCAACGCATTGATCTCGACCGCGTGGACGTCGCCCTCGAAGCCGAACCGGACACGTTGATTCGCGTCAACGAGGCGCTGGAAAAGCTGGCGGTCCAGGACTCGCAGGCGGCTGAGGTGGTGAAGCTGCGCTTCTTTGTCGGGTTGGATTACGTGGAAGCCGCGCAGACGCTGGGCATTTCGGAACGCACGGCCAAGCGATGCTGGAGCTTTGCCCGCGCCTGGCTCTATCGCGAACTCTCACGTCCATAAACATGCAGCCGAATCGCAGCGCAAGCACCGCAGCGCGGCGGAGACGTAACCAAAGTGGCGTGGACTTCCAAGTCGGCTGTATCACGGGTTTCCAAACCCGCAGACGGTACGATGTCGCACACGCCGCCGATTTGGAAATCGGCGATACGGCAGGTTGGGAAACCTGCGCTACGACGGCAGGACACCCGCCGTCCATTCTCCTGCCTTTCAATTTCACTGGCACTTTCGAGCCGGCAATTGCGCGTTACGAGTAGGCGGCGTGTAGTCCGCTTTGAGTCAGCTATGAACGAGTCCGAACATTCCGTGCGAAACATCTTCGCAGAGGCGCTGGAAATGAGCGATCCCGATCAGCGGGCAGCGTTCGTGAATCAGGCGTGCGGAACGGACACCGACTTGCGCCGGGAAATCGAAGAACTCCTCCAGGCGGAAGCCGGTGCGGGGAAGTTCCTGCCGAACCAACCTGTGGCAACCACGTCCCGAGTCGCCCTGCAAGAACTTGCCGAGGCTGTGGACCCGTTTGGCAGTCCAGCCGCCGCGCCACTCACAGAAAAACCCGGCGATCGAATCGGTCGTTACGAACTGCTCGAGAAAATCGGTGAGGGCGGTTGCGGCACGGTCTATCTGGCGCAACAGGAAACACCCGTTCGCCGTCAGGTGGCGCTCAAAGTTATCAAGCTGGGCATGGACACCCGGCAGGTGATTGCGCGTTTCGATGCCGAACGGCAGGCGCTGGCGATGATGGACCATCCCAATATTGCCAAGGTTTTCGACGCGGGTTCC
>CAZYYS010000092.1:0-17376 GCA_964651015.1 uncultured Verrucomicrobiota bacterium
ATCTATCACTGTCCAGCAGACCGGTCGTTCGTGACCATTGGAGGCTTGCGTTTGCCGAGAGTGCGTAGCGTTTCGATGAGCGCTCAGATGGGCTGCGACGTGGAGACGAACCCAGGCTTTCCCCCGAACAAGAAGGAAGCCGACATCCTGTACCCGCGGCCAAGCAGAGCCTTCGTTTTCATGGATGAAAAGAGTGACAGCATCGACGACGGCGTAATCTGGGCGATTGCTCTCTCACCGCGTTCCTGGCCGAATGTTCCCGCATCCTGGCACAACCGGGGCAACGTGTTGTCGTTTGCCGACGGTCATGCCGAGCATTGGCGTTGGTTGGAGAATACGACCATCGTCGCGAAATTTCCTTACGGCGCAGTGACATCCCCGGTGGATCGGGACTTTGAGCGGGTCCGCCGGGCGTATACGAGCAGGGATTAGCGCTAAACGAACGGTGGCGGAAGAAACTGAAAATCGCTTATGATAAACGTTGGCATCGTCGGTCTCGGTTACATGGCCGCCACCCACATCAAGGCATATCAGCAGCTTGCGGATGCGCGCGTTGCCGCGCTCTGCAATCCCAGCGGCCGCCACCTGGACGGCGATTTTTCCGGAGTGGCCGGCAACGTGGGCGACAACGCGCCGGTAAAACTGGACATGAGCCAGGTCAAAGCATTTCGAAATTATGCCGAGATGCTTGCCGATCCGACAATTCAACTCATCGACATCTGTGCGCCGACACTGGCACACCCTGAACTGGCCATCGCCGCGCTCAAAGCCGGCAAGCACGTCTTGTGTGAAAAGCCGTTGGCCCGAACTTCGACGCAAGCCCGTCAGATCGTCGAAGCCGCGTTCCAGTCAAAATCGTTTCTTATGCCGGCCATGTGCATGCGCTTTTGGCCGGAGTGGGCGTGGTTGAAGAAAGCCATCGACGAGAAAACATTTGGCGCCGTGCTCGGAGCACGCTTTCGCCGCGTGGCTCAACCGCCGGGTTGGGGTCACCAACATTTTCTAAGCGGGGAGAAATCCGGGGGCGCGTTACTGGATCTGCATGTTCACGACGTGGACTTTGTGCAGTTCTGCTTTGGCCGACCACGCGCTGTTTATGCCACCGGCTACACCAAGTTCAGCGGCGCGATTGACCACGTCGTCGCGCAGTATCAAGTCGCGTCGGGCGCGGCAATCCATGCCGAAGGCGCGTGGGCGATGAGTGAGGGTTTTGGTTTCAGCATGACTTACACGGTCAACTTTGAAAACGCCACGGCGGATTTCGACATTGCCCGCGGCGCGGACGCGCTGAAACTGTTTGAAAAGGGAAAAGAACCGCGCACGATTCAGTGCGAAGGTGGTGATGGTTACGTCGGCGAACTGAAACATCTTTTGGAATCGATTCACGGTGGACGTCCGCCAACGGTTGTCACGGCGCGGGATGGTTTGAGTGCGGTTGAAATTTGCGAAGCCGAAGAACGGTCGATTAGGACGGGACAGATTGTTCAGCTTTAATATATTTGTTGCCCGAAGCCGCGACGCGTCTCAAAAAATGGCCACCTTGCAGGTTGGTTTCATTAGCACCCAGCTTTTAGCTGGGTGTTCCTAACGCCCCACGCTGTTCAACCGCTTCAACGGTTTCTAAGCAGGCAGAAAAACGGCTGAAGCCGTTTTGTGTCCCACGCTCATCATCACCCAGCTAAAAGCTGGGTGCTAATGAAAAGGCTGCAAGTACCAAGGGTTTCAACAGCTACAACTCGTTCATATTTTGAGACGCGCCTCCGAAGCCAGAAATTGCGCACTTACGAGGCAGCTTTCTTCGCCTTGGGTTTGATGTTGGTCACTTTGTACACCTGACCGTTCTTATCGTAGGTTGTCCACTCGCCACGTTGCTCGCCGTTTTCAAAGTACCCCGACCGCATTTTTGTCCCTTCCTTTCTGAACCATTCCCAATAACCAATGGGGACTCCATTGGCCATCTTTCCCTTGGCCCAAATACTGCCGTCTTTGTGATATTCGATGTGTTCCTTCGCCGACGTTTTCTTTGCAGGCATAATGATGAATCCTCCGCAAGTAACATTTTCTAACAAATCCACTTTGAACTGTAGCTACCGACATTAACCGTGGAGCGCATGGCGCGCGCCCGAATCACTGCGAGTGTGCAACGGAAAAACAGGGCGACGGCTGAATCGATTGCAGTGCTAAACGGTGTCATGTGATGTTATCCTTCTGCTGACGCTCCGTAGGCATGGAATCTTGGCCCACAGGAACAAGCCATAGAACGAGTCCAACGATGGCAAGAATGCCGGACGAAACATTAATAAGGCGGATTTGATGCTGCCTCAACTGTTCCAGATTCGCAACACACTCTCGAACTGTCTTAATAGCCTCATCACGATTTATGAGCCTGCTGTCATCCCTTTGCAATTCGGGAAGTAAATTGGCGAGCCTTCGTTCGTCCTCCGACCTGATGTGCTCGTAGGTGGCAGTGAACGGCGCCATCACCGCCCACGCAAGCGCGAATACTCAAGCGTTTTGATGAATGTCTTCACGAAGTCGGAGGTGACGAAGAGATATTCGAGAGCTGCCTGCAGTTAACAATGGTTGGCATAGTCGGGTTGTATTTCAGGCTTTCTTGCGTGTCAACGAGGGTTCATAGCTTATTCCCCTATGATACGAACCGGCAAACGCCGCACATCCCAAAGGCTGCGGTCATCGTTCATCCGCCAGTAGCGTTGATTCCACACCGCCCGGCGGCACTTCGACTTTCGCCGTCCAAAGCAAGGCGTTAAGCACCATCCGGCGCGCGTTTTCGTTCTGCCAGTTTTTGTGAAAGTGCCCGCCCGTGTAACCAAATCCGCGCCCGCCATCCGCGCGTTGCACAGCCCACGCGACCACGGAGGCGGAATCGGCGGCATCCGGCCCGAATGTCAAAATGGGAACCCGCCGCGCGTCTGGTTCACGGAAGCGCATGTTGAAATAATACTCCTCATTCACCCCAAACGGCTTCACGCCGCGAAGGATTGGGTGCGTTGGTGTGGCTGGTCGCACGGTGTATTCTTTGGTTTCGATTTTGGAGAACCACTTGTTCGCGGCGGTGCCGTTCTCGTAATCGAAATAGCCGCCCATCCAATCCAGATACTGGTCGCCGCCTTTCTTGCTCGGTATAAAAACCGCGTAATGGATGGCCATGAATCCGACGCCGCGTTTCATCAACCGGTCAATCGTGGCCAGATGATCCCCACGCAGTAACGGGTGGGCCTTCTCATCGTGATCCGATCCGTCGCAGTAAAACAAAATGGTGTCGGCATCTTCGAGCACCGATGGGTCTTTGGGCCAGCCGTCGCGATAGACCTCCGTCTTGACGCCTTTGACGTTCGGTGAAGTGTCGAGGCAATGCTTCAGCAGCTTCAATCCCTTTTCATATTCGTGATCGCCCGGCCCATGACTCTTGGTGCCGGCTATGAGCACTATCTTTTTCAAACCGGTCCCTACCTCGAC
This sequence comes from uncultured Verrucomicrobiota bacterium, assembly GCA_964651015.1. GTDB lineage: Bacteria > Verrucomicrobiota > Verrucomicrobiia > Limisphaerales > PALSA-1396 > CAZYYS01. The sequence continues at coordinate 3,481 of CAZYYS010000092.1, forward strand.
CGCGTGGGCTGCAGTTACCCCTGCCACGAAGGCAAACAGGAGACACACTCTTAGGGTGGGTTTGGAAACCCGAAACTTCGTAGCCGCCGAGGTAACGAGGCGGATCGTTCCTTTGGGATTCCACGCCCGAATCCGCCTCCTAACGTCGGCGGCTACGCTTTTCAGACTGACTCCTGGGTAATTCATTGCTCGCCTCTTCATTCTCTCAGACTTCGACGACCAGGTTTTCCAGCGTGCCAATTCCGGAAATGTTGATACGAACCGAATCGTCTGACCGCAACGTGAAACTGTCTGGTGGCACAATCCCCGTGCCGGTTAACAAGACAGCTCCGTGCGGAAAAACCTGGCAGCGGAAAAGAAACTCCGCCAGTTCGGTGAACGAGCGTTTGATCTGGCTGACCGAAGTTTCCCCGGCGAAAACCACGTTTCCGTCGCGCTTGATTTGGAGCGTGATGACCCAACTACGCGCCTCTTCTTCACTGTTGCTAACGACTATCCACGGCCCGACAGCGCAGGAACGGTTGTAAGTCTTCGCCTGCGGGAGATAGAGGAGATTCTCGCCTTCGATGTCGCGAGAACTCATGTCGTTGCCGATGGTGTAGCCGACGATTGCCCCGCGCGAGTTGAGCACAAGGGCGAGTTCCGGCTCCGGCACGTTCCACCTGGCGTCCTTGCGAATGCCAACCGCGTCTCCGGAGGCAACAACTTTTTGTGGCAATGATTTGAAGAAGAGCTCAGGCCGCACAGCCTCATAAACACGATCATAGGCATTGGCGCTGAAATCCGATTCCTCCATGCGCGCCTTCTTGCTGCGGAGATACGTAACGCCCGCCGCCCAGACTTCCTGCTGCTCGACGGGCGCGAGCAGTTTCAGGTCGGCCAGAGCGAGGCGCGGCAGGTTTTGTTCAGCGAAGTCGGCTAGTTGTTGCTTCAAGCCATCACCTTCCAAAAGTGTGGTCATCCGCTCGACGCCGGCGGCGGACAAATCCATAACCATTTCGTCATCTATAACCAAACCAATTCGTTCTGGCGTTTGATTTCTTTGAAAGCGACAGAGTTTCATGGGACCGTTGAGCGACACTTTCGCAAACTCTGGCGTTTAAGCAATCCTCGATACAGTAGTTGGGCCGAGCCGCCGTTGTGGCTGTGTCAAATAGCCCTCTGCCGGCGATCGTGACTAGTTTTTCCTTTATCCATCAGGGAGGCATCCTACACTGGGTCGAACTTATGAATCGATTTGATCTGGCGGGCGAAGTCGCTGTCGTGATTGGTGCCACCGGTGTGCTGGGCGGCGCCATGGCAGAGGGGCTGGCACAAGCGGGCGCGAAAGTGGCGGTGCTCGGTCGCAATGCCGAACGCGGTGAAGCGCGCGTCAAAGCCATCCAATCCCAGGGCGGCCAGGCGCAGTTTTTCAGCACGGACGCCATTTCGCGTGGCAGCCTTGCGGAAGCACACGAGAAAATCGAATTAGCACTCGGTGTTCCAACGATTCTGCTAAACGCAGCAGGTGGCAATGATCCCAAGGTTACTGCTACGCCGGACAATCCATTTGAAAAAATCCCGCTTGAGGCGTGGCACGCGAATTTCGATTTGAATCTAGTTGGCGGCGTCCTGCTGCCGTGCCAGGAGTTCGGCCCCGCCATGTGCAAACGCGGCAAGGGCAGCATTATCAACGTTGCGAGCGTGTCCGCGCACATTCCCCTGTCGCGCGTCGTCGCGTATTCGGCGGCCAAGGCGGCGGTCTTAAGCTTGACGCAATTCTTGGCGCGGGAATGGTCTGCCAGGGGCGTGCGCGTGAACTCGATCACACCGGGCTTTTTTCCAGGGGAACAGAATCGCCGTCTGCTGTTTAACGAGGACGGCACGCCAACCGCGCGTGGACAGTCGATCTTTAATCACACCCCGATGGGCCGCTTCGGCAAGCCGGAAGAGTTGGTGGGTGCAGCGTTGTTTCTGGCCAGCAGCAAGGCCAGCGGTTTTGTTACGGGCGCGGACATCCGGGTGGATGGCGGGTTTCTGTCACAAACTATTTAGGGCAATGCTAACGCTGAATGAAACATGGTTACTGGCGAAAACAGCCACCATGATTCGCCAATGGGATGATTGGCTGTACTTGGGGTGCGCTTTTGCAGCCGCGGATGAGAAGCGAAGGGGCACTGACCGGATGCAGCCAGTGCCCCGCAAAGCAAGCGAGATAATTTACTCAACCCGAAGCAAGCGAAATTCCGCAGTTCAATACAAAAACACTGACCGGTAGAACCGGGTGTTGCTGTTCGGCGAACTAGAGTCGACAATCAGTTGCGGTGACGTTGTGAGCTTATTGGTACTTAACGGAATCCACGTGGGGGGCATCTTTTTCGCAATGGGGCGATCTGCCCGCCTCGTATAACAATGGCGCGTGTGGGATATCGTTTGCGGATGGACATTCAGAAATTCACAAATGGAGAAGCCGGGTAACCATTTTGCCGGTCAGTTTTTTGGGCGGGTTCCAGGCTTTCCAATTTAGTTCCGATCCAAATGGCGCTGCCGATGCCGACTGGATCACTTCACGCACGAGTGTGAAGCGCTAAAATCAGCCGGTAGTTATTTCGTGAAAGCTCCGGTGTGGCAGTTGACACAAGAGAAATCCTGATACTCCGCGTCAACGTGAAAGAAGCTGTGGCCCTTTGCGTTTAGCTGCTCCAATTGCGGGCCGCTGCCTTGAGCAAGGATGGTATGACAGGAATTGCAGTCGCTGGCGGGGATCATTTTCTTGCCGGTCGTCGATGTGTGCAATCCGTCGTGACATCCAAAACAACCGGGCCAGTTTTTGTGGCCGATGTTGTCAGGATACGCGCGCCAGTCGGCCTTCATTTCCGGGAAAAAATTGTTCCGGTAGAGTTGTTGGGCTTCGGCGACGAGTTGTTCGGTTTTCGGAGCGTTTGGATACTGACCGCGCAACGTGGTGGCGATCTTTTGCAAGGCCTCGTCCTGGGTGGCGTAGGGTTGAATCAACGCGGCGACCAAATTCGATTTGACCCACGGCATGGCGATATCGATCCGGCCGAGCGACAGAGCGAGATCAACGGCGTCGTCTGCTGAACGAAAATGATGGGCGGGGCGATTATGGCAATCCATGCAATCCATCGTGTGGATGGTGTGGTTGGCCGGATCGTTGGTAAATTTGGCGGTGCGATATTCCGTGACGACGCCATTGGTTTCGGTGACGCGCACCCAGGGAATCTCCTGGCGGCGCTCGTCGGTGGCGATGTATTCCACCTTGTTGGCGAGATTCATGTGCCAATGGATTCCACCCGCCGGGCCGTGTCTGGAATCTCCACCGCCAACTTTGAGCAACAGACGCACGGTAAACGGGGTGTTGGTTTCGTCGGCGAGAAAATGCGAATAGGTGCGGTCCAGATTTCCTACGAACCGGCTGGGCCAGTGACATTGTTCACACGTTTCCTGAGCCGGACGGAGGTTTTTAATCGGCGTTTTGATTGGACGGTCGTAGTCGCCGGAAAAGGTGCAGACGAGTTGGTGCACACCGTTGATTTTGGCTTTCACGTACGCGGTAGCGCCGCTGCCGACGTGACATTCCGTGCAGGCGACACGGGCATGGGGTGAATTGAGGTAAGTCGTGAACTCGGGGTTCATGGGGGTGTGGCATGCTCGGCCGCAGAAATGTACCGATTCGCTGTAATGGTAGGTTTGATAGCTGCCAAAAGCGGAAACGAGCAGGAAAAGTACGGTGCCAGCGATGAAGCCGATCAATGTCCTGCGGTCGCGCCGACGCGAAAGGTCGATCGTCAAGGCATGCGGCGCCGCGCCAACCTCCTTCCTGCGGTTATAACGTCGCTCAATCCAGGCGCCCAAAGCAATGAGCAACAGTCCGAGGATCAAGAAAGCCGGAGCAACCAAATACGCCAGGATGCCCATGTACGGGTTGCCGTGATGCGAGATAAAATCGAAGGTGAACAACAGAATGAACGAAAAGAAAGCTCCCAACGCGATGATTGCGCCGGTCAAACTCAACCAGTTGCGATACTGTTGGGAACGGCTGGCGGGCTTCCGGGTTTCGTTATTCATCTGCTTAAAATGAGCCCATTGTTTCCATGCTCATACTGCTTGCCGAAAGTTGCTTGGATGCAATTCAGCTTTCTTCACAATGCATGCGAAAAAGCCCTCCATTCGTTCGGCCTTCGGTGGGTGCATACCTTGGAAAATCACCCGGCTATCGCAAACTCGGTTGAATGAATTAAGGTTTCTTGAAGGTGCGAACGTGGGCCGCCAGTGCCTTGATTTCCTCTTCTGAGAATTTGTCGGCGTACGCCTTCATTCGTTCCTTACCTTTTTCCGTGATGCCTTCCTTGATGGCCTTGATTCCGTTGTCTTCTTTGTATTCGGCCTGGAATTTCGGATCGGTGTAATCCTTCACATCGACCTTTTTGCCCATCTTGGTGTCACCCCGGCCATCTTTACCATGGCAGGACGCGCAATTCTTGTCCCACAATTCCTTGGTATCGGCGGCTGGCGCTCGGCCGCCAAGCAAGGCGAGAAGTGCCATTGATACGATTGCTGGTTTCATTATGGATTTTGTTTTCATAGATTGTTTGGTTTGTTTTGAGATGTTAAAAAATCTCCGCTCGTGGCCTTCCAGAATCCGACTGAGAGTATCGTCTGATCATCAAAGTTCAAGAGGTTATTCAAAACTGATGCAAGTCTGTTTCGAGGTTTGGAGACCTTTCCGGCTCAACCCGAAGTCTGGTCGCTTCACCGATCGGCTTTGGATCGCACCGTTAAGCGTGTTCGGCAATTTGGTCGGCCATTTCACACAACGCATCATAGTAATCATCCTTGGGGAGTCCCAGCGCTTGAGAACCGAATGTTTCGGCGTCATCAGGCGAAGCGAAATCACCGTAATTCACCAGCACAAGTTGATAGAGCGCGAGAAACGGCACCCGTGCGAGTTGCGTCGAAAAAAATGGGTGGACACAGATTTTGAATCCCTCTTCGGGCCTTACTCCGTTAGGAACGGGATGGGCAAACTCGCCCGCTTGCAAAGGCGCGGTGTCAAAAACAATTTCGCACGGATAACGGACTGCCGAACGATCCTCCAAGATCCTGAGTAGTTGGTTCCAACCGATATGTGGACCGTACTTCAGTTGAATCTCAGCGCCTTTCTCGGCAACGTGCGCATTCAACGATTTCTTAAAATCATCAACTGTGAGCTGTGTTGGCATGTGGAATAGTGCTGCTCTTGACGTCGTTCTGTTTAACAACAAAATCCGGTTGGTCCTCGTTGGCCTTGGAAAGTTTGCCTTGCAGGATCGGAATCGACATGCGGAGAAAAACTGTATAACAAAGAAAACCGAAGGCCCAAATTCCCAAGCAGATCAAGGTTTCGTTGAGGGTTGGCGAGTATTCCACCATTTCACCCAACGGCGTTGGAATGAACCCGGGCACAACCAGTCCCATCCCCTTTTCGATCCAGATGCCGATGATCGCCAGCACGCAGGCAACATCAAGCCATTTCAGGCTTTTGCTCAACGGTAAGACGAGCAGGAACATAGCCGCCACGTTGAAGGCGATGGCAATCCAAATCCATGGTACCAGCGCATGATGACCATGCAGGCCAAAGTACAAGTACTGAGATGAAGCCACATGCGAAGTACGCGTGTAGAATTCCTTGAAGAGTTCGTTGATGAGCAGAAACACGTTGATAAGCATTGATACCTGCACAATGCCGCGAAGCGTCAACAATGCCTTGTCAGTGATCCGGTATTCGGTCACGCGGCGGATGATTTGCAGGGCCAGGATGATTATCGCCGGACCGGCCGTGAAGGCGGACGCCAGAAAACGCGGTCCCACAATGGAAGAGTTCCAGAATGGTCTGCCGCCCAAACCCACGTACAAAAACGCAGTTACAGTGTGGATCGAAACCGCCCAGCCGATGGCAATAAAAACAAACGGAATGTAAAACCATTTGGCAGGTTTCCTGTTCCGATAGCGGCAGTAGAGGAGGTAACCGCAGATGTGCACGTTGAGCAGCAGATAACCGTTGAGCACGATCACATCCCAACTCAGCATGGAGCCAGGAAAGTTGAATTGGCCGATGCCCGGGATCAAATGCCAGAAGCGGTCCGGCCGGCCCAGATCCACGGTTACGAAAGCCAGACACATGATGATCGCGGCGACGGCGAGAAGTTCGCCAAAGATGACCAGATCGTGCAGCTCTTCGTTGTCATAGATGTAAACCGGGATCACGAGCATTACGGCGGCTGCCGCTACACCTACAAGGAAAGTGAAATTCGCAATATAGACTCCCCAAGACACCTGATCACTCATGCCGGTGACGACCAGGCCGTGAACAAATTGCTTGGCGTACGCATTGATGCCGAGCAGGCAAAACAGTGTTAGCACGCCCATCCAGGCGCCGTAGCGCCAGTCGCCGACGAATATCAACTGTGCGCAGCGCCACAGAAACGTGAAATAGTTTTTGCAGGCGCGGATCATACGTCGAAGTAGTAAAAGAAGCGTGGTGAAGTCCCGAGTTCCTCCTTCAGTTGGATGAACACGCGCTTGGTTCGCAGAATGTAGGATACTTCGCTGTCCGGATCGAGAATGTTGCCAAACTTCCGCGCACCGGTGGGACAGACTTCCAGGCAGGCGGGATATTTACCAGCACGAGTCCGTTGAATGCAGAAGTGGCATTTTTCCATTACGCCCTGTTTACGCGGGCGATTACCCAAATACGACATGTTGGGATTGAGTCGCTCTTTCGGAATCGAAGGCTCAGTGAAATTGAACCGTCGCGCATAGTACGGACAGGCGGCTTCACAATAGCGACAGCCGATGCACCAGTCGTAGTCGATTACAGTGATGCCGTCGGGCTCCTGCCAGGTGGCTTTGACGGGGCAGACCTTGACGCACGGCGGGTTTTTGCACTGTTGACATTGCACCGGCATGTAGAAGAACCCCTTTTCCGGGACGGACGCGGGCGCGTAGTTGTGGTCGCCTTTTTCCAGGTCAAGCGAACCATGCGGCATCTTTAACACGCGGATGTATTGGATCTCAGGACTCCGGGACAGATTGTTTTCCGCGACGCAGGCATGCACGCATTTGCGGCAGCCAATACAACGCGTGAGATTCAGGCAATAAACAAACTCTACACCGTCCATCGGTTTATAATCCTTGACGTGCGGTCGAATCTGATACTGTCGCTCCACTTCGCGTGTAATCCACTCCAGGACTTTTTCCATCTCCTGAGGCGTCATTTCCTTGTAGTACTTTTGCATGAACTGTTCCAGCGAGGTGTAGTCCTTCAACTCGCGCAGCGGCGCAAGGCTGGCTGCCAGTGCGGCGATGCCGGATGCCAGCACGGTAGAACTTCTCAGAAAACTGCGTCGGCTAATGCCGCCGTTTGACCGACAGGAACAAGGGCTATTCACATCAGACATTTTAGTGAGTCCTTTCTGTGGATACTTTGGCGACCGGGTGCAAAAGACGTGGGCCAGGTGCAGGCTCACGCGCAGGCAATCCTGGCGAGTGCGGATCATGGCAAGACGTGCAAACTTTGCGGTCAGTTGGGCCGAGATCGCGCTCCCAGTAGCCGCTGGTGCGACCATGGACACCCGCATCCCAATCGCGATAGGTGGGGCCGTGACAACTGCCGCACAAAGCCGGACTGTCCACGAGTTTGACTTGGTGACCATCGCGGGTCTGCAAGAATTCGAGGTTGGTTTCGTCGTGGCAATTGAAACAGTTGTTGTTTCTTTTATGACGGCCATGTCCCATGACGATGTCCTCGTGTTCTTTCGCCAGGATCACGTTGCTTTCGGCATCGAACGCCAGCTTGAGAGGCTTGTTCCGCTCATGACAGGCATAACAGTCGAGGCCTGAAGCGTCGCCTCCGGACGCAATCAACTCAGCTGCGGATTCTCGGGCAGTTGCGGTGCTGATAAAATTGGTGGAAACGAGCGGAATCACCGGCGATGGGGTGGGACGTCCCCACAGGTTTAAGAGGAACCCTGCGGCTAGCGCGAGCAAGGATACTGTTACACCGCCGAACACCAACGACTTTCTCGAATCGCCATTCATCCTTGGTAAGTCCTATAGCCCAGTGTGCGTTGCAGGTGCTATCCGTGGTTTGCCAATTACTTCACATTTCTTGCTGTCGGTCTGCCAATTTTCTCCCGGCCATTTATCACCGGCCCTAGCCAGCGGGATCAGCGTGCGGAAACGTCCATGTCGCGCCAACTGCCGATCTACCCAAGCGAACTACTTCTTGAGCGTGCGTACGTGCGCAACGAGCGCCTTGATCTCCTCATCATTGAGTTTGTCAGCGAAGGGCTTCATGCGCTCCTTACCACTCTTATCCTTCATCCCTTCTTTGATTTGCTTGAACATCTGCTCATCCGTGAAAGTTGCTTGGTACGTTGCATCCGTCAGGTCTTTGACTTCCGCCTTCTTGCCGGCCTTCGTTTCACCTTTACCGTCTTTGCCATGACACGAAGCGCAATTTTTTGTCCAATTCTCCTGAAGGTCCGCTGCGTTCGATGAGACTAGTGCAAGTGACATGACCGCCAAAACAAGGATGGTTGATTTTTTCATGACGAGTTTTTCTGTTGATGGTTTTCAGATGCTAATGTCGGAGAGGTCGAAACACGTGGCATTTCGGGGCCGTTACCGGGCAGTGCGTTCTGCTCGTTTCCGCTGCCGTTCTGCCAAGGTCCTTCATAGCATTTGCTTGCAAAGCATGCGTCTTCGCCCCTGTGGGTGCTCACCGGAAATTGCCGATTGCTTGGCATTTATTGACGATACGGAAACGTCGGTACCAGTTGATCCTCTTGAACCGTTTCTGCTCAAAATCGGTACTGCAAACTGCTGTAAACGACGTGAGCATCGTAATCGTTGTGGCCACCGGAAGTCTGGTCAGTGAAGTGGTAGTAACCGTACCTCAGGGTGAGTCGCAGTTGCTCCGTAATCCGCCGGATGAGAGTTGCGGTAATTCCATTTTCCTCGGCGCCCGCGCCGTAAGGCACACCTGCGGAGGAGTTGTCGTTGTAGTTATCCGCCCGATAATAGAAATAACTCAGGTTCAGGTCGGTTTTGTTGTCCAACACCAGTCCGGAAGAGAAATTCACTGTCCAGTAATTGTTCTGTGAGTTGAGAATAGCTTCGGTGTCGTTTGAAGCCGGCGTCTTGGTGTAGCTGGACACATAATTGACCCCACTTTGCAGATGCAGTCGCGACCAAGGGGACCAACTAACATCGTGTGCGATGATTTGGCTCGTCATTCTTGAGGATGTCACATCATCAAGCCCCGAAATCGAATCCGGCTTTGTTTGGATGGTTGACAATTGGTATTCATAGCGGCTGACCAAAGTCACATTTCGCCAAGGTCTCAAAGTCAGCCGGATGTTTCCGTCATACGTTTCGAAATCCTGCATCACCAGATACGCCGGATATCGATTGGCGCTGGTGCTATCGTTTGGGGTGCTGTCCAGGTTGCTGTCGTAATCGTAATGGTTGTTTTTATAGTATCCACCCGTATCCAGGGTTATATGACGGATTGGGTACCACCGGGCGCCAGCGCTGTATTTTTGAAAGAAGCGACTGTCGTCTGTTTTGCGTTGAATAGGCGGGATTCCAACGCCGTTGACCATGCCCAATCCGCCATTCTCCTTCAAATTGCCATCGCCCTCAGTCCATTCACCGCGAGCATAAAATACCCAGTTGGTGACGGCGTTATAGGTCAGGTCCAAACGTTCGCGCACATCGAGAATATCCCGGCTGCTATTGCCACTAAATGGCTCTGCTGGATTTGTTCCGAGAGTTTCGAAACCACTGGAATTCGCGTCTGAATCCTCCAAAAGGACACGCAAGGAAGGGACGATTGAGAAATGAGCCGTTGGCTTCGCCAGGAGATTCAGGTCCATTACGTACTCTTTCATGTCCGAGCCACCGTTCAAACCGTAGTAGCCAAGTCCATTTTGCGCGTTGGGTGCGTAACTCACATCGAAGTCCGATCCGTAAATGCGGCTGCCGGAGAAGTCGTTGTTCAAATCCGAGAAGGAGAAGCCTGACGAGAACATGAGATTCTTTTTGATCCACGTTTCTGTAAAAGTGTGAACATTGAACAGGTCATACGTTGTGCCCTGCCGGTCGGTGATTTTTCGTTCGACGGATTCACCGGGGAATTGGTCGATCTTCAAAGTGTCGTTCAGTTTGCCGAATTCATAACGCAGTCCAACGCCAAGGTCGGTGGTCTTGATGCGGTGGGCTGCGTCAAGTTGGAAAGTATCGCTATGCTCATCAATGTCATAAAAGGAAGGGCTGAGCCCGCGTACCAACGCGCTGCTCGTAGGATGTGCGAATCCCCAGATGGTGGAACTTTTCTCGCCGTCCCGATATTGATGAGCATACTTGAAAGTGACCTTCGGGGCGTCCTCCGGTGTGTATCCAGCCTCAAATGAAATATCCCCGCGATCCAGTGTCAGCGCGTCACCTTTCAGCGGATACCAACTCTTTGAGGGAGGATAATATCCGCCGTCACCGTTGTACCACGTGCGGAATTCAGTGTAGGAAAAGCGCACATACCCGACCTTTTCGCGCGCGACTCCCAAGGTCAGTTTGTAATCATTGACATCGAACAGCGCCCGGCCATCCACCGTCAACAGGGTATTGGTAGCAACGGTGGCTTGGTAATGTAAATCTTCGATGCCTCCAAACACTTCGTCCGACGTTTGATGTCGTTGCTGAAACTGAGCCTTGTTACCTTCGGTAATAAACCCGCCGGCGCCGAATTCGATCCAGTTCACGTAAGTGTTGGTCCCTCCTTCGAACATCTGCTCCGGCGTCATTGGAACAGGCGTGGAACTTTGCGGTGCGTTTGTCTCAGCAGCTAAAACACTGAATGCCGCCAGCCATAGACCGAGCAACGAAATCCACAACCTTCGCATCCTCTTACTTTGGATTGGGGTTGGTGGTTTCATTGGCCTTCCGGTGCGAGTTAGAAGCGGAGAGATGAATTCACGCGAGAACCATGGACCGCTTCGTGGCAACCCGCTGTCCAGCACGTCCCTTGTTGAACCCGCAAAGTGTGGTCCGATCCGCCGAAGAGCAACCTCCCCCCACGCACCTGCTGGAAGTGACATTTTACGCAAAGGTTTGCGTCCCGGACGGTGAGCAACTTGGCATTGACCGACCCGTGAGCCGTGTGACAGATCGTGCATCCTTCACGCGAGGCTTCGTGCTCGAATACATAAGGACCTCGTTGTTCAGCATGGCAGCGAAGGCAGCTTTCGTTTTCGGAAAGCAAAGCAGTGCCGCCACGGTAGCTTGATCCTTTGTGCGGTGAGTGGCAGTCAGTGCAACTCAACTTTCCCTCGGGCACCGGATGGTGGCTGGGCAGGTTGAACTTGCCGCGCACATCGGCGTGACACTGAAAGCAGACCGTTTCCGCCGCGCGGGCGTGGCCGACTGCTTCGCGCGCGCCGTAACTGGTGGTTTGAGGCCGACCGGGTGCAAAGCTATAAGGAGGTTTGACCTCACCCCCGGATTCGGCGTGAAGGCTGGCAGGGCCGTGGCAGGACTCGCATCCCGCGCTGAGCGCATTCGGGCCTTCGGCAATGAGACGTGCGTGGTCAGCAGTATGGAAGCCGCGGTAAATTTCTTCATGACACTGCTCGCATTCCTTCGACCCGATATATTTCGCTCCCGGAACATCCGGTAAGACCACAACTGAACGACTCACCGTGCCGCACGAAATAACGGCCACGAGCAAGCCCACAGCGCAAGCTGCTGCAACGAATCCTCGCACCCACTCGGCAGGCAAATCTCTTATCCTTTCGAAATGGCGATTCATCATAGCCTTGGTTTTCTCGTAGCGCGTCAGTCGTGCCACTTTCTGGCAGTTCTCGTGCCTTGGTTGCTTCATGCTCATTTGTTCAATTCCTCATGTACCCAGCCACGAGCGGTGTCGAGTAATGCAACTCCGTAAAGCGCGTTATGGACGCCATAACTGCCGTCGTAGGTCACCACGTACAGATTGAACCTGGCTAGTTTGATGTTGTCCGGTATTTGACGCTGTTCGGCGGTGGTCGGTCCGGCGACGCCTGTCGAAAGCTCGCCGGGTTGGGTGTATTCCCAAGCCAGCGGGCCGTATTTGGTTCGCAAGTCGATCGGTGCTTTCGTTGTGGCCCAAAGATCCAGGTCAGCTTTCAACTGCTGAATCCGAGGCTTGATCACAAAGTCTTGAGTAAACCTGACGAGTTCCCGGGCATTGTCTTCGCTGACGTGACAAGTCTGGCAGATGGCGTATGACTCAACCTTGAACGCGTGGCCCGTAACCGCCGGGTGTGCCTCGCTCTCGTAATCCTCTCGCGGCATGTGGCAACTGACGCACTGCTTCGCAATCAGTGTTGCGTGCGAGGCCGGCTGCGCGTTGGTCGTGCCGGTGGAACCGTCCGGACGCACACCAACGGTGCCGAGCAGCATATTGTACTGTGGTGATTGATGAGGTGGACGGCTGGTGGTGGTCCAGGACGCACCACGATCATTGTGACATTGAGCGCAGACGTTGATGTCGTATCGATTTGTGAACGGTGCCGACGTGGAGACTGAGTAATAGTTGGTTGAAGCGTCCGGGTACCGAAGCTGGTTGGTGGTGACGATGCCGGTGAGCACATTCGTCCAGACGTGATTCTGATGCGGATCGTGGCACACAACGCAAGTAATGCCAACGTTGGCGTCGTTGGTGACGGTGTTGCTGGGATTCAGGCCGTTGACCAACGCAAGCCTCGCCGTACCGGAGTGACACTGGCCGCATCGGCTGATGCGGTCGGGCGGATTCATGTCCTCAACCACTCCGAAGTGAGCGCTGACTTTCCACTCCTCGTAGGTCGGATGCTGCGATCCGGTGTGACAGCCTCCACAAACTTGCCCGGCAATGTCGGCCTGAGGTCTTACCGTCAGATCGTTTTCGTTGGCCGCGTGGTTGGCGGCCGGGCCGTGGCAATTCTCGCACTGCACTCCGGCCAGTTGCGGCGTCGCTGTCTCGCTGATGAATCCAGTCGGCAATCCGTAACCCACCGTGTGACATGGCAGACAACTTGGGTTCTTATCCTGGTGGATCAGCCTTAGCGTTTCGAGCGCCTGGGTATGCCGGGTTTTCTTCTCAACTTCATGGATGTTGGCATGGCATTCGATGCAAGCCTGCGACCCGGCGTATTGCGGGGACGGACCTGATACCCGGAAAAAGGCGTTGCTGTGCGGAGTTGTGACATTGGCCATTCGGTTCAGGTTTGGGCCACCGACCTTTTGCCACGTTTGATTCGTCAGGCCGAGCTTTTGGTAAAGTTGATAGTACCCGGAAGGTCCGTCCCACATCACCTTCACCCCGTTGGGCGCACGTGAAACTCCTGTCATGATCGGCATTCCCGGCATCCCGCCAGGGACCGTGATACTCAAGTGTTGAACCTCTTGCGCAATTGCAAGCAGGCTGTTCATGAAGCAGCTCGCGAATAGGAGTGCCAGAAGAGCAGTTCGGTAGACCAGTAGAAGCCTGCCGTTCAAAAGCCGCAAACTTAGCTGCCCCACTTCTCTTTGTCCGGCGGCTCTGGCTTCTGGCATCGGATGACTGAACAAGTTCATTCGACAGGGGACTGCACAACTAACCGCACTCGTGTAATTGCTAAAGTGCTTCTACTGGACCTGGATGCCCGTATCTTTGACTGAACGGTACCTGGATGCAAAAGGCTTGCTATCCCAATATTGTCGAATTCTCTCCATTGGTTGTTCCAAGCTCGACAACAAACAATAACTGCCAATCACCAGAGCAACTTTTCCTCGCTTACACTTTTGCATTTTGGAAGAGTCAAACAGTGTTGACTGGGATAGGAAATAGGCGCAGAC
>CAZYYS010000093.1:0-3779 GCA_964651015.1 uncultured Verrucomicrobiota bacterium
GCTGTTCAACAACCGATAACCAGACACATGTGGTTTCATGTTATGAATCGCAGTGACCGTCCAACGCCTTAAACAACCGCTGCAGCGGGCAAGCTTCCGCCCGTGCCGATTGCCGCGCAAAGTTGGTTGCAAACCATCTTTTACCGCACCTTCATAGTCAAATTGTGGGCGGAAGCGAAACAATTTTTGCCACCGATTTCAATTTTAGGAGTGCGGCGCTAATGCCAGGATAAATCTGTCTGCGTCCTGATCGTAATCTCCTCTTTCAGTTTCACGAGGACTTGGATGGATGTTAGATACCATAGACAATGGCTCATTGCTAAGAGACCAAACTTTCATCTTTTAAGTCCTGGGAATTTCGGCCAGCCTTCTGACGTGATCCTGAGCAGCAAAGTCTCATTCAGCCGAGCCATCGAACATGGCTTGAAAGCGGTAGTTGCTTTCTTGGAGTTGCCTGCGACGTTGTGGATCGGCATATCGTAAGATAACTCGACGCATGATCCGCTGGCTGCTAGTTCACCGATTTCAAGCTTCGATTGAAGCGCCAACAGGCCGTAGCCGCCGACGTGAGAAGGCGGATCGTATCGGGCATCCGGCCCATCATCCGCCTCCTTACGTCGGCGGCTACAAAGTTTGTGGCCTGGTTTTGTTGTTTCTAATTATGGGCCTTCAGGCTGAGGCGGCCAGGGTGGATTTCAACCGCGACATCCGGCCCATCATGGCGGACACGTGTTTTCGCTGTCACGGGTTCGATGCCAACGCGCGGAAGGCGAAGTTGCGGCTCGATGTTCGAGCGGAGGCGTTGAAACCGGCCAAGTCCGGCGCGATTCCCATTGTCCCCGGCAAACCTGAGCAGAGTGAGGTCGTACATCGCTTATTCACCGAGGATGAAGACGACCGGATGCCACCGGCAGAAATCCACAAACCCCTCACCAAAGAGCAGAAGGAATTGTTCCGACGTTGGATTGCCGAGGGCGCAGAGTATCGTGATCACTGGGCGTTCATTCCACCGGTGGCTACGCCTCTGCCCAAGTTAGAGCGGTCCACCTGGCCGAAGTCGCCCATTGATTACTTCATTCTTTCGCGCCTTGAAGAGAAGGGATTAAAGCCATCAGCTGAAGCAGACAAAAGAACGCTCGTACGCCGGGTTTCGCTGGACGTGACGGGCATCCCGCCGACGCCTGCCGAGGTGGACGCATTTCTTGCCGACAGTTCAAACAGCGCGTACGAAAAACTGGTGGATCGTCTCCTCGCTTCGCCGCGTTACGGCGAGCGGATGGCTCAGGATTGGTTGGACGTTGCGCGTTTCGCCGACAGCAACGGTTATCAGGTGGATCGTGACCGTGAAATGTGGGCATGGCGCGAGTGGGTCATCAATGCTTTCAATCGCAATCTGCGGTTCGACCAGTTCAGCATTGAACAACTGGCCGGTGACCTCCTGCCGAATCCGACGCTTGATCAGAAGATCGCCACGGGGTTTCACCGTAACCACATGATCAACGAGGAAGGCGGCATCATTCCGGAGGAATTCCTGACCGAATACTGCGCGGATCGCGTGGAAACGACTTCCACCGTATGGCTGGGGCTGACGATGGGTTGCGCACGTTGTCACGACCACAAGTATGATCCAATGACGCAAAAGGATTACTACGGTTTGTTCGCTTTCTTTCACAATGTGTCAGAGAAAGGAGTAGGGGATTACGGTCAACCGATCCGCCGTAACACGCCGCCGTTCTTGAAATTACCCGCGCCGCAAGCCGAGGCGAAATTGAAGACGCTAAACAGTGAATTGGAGCAAACGAAGCAACAGATGACCAACCTGACGGCGGCGGCGCTTGCGGGCGGAGCGGAGTGGGAAAACCTCGCGAAAGCAACTGTGCCGGCGTGGTGTAAGGGTGAGGCGCGAATTGCGACTGTGGGCACCAACAAGCTTGAGGTTAAGGTTAACTCGGCGGGCGACTGGACAACAGTCCCACTACTCAAGCCTGGCCCCACAAACCTAATGTTAACCGCTCAGATTTCGTTGCCGCGTGTCACAGCAGTGAAGGTTGAACTGTCGCCTGCGCCCGATTCTGGAAGGAACACTACAAACAAGATTGTCATCGCGAAATTGCGACTCGCCCGAGCCGAATCGCCCGAAGCCGAAAAGTCGCCGGTGTTGTTGCGTCCGAGGACGCTGACCGGCACAGCGCCGGTGGCGGATCTCGCCAAGGTGCTCGATGATAAGGCCAACACCTCTTGGGCTGTGGCCTTGGCAAACGATCGAACTGAATCAGGAGTTTTTGTTTTGTCCGAAGCCGCGCAGGGCAGCAACGGCGTCATGGTGAAACTGGAGTTGGGCCTGGCGTCGGACGAAATTCTTGCTGCATGGCGATTGCGCCTGAAGGCGACCGACCTGGCCTCAGAGCTTTTGGTCCCGCCCGACGTTTTGGCGGTTGTGCAGAAACCAGTTACCGAGCGCACTGCGGAGGAGAAGAAACAGGCGGACGATTTCCGGCTGGCTCAAAATCCCGAGCACGTCGTCCTCACTAAACGCAGCGATGACTTGAAGAAACAGATCGACGAAACCGACCTGTCCATTCCCATTACGCTCGTGATGGATGAGATGGCTGAGCCGCGTCCGACGTTTGTGTTAATGCGCGGTGCTTACGACAAGAAAGGCGAACCTGTCTCCGCTGTCACGCCATCATTCCTGCCGGCGTTTCCGTCCGGCCTACCGACTAACCGCCTAGGCTTGGCCCGCTGGTTGATGGATTCGAGCAATCCGTTGACTGCACGCGTCGAAGTCAACCGTCTGTGGCAGTCAGTCTTTGGCGCGGGGTTGGTGCGGACGAGTGAGGATTTTGGCTTGCAAGGCGAATTGCCAAGCCACCCGGAATTGTTGGACTGGCTGGCGATCGAGTTTGTCCGCACGGGTTGGGACGTGAAGCGAATGATCAAATTGTTTGTGATGAGCGCAACTTACCGCCAGGACTCACGCGCGACTCCAGAATTGCGGGCGCTTGATCCGGAAAATCGTCTCCTGGCGCGCGGTCCTCGGTATCGGCTCTCCGCCGAGGCGATTCGCGATCAGGCCCTGGCCGTGAGCGGGTTGCTCGTGGAAAAACTGGGCGGGCCTTCCGTGAAACCGTATCACCCGCCGGGACTTTACGAGCAGGTGGTGGCCGGTTCCTCGGCGAGCACTTACGTCCAGGACAAGGGCGACAATCTTTATCGCCGCAGCCTTTACACATACTGGAAGCGCTCCGTTCCAAACCCAGCGATGTTGGTTTTCGATGCACCGTTCCGTGAAACATGCACGGCGAGACGTTCGCGCACAACCACGCCTCTCCAGGCGCTCAATCTGCTCAACGATCCTACTTACGTCGAGGCGTCACTCTTTCTCGCTCAACGCATGATGCGCGAGGGTGGATCCACGCCGGAATCGCGCATTCGGCGAGGGTTTCGTCTTGCCACCGGTCGCCAACCGAAGCTTGCTGAACTCGATGTGCTCGTAAACGGGTGGCGGAGCATGGAAGCGGGTTTCCGTCGTGACCCCCCCGGTGCTGAGAATCTCGTCGCTCTGGGCGAAACGAAGGCTGATCCGACTCTGGATACCGTGGAGCTTGCCGCTTACACCACCGTGGCCAGCACGCTGTTAAACCTCGATGAAACCGTTACAAAGGAATGAGGATGAAATCCAAAATGCTCCTCGCCATCAACCATCACCGGGAGCGCGGCTGTCCCAGCCGCAGCGGGTCCAGAGTGGAAGCGCTTGGAAAACTGATGAGCCTGGGGGC
>CAZYYS010000093.1:3789-17296 GCA_964651015.1 uncultured Verrucomicrobiota bacterium
TGCTGCGGCTGGGACAGCCCCGCTCCGGTTCAGTCTGTAGAACCGTCCAACTGAATGCTAAACGACAAGAAACCATTGCCATGAATTCTCCGAGTTTCGACCCCATGCAGATTACACGGCGACAATTTCTCGGACGTGCTGCGACGGGCATCGGCGTGGCGGCGCTGGCAGAGCTGTTGAATCCAAAACTGTTTGGCGCCGTGGAGTCCGTAAAACCTTTGCTGCCGCATTTCGCCCCACGAGCAAGACGCGTCATCTGGCTGACGCAGGCCGGCGCGCCTTCACAGCTTGATCTTTTTGATTACAAACCGCACCTCAAAACGCGCTTCAAGGAGGAACTGCCGGATTCCGTGCGCGGCGGTCAGCGACTTACGGGCATGACCTCCGGTCAAAAAACTTTTCCGGTGGCACCATCGCTGTTTGAATTCAAGCAGCATGGTCAGGCCGGCGTCTGGCTTAGTGAACTGCTGCCGTATTCGGCGCGCGTCGTGGATGAACTCTGCGTCATTCGCTCCCTGCATACGGAGGCGATCAATCACGACCCGGCCATGACGTTGCTCCAGACCGGCAGTCAACAGGCGGGGCGGCCATCCTTGGGTTCGTGGCTTTCCTACGGTTTGGGCACGGAAAATCAAAACCTGCCTACCTTCGTGGTGATGATCTCGCGCCCGAGTGGTCCTACCAACGCACAGCCGTTGCATGAACGGATGTGGAGCGCCGGTTTCCTGCCGTCCATTCATCAGGGCGTGCGGTTCAGCCCTGGCAAAGACCCGGTGCTCTTTCTCTCCAACCCCAGTGGCATTACGAACGAACGTCGTCGCGCCATGCTTGATGACCTCGCGCAACTCAATCGCATCAAATTAGACGACTATCAGGATCCGGAAATCCAGACGCGCATCGCGCAATATGAACTTGCCTACCGCATGCAAGCCTCAGTGCCCGAACTCACCGATCTTTCGAAGGAACCCAAGTCCACCTTCGAGCTTTACGGCCCGGAATCCGAGAAGCCCGGAACTTACGCTGCGAATTGCATTCTCGCCCGGCGACTAGCCGAGCGCGGTGTGCGGTTCATCCAGCTTTATCATCGCGGTTGGGACCAGCATGACAAACTGCCGGAAGGTATCAAGAGCCAGTGTTATGACACGGATCAACCCACTGCGGCGCTTATCCATGAACTCAGGCAACTAGGTTTGTTGGATGACACACTCGTCATCTGGGGCGGTGAGTTCGGCCGCACGGTTTTTAGCCAGGGACAACTCACGGAGAAATCTTTCGGGCGCGATCATCATCCGCGTTGCTTCACGATCTGGATGGCTGGCGGCGGCATCAAGCCCGGCATGGTCTTCGGCGAAACCGATGACTACTCCTACAACGTGGTGCGCGATCCGGTGCATATCCACGATCTAAACGCCACCATCCTGTCTTGCCTCGGCTTCAACCATGAAAGGCTGATTTACCGTCACCAGGGTCGCGACTACCGCCTAACCGACGTTCACGGCAACGTCATGAAGGAAGTGCTGGCGTAAGGTGGCAATTCAGGGCCGTTGGTGTTGGCTGTGTGAATTTTCGGTAACCGGAAAGGGCTGGATACAACCCGACATAGTTGGATGGCATCTTGCGCATGCGGGATGTCATCCAGCTTGGTCGGAGGGGGAGGCCTTACCTACCTATTTCCGTCAGCTCTTCCTCCTTCACCAACTCTCGCGCGAAACTCCAGTCTGCACCGCCTCTGGTCTCGTTCTCGTATTTTATCTCGCAATTCATTGTTTGCAGTGATTCGTTCCTCGCGTTCTTTCTTTCGGAGCTGTTCTTGGGCATCGACAAATGCTGCGGCACTTTTGAACGTTCGAGGTCGAGGCAATTCTTTATTCCTCCTTAAGTGCTCAACCTCTACAGCCAAACTAGTGGATAATTCCTGAAACTTGTTCCAACTCGACAATAACTTTGAGCGCAAATACTCTGACTGCGCGCGTACGGTTTTAGCAAATAAGTCCTCAAAGTTCATTGAGATGCTTCTTCGGCGATTTTGATTTCGTCCGTTGTGAAGTCTGCCAACTGCTCACTTCTCTTCGTATGAAACGCCGACCTTTCTTCGATGGCATCTAAACGACAACTCATCTCTTGCAATGCCATCACCAACTCGCAAAGGCCGTCATTGGTATTTTTAGCTTTCAAGGCCGCAAGGGCATCTTTCACGTGATTGTCCATTGATTCTCGATAATCAAACATATAGTTTTCTCCAAACACGTCGTGCTATTTAACTCTGCTGTCACATTTGTCTTATATCTGGCGGTTTCTGTTTTGTCGAGGATCAGGGAAATGGGCAAAGTGTGAAACGACTGAATGGAGCAGAGTGAGCTTCCCCCATTGGGTGGACATTGACACCAACATTGTTGTCAGCGCGACTTAATGGCGAGGCAAGCCGGCTCATTGTCTTCAACCCTTTTGAATCATCTGCACAACCGTATTACGGACAGCGGAGAATTTTCCCGGCTGCAACTCTCCAGCTTGCCCTGCAACGAGGCTGGTGTGAGCGGTGAAAAGTTTGCCGGGGCGCGCGTAACTGGTCAGACGGAGTGAACCGCGCACAAAATCGGCGGCTTCCAGAGAAACGGCTCCAGGGTCGCCGTAGGATTTGCTTGTTATCTGACAGAGAATCCAATCGCCACGTCCGGCTTCCGCAAGTACTACCGCCGGGCGCAGCTTGGAAGCGGTGAGATCGGAAAAAGGAAAATGAACTATGACGACTTGGCCGGCTGCAAATATGCCCATGCGGCGTCCTCTTCAGCGCGATTCCAGTCCTCGGCGAGCGCTGCCTCGCTCAACAGCGCGGTGTCATGCACGGTCGGAGCTTCCTCAAGAATCGTGACCAATGCGCGACGCGGCGACGACACATGTACTGGCTCAACCAACCGCACTTGGCCATTCGGTTCAATGACTGCTTCGACCGTTTTCATCCTGGCTAAAACTGTAACTCCATTGGCGGCGTCTGCAAAGGGGAATTCTTTTGCGAATCGAGAGATCACTGCCTCTCAGCCAGATACTTGGTAACGGATGCGCGGTGAATTCCCGACAATACCTAGCTGAGTGTGTTGCGAGATCGAGGTTCTGTCACTATGAGCTTGTTTCGCAGCTTTCGGTTTCACTCCCGCCTATTGCCATTTATTCCAGCGGCACTACAGATTCCTTCCATTTCCCCGCTTGACGCAGGGGAAACTCGAATTCATTTTTGTTTTGTGTAACCCCGATATACGGAGGAATGAATTATGAAGACAAATGGCAGCCCGAATCAGAATGGAAACGAATCCCATTCCGAAATTCCCACGATCTCACGCCCCAAGGAACGCGCAGCCGCCGAAGGACGACGAAAGTCCTTTCCATATCGTTTTCCGCGCGACCGCCGGCAATTGGGCGGTAAATTCACAGTGCAGGAAAACGCGCAGCGTCTGTTGCGCTTCTTTTACTTCGAACGGCGGCTTGCTCAGGCGTTGGGCGCGTGGACGTTGAGCATTCCTGAATTTGAAGTGAAGCTTGAAACGGGGCGGCACATCTTTTACCACGCTGATGCCGCGCGCCTGCTTCGCGAACGTTTGACTGAGCAGGAAATGCGCCCGAAGGACATTGATGCCTTTCGCGATGCGGAGATCGACCGTTTCTTTGATGAATTGTTGAGTGCTACCGATACGCCGGAGCTTTTGGTCGGCATGCACCAGGTCATTGGCAAGGCGCTCGAAACAACTTACCGTCATCACATTGATAACACCGACCCGATCACTGACGTTCCTACAATCCGCACGTTGAAGCGAATCCTCACCGATTACGAACCGATGCGTGAATGGGCCGAGGTCGCCATCGCCGCATACATTGAAGGCGGAATCGAGGAAAGCCGGCTGGCGATGTGGCGTTGGCATCTGCAACGGCTGTTGGGCAGCATCGGCGGAGCGACGGGAGTCGATGCGCGCAATCCGGAGCCGACTCCATTGCGTAGCGCGGAGAAACCATTTCAGCGTGGCACGGTGCCGAAGCGCGATGTCCGGTTTGACACTTTCAAAAACACCGGTGATTACGACACGGCAGATGGCGAAGTGCGCTTTCCCAAGGATTCTTATGAAAGCCTCCGTTTGCGCTTCATTCGCACGCAACGGGATGAAGTCGATGCCATTGAGGCCTTCGGAACATTTCTCTGGGACATCCGATTCATGGACTTCCAGGCTGAATATGACTTGGCGCGCATCACCTGGGACGAGGCGCGGCACACGGAGATCGGCCATCGCGCGTTGCTCGCTTCCGGCTACGATCCGTTCGAATTGCGTAATCGCCTTACTGGTTCAACATGTCGCGGCCCGATGGAGCCAGCCTTTGCGATGGCGGAGATCAACTTATTCGGCGAAGTGGGTGTCCTCAAAACAATCAACGGCCTGATCGACACCGCACGTGAGAAAGATGATTCACTATTGTTCCACATCGCTGATTTCATTCGTTCCGACGAACGAACGCACGTGCGCAAAGGCCAGCACATTTTGAAGTGCATGACGAAACTCGGTTCGCAGGAACTGGAATTGAAGACGCGCGAGTTGTTTACGGAATGTCTTGTCAGCCTCGGCGCAGTGAAGGCGGACATGGATTTGTTCATCGTCTCGCGGGAAGACATTGAACGCTTGGTAGGGGAATAATTTAACCACTCTTGTTGGCGACGTCGCAAACTCGCCGTCGAGCTCAACCATTCCGTGAGGCGCTTGTCAAGCAGAGGGCGCCACGATGACTTCGATGTTCTGCGAGCGAAATTGTTGAACAAGCTCTGATGGCGCGTGCTCGTCGGTAACAATGACGTCAATGATGTCGATACCGCACATTGGTGAGACGGAACGACGGCCGAACTTCGTGTGGTCGAGGCAGAAGATGATTTTTTGCGCCGCGTTGATCATCGCGCGTTGGATATCGATGAGCAGACCGTGCGAGTTGCTAAGGCCTTCAAGCGAGATGCCGCCAGCGCTCATCACGGCCACGTCCGCGTGGATTTTTGAGAACGCTTCGACGGCCAGCGGGCCAACCAGAACCCCCAACCTCGGATAAATCACACCCCCAGAAACCACCACCTCTAGTCGGTTCGCACCGGCAAAGAGGTTTGCGACTGGTAACGAGTTGGTAACAATTTGCGGAGTCTTGTCTTCGAGGTAGCGGGCGACGTGATACACCGTCGTCCCGGCGTCGAGAATGACACTTTGGTTGGGGCGGATCAATGCCGCGCACGCTTTGCCGATGGCTTCCTTTTCCGAGAGTTGATGTGTATCGCGTGCTGAAAAGGTGAATTCGTCAGAGCGAGGGGTAAGGATGCGCGCCCCGCCGTGAGTCCGTTTCAAATTTCCTGCCGCTTCAAGCACAGTGAGGTCCCGGCGCACGGTCGAGACCGAGGCTTCGACGTGCTTGGCGAGTTCCTCAAGTGAAGCAAACTCAGTTTGTTGCAGGTAGTTTTCGATTCGTTTTTGGCGTTCTTCTGCCCGCATTTGGATAATGTTGATACATTATGGTAGAATTTGCAATATATTTGTTGACTTTGATTCAGTTTAGCATGAAATAGGGGAAAGTATGGTTGCAGTCAGTCCAGCACAGCCGCACCGCGCAGTTGTCGAGCACATGGTTCGGCAGACCGTTTACCGACGGTTGGGCAAACCGATGCCACGAACGGCGGCGGCGCCGAATCCTTTGGTCGTGAATGTCAGCGCTCGTCATTGTCATCTCACACAAGCCGCCGTGGAGGCACTTTTCGGCAAGGGACATCAACTGACGGTTTACAAATGGCTTTACCAGGAAGGACAGTTTGCCGCGAAGGAATCGTTGACGCTGATTGGCCCGCGCAGTCGAGTGATTTCCAACCTTCGCATCTTGGGCCCATGCCGAAATCTGAATCAAGTTGAGCTGGCCTACACGGATGCGATCGCGCTGGGTTTCGACATCCCGCTGCGCGCTTCCGGTAACATCAAGGACACGCCCGGCTGTATGCTGATGGGGCCGAACGGATTTTTTGAAATGCCTGATGGTGTGATCCGCGCATTGCGCCACGCGCACCTCAGTCCGACCGACGCAGATTTTTATGGTGTGAAACACGGTGATTGGATGAAGCTCAAGATAGGCGGGCCGTGTGGACTGACATTAGACAAGATGCTTTGCCGCGTGGATCCAAGTTTCAAACTCGAGGTCCACATTGATACGGATGAAGGCAACGCGTGCAACCTCCAGCCCGATACGCCGGTCGAGCTTTTGAAGAACGACGCATGAATACGAGCAGCCAGAAATTAGATTTCGCAAACGACAATTAACCCCAACACAGGAGAAACAATGAGTGAAGCAATAGGCATGATTGAAACCAAAGGCTACGTTGGCAGCATCGAAGCCAGCGACGCCATGGTCAAGGCCGCGAATGTCGGGCTGGTGAAAACCATTCCGATTGGCGGAGGTCTCATCACGGTTCTAGCGCAAGGTGATGTCGGCAGCGTCAAGGCTGCTGTGGACGCTGGGTCGAAAGCCGCCGCAAAAGTCGGCGAACTGGTCAGCTCGCACGTTATCGCGCGTCCGCACGAAGATTTGTTGAAAACTTTCGTCGGCGAAAACGCGAGGAAATAAGTTCAACCATCAACACCAACTGATTTATGGCACAACAAGCAATTGGAATGATCGAATGCAAGGGACTGTGCGCTTTACTCGAAGCCTCAGACACCGCGCTCAAGGCAGCCAATGTCACAATGACTGGCTGGGAGAAAATTGGCAGCGGCTATGTCACGGCGTTTTTCCGTGGAGACGTGGCTGCGGTAAAAGCCGCCACTGATGCCGGCGCTGCTGCGGCGGCGCAAGTCGGTTCTGTCGTCAGTGTGCAGGTGATTCCGCGCCCGCACGAAGATTTGGCTGGCCTTGGCAAGTGGCTGCAGTAAGTGCGGAACGCGGAATTCGGAGTGCGGAATGAAACGCACGCCGGCTAAATTCCGCACTCGGCATTCTGCACTCCGCATTTATGAAGATTCTCGTCGCCAACCTCGGTTCAACGTCGCTGAAATGGCGGCTGTTCGATTTCTCGAACGGCAACGAGCGGCTGTTGCACAAAGGTGGTTTGGAGCGCGTGACCGACTATCCCAAGGCGATAGAGGAGTGCCTTTGTACGCTCAAAGGTGCAGGACTAATCACGGGCGAACGCGACTTGGCCGCTGTGGGATTTAAAACTGTGATGGCCAAAGGGATGAGCGGCTGCGTTCGCGCGGATGAGCGTGCCTTGGGTGCGATGGAGGCCTACAACGGTCTCGCGCCCGCACATAATCCAGCCTACATCAGCGGCATTCGTTTATTTGCGAATCGACTGCCCGGTGTGCCACTCATCGGATTGTTCGAGACGGCTTTCTACCAATTCGCGCCTGAAGCCATGATGCGTTACGCGGTGCCAGACTCGTGGCATGACATCGGTGTGCGCCGCTGGGGATTTCACGGCGCCAGCCACAAGTTCATTGCCGAGCGCAGCGCGGAATTGCTCGGTCGCGACGACGTAGTTCGGCGCGTGCAAAATCTTTACGTGGATGGTGGTCAATCACCGGTGCGTAAACCCCACCTTCGCGTGATCTCCTGTCACTTGGGCGGCAGCTCCAGCATCACAGGCATTCGCAACGGGGTGGCGATTGGGAACAGCCTCGGCATGAGTCCGCAATCCGGCTTGCCGCATAACAATCGAGTTGGCGATCTCGATTCCGCCGCGATTCCCTATGCGGTGAAAACTCTCGGAATCACCATCGAAGAAGCACAACGGCAGCTTACCAAAGAATCCGGTCTTCAGGGACTCAGTGGAGTGTCCAACGACGTTCGCGAAATCGAAGCCGCCGCCGAGCAAGGCAATGCAAAGGCCCGGCTGGCGCTTGATGTGTTTGTCGCGAGCGCGCGTCACTGGATTGGCAGTTACTTTTTCGAGTTGAACGGCGCGGACGCGCTGGTGTTCACCGCTGGTATCGGCGAGAACCGTCCGGCGACTCGCGCGGCAATTTGCGCCAACCTCGATCAACTCGGTATCGCGCTAGATCCGGCGAAGAATTCTGCTGTCAAGGCGCGCGAAGAACTTATCAGTGTCCCCAATTCGAATGTGCAGGTCTGGGTGATGCCGACAAACGAAGAACTTGTCGTTGCACGCGAAACCAAGCGATTCCTGGAAAACTCCAGGAACTGATTTCACCCTCTGATGACGATTTAACTTTCACCAATCAACAATTAACAAAACAAAACTATGCCTCAAGCAATTGGACTTATTGAAACGCGCGGACTGGTCGCTCTCGTCGAGGGTACGGACGCCATGCTCAAAGCCGCCAACGTGCAACTGGCCGGCCCCATGACGCAAGTCGGCAACGCGCTAGTCACGGCAGTGGTCGTCGGCGACGTCGCGGCGGTAAAGGCAGCCACGGACGCCGGTGCGCAAGCCATCAAAGCCATCAAAGGTGAAGTGGTGAGCGTGCATGTTATTGCCCGCCCTCACGCGGACGTGGACGCGGTGTTGCCGAAGAAGAAATAACCGTAAAATGTGAAACGTGATTCGTGAGCCGGCCACACTGGGTTCACGTTTCACGCGTCACGCATCACGCCTATGTTCCTGGCCAAAGTCGAAGGCTCGGTGGTTGCGACGAAGAAAGATCCGTCCATGAGCGGACGCAAGATGCTTTTGCTGCGCCCTCGACTTGTGGACGAAAAAGACCCCACGAAGTTCAAGGCTGGAGTGAACACGATTGTAGCTGTGGACACGGTTGGCGCCGGTATCGGCGAGTTGGTGCTTTTTTGCCAGGGCAGCAGCGCCCGACTTGCCGGCGGCATGAAAGACGCGCCAGTCGATGCCGTTATCATCGGCATCGTGGACTGCGTGGATGTGTTGGGTAAGCAAATCTACAATGCGAAAGCCTGAGATTTCCGCCGCCTCGACGCGGCTTCTGAAAACGTATGAGTGCTGTTAACGAATCTTTGATCCGCGATGTTGTTGCTGAAGTGCTTGGCCGCTTGGGCGGCCCGGCGCCAACACTGAAGGTTGCGCCTGCTGCTGAACCGAAACGTGATTGCGGTTGCGGTGGCAAGCCTGCAAGCGCGAGTTCCGCTGCGCTGCGCGGTAAGTTTGGCGTGTTCCAAGATGCCAACGAGGCGTGCGCCGCAGCGCATGGGTCCTTTTTGCAACTTCAACAGAAGGGTGTCGCGGCACGGGTAAAGATTGTTGAAATCGTCAAGACCATGGCCGAGGCGAATGCCGAGGTGTGGGGAAAACTTGAGCTGGATGAAACCAAGATTGGCCGGGTCGACCACAAGGTTGAAAAACTCAAGATCCTCAAGCTCGTTCCTGGTGTTGAATGGCTTCGCCCGGACGGTCGCAGCGGCGACCACGGCATCACACTGGAAGAATACACGCCCTTTGGGGTTGTCGGTGCGGTCACGCCGAGCACGCATTCCATTCCGACACTCAGCGGCAACATTGTAAATATTGTGGCAGCGGGGAATTCGGTGGTTTTCAACGCTCATCCCGCGGCGGCGCGTTGTGCGGCCATTGCGGTGCGCGCTTACAACGAAGCGATTTACCGCGAAACCGGAATCGAGAACATCGCCACCATCATCGAGAAGCCGTCGATGGAGAGTTTTGCGGCGATGTGCAAGCATGAGGCTGTGCGCCTGCTGTTGGTCACCGGTGGCCCCGGCGTCGTGAAGGCTGCCATGCAAACAGGCAAGCGCGCCATCTGCGCCGGGCCGGGTAATCCACCTGTTTATGTCGATGAAACCGCCTGCATGAAGCGCGCGGCCAAGGCCATCATCCAAGGCGCAAGCTACGACAACAACCTTCTCTGCATCGGGGAGAAGGAAGTTTTCACGCTGGAGAACATCGCAGACAAATTAATGTCGCAGATGGAGCAGAATGGGGCGGTGAAGTTGACCAACGCGCAACTCGATGCGCTGACGAAAGCCGCGTTTACGTTCAAGGAAGGGCAGGGGGGCGGTTGCGCTGATGCGTCAGTAAACAAGGACTTCATCGGCAAGGATCCTAGCGTCCTCGGCAAAGCGGCGGGTGTGAATGTTCCAGCGGGTACGCAACTTTTGTTTGCCGAAACCGATGCGAATCATCCGTTCGTGGTCGAGGAGCAGATGATGCCGTTTCTGCCCATTGTACGCGTGAAGAACTTGGAGGAAGGCGTTTCGCGGTCGCTTGAGGTTGAGCATGGGTACAAGCACACGAGTATCATTCACTCGCACGATGTCGAGGCGATGACCGCGATGGGCCGCGCGCTGGACACGACGTTGTTCATCAAGAACGGTCCGTGTATGGCCGGTCTCGGCCTCGGGGGCGAAGGCTATCTGAGTTATTCGATTGCAACGCCAACCGGTGAAGGTGTGACCAACCCGCGGACTTTCACGCGTGTTCGTCGCTGCGTGATGGTCGATAATCTCAGGATTTATTAAATCATGTTACTTGCCCGCGTTGAAGGCAATGTGGTCGCCACTCGAAAGCATCCGAGTTTCGAGGGATGGCGCTTCGTAATTTGCCAGCCGATTAACAACGCCGGCGAACCCGAGGGTGCGCCCCAAGTTGCCATCGACCCGCACGGCGCAGGCATGCATCAAAGAGTGGTGATTTCCTCCGATGGTTCCGCGGCGCGAAATGCGGTCGGCGATCAGAAAAGTCCCGCGCGTTGGATGGTGACTGGCGTGGTGGACGAGCCAGAAAACGGGGCCGCGTCATGAAACGGACGACCTGCGCATCCAGGGGCATCGCAGACCCGATCGGGAGCGATGCAGGAATGAAGGGAGCAGACGCGTGAACCCCTTTGCTTGGGCCGTATCCAGCGTCCGGGAGAAGGGCTGGAAGCGGACGTTTCAGATCGGTTTCAACGTGTTTGCCGATCTTGCCTTTGACTGGAAGTATGGCACGGACACCATGCGCTGGGTGGATGTCAATTCGCTCCAGGTCAGTTCCGATAACCAGGCCCGTTCGGCGCCCTACCAGGCCACGAAAGTCCGGCCTTTTCTTGGGTTGCTCGGCCAACTGCCCTTGCCGGACGGGAGCGTCTTTGTCGATTTGGGCTCCGGCAAGGGGCGCGTGTTGTTGCTGGCCTCGCAATATCCGTTCAAGCGCATCGTCGGTCTGGAGTTCAGCGGGCATCTGTGCGCCACAGCCCGGAACAACGTGAAATTATTTCAGCGCAAGGCCCGCGTGCTCGCACCGGTCGAGGTGATCAAAACCGATGTAACCCGCTACTCCTTCCAGGACGACGAGAATGTTTTCTACATGTATAACCCGTTCGACGCACAGGTGCTGGCCCAAGCGCTGATCGGCGTTCGGAAATCCATCGAGCAACAGCCCCGCAAGGTTTGGATGATTTACAACACTCCCATGCAGCGCGACACCATCGATCAAGCCGGCCTGTTCGTTGGCCATCAACTGTATGAAATCGGGGGAACGGAATTCCGCGTTTACCACAACTGACCATGAGCAATCTGCTGATTAATAAATTTATGCCAGCCCGACGGAGGAAGTGGGGGACATGAAACTGGGAGCGGTTATCGGTCGCGTGACGTTAAGCAAGTCGGTGCCCGCCTTGCAAGGCGCGCGCTGGCTCATCGTCAGCCCGTTTACCCGGGAACACTATCAGTCTGGCGCCCCCCCGCCCCCGGCCGGCCTGAGCAAAGACCCAAGCCTCGTGGTTTACGACGCACTCGGTGGAGGTGTGGGTCAGACCATTGGCTATGTCGAGGGCCGCGAAGCTGCGCAGCCTTTCGAAGACCCTACACCGATCGACGCCATTAACGCCGCACTTGTGGACGATATTTTTTACAACCCTTTCAACAAATGACTAAGGCTGAAAGAAATCCGAAGGCCGAGATCCGAAATCCGAAAGAAGGCCAAAGGCCGAAATCCGATAAGGGCGCTCGGGCGGCGCAACGCCATTCGGCCTTTGGCTTTCAAATTTCTTTCGGATTGCGGCCATCGGATTTCGGAATTTGCTTATGAACACCGTTATCAGTGCCAAAGACATCGAGGACTTGCTCGCCAACGGCGGCGACGTCAAGAGCCTGCCTGCCGGCGCCATTCTCACACCGTCCGCCAGGGATTTACTTTACGACCTGCAACGCAATGGCGACGTGAAGACGGGCCAATCCGCCAGCAACTCAACCACTGCCATAACCACGACGGTACCGACCAAGCTCCTGAGTTCCAAGTCACCCAAGACGGAACTTGAGGCGTTTTTCAATTCACCTTACTGTCATAACCTCAAGGATCAGCTTTGCGACATCGGGCGTCGTCTTTGGCAACGTGAATACGTGGACGGCAACGGTGGCAACATTGCCATTCGTGTTGGCGAAGATATCGCGCTTTGCACGCCGACACTTGTCAGCAAAGGCTTCATGAAACCAGCGGACATGTGCCTGGTGGATTTCGAAGGTAATCAACTTGCCGGTGTGAAGAAGCGCACCAGCGAAATCCTCATGCATCTGCAAATCATGAAGCGCCAGCCGAAGGCTGTGGCGACGTGTCATTGTCACCCGCCTTACAGCACGGGATTCGCGGTCGCTGGAGTGCTGCCGCCGACCTGCATGATTCCGGAGTTCGAAGTATTCGCGTCAGTTGCTATCGCACCTTACCGCACGCCGGGCACGCCGGAGATGGGCCAGCTAGTCAGTGAACTCGTGGACAAGCACAATACAATCTTGATGGCGAACCACGGCGTTGTGAGCTGGAGCCACAACAACGTCGAGGACGCTTATTTCAAGATGGAAATTCTGGAAGCTTACTGCCGGACAATTCTTGTGAGTGCGCAACTTGGTGTGCCTCCCAAAACAATGACCGCCCCGCAACTCCAGGACCTGCTCAAAATCAAACAAAGTCTCGGCATTCCTGATCCCCGCCACGGATTGAAAGAGTGCGAACTTTGCGACAACGACGAGTGGAGGCCGGGTGTCGCCTGCACAGTTCCGGCGAAACCGGAATCTGCTGTCGGACTGGATGCCGAGGCGGAGAAGGCGGTGCAGGCCATTACGGATCAGATTCTGGCGCAGATGAAATAAGCCTCGGGACGCCCCGTGAAATCCCTCGACAAAAAACTTGCGGAAGTAAAAGTCGCCCGCTCGTCGCGTGCGTTTATCATCGCGGATGCGAAAGATGCGGACATGGCGTTCGGGGTACGTGCGCCGGGGCCTCGCGGTTTTCTCGCACGACGTGGTGACAGACCGGCGCAGTTTTCACCGGAGGTCTGGAGTCGTGCCGAGTTCGGTTACCGCAACCTGCCGGAGTTTCTCGACATCATCCGCGAAGTGGTTCACCAGGGACTGGTGGACATCATGTTGATGTCCGCCTACGTCAACGAACAGCTCGCGATCAAAGAAGGGTTGTTCAAAAACTCCCATGTGACGCCGGCGGCGCGCGCCAATGACACGACCGACGTCTGGGCCGTGCGGCATGGTTGTTACACGTGTGAGCCGTCGCAGCCGTTTCGCTCGGCAACCATTGACCACATCC
>CAZYYS010000094.1:0-1914 GCA_964651015.1 uncultured Verrucomicrobiota bacterium
CAAGGCATTGATGCGACGAAGAAACTGCCGGGTGAAGGTTTCAAGCGCCCCTGGCCGCCGCTCATCAAGATGGATGAAGCGGTGAAGGCGAAGGTGGAAAAACTTTTCAACCTGTAGCAGCCGAGCAACGAAATCCAGGATTCCTACAAGTTGGGGGTTGTCTCGAGAATACCCACAACAAATGGCGTTCAGGGCGGTCTGTCGCTCGGATTGTCATCAAATTACTAATTGAAAACAAATTAGTAGTTCTCTAGTAATTCGTCATGCGAAAGCCAGAAACACCTCCAGCATTCGAGAAGTTGTTGAGCCGCTTGTCGAAACCGCAGCGGTTGTTTGAAGTCATTAAAGCGGTTGCTGTCCCGACAACCGATGGGCGATATCTGCATTGGGACGAACTGAAATACCGCAAGCCGCCGGAAGAGTTGACGCTTGAGGATTGGTGGCTGGGATTGAAGATGCACCGCCAGACGGGAAGCAGACCAATCCCACTCACAGATATCGGAGGGAAAAGCTTTCGGTTTTCCGTGCCGGACTTGGTGACAGACCTCCTTCACCAAATCGACCGTGGCGGGGGAACTTTCGTCGAAATACCCGAGCAGGTAACGAGTGCCGAGCACCGGGAACGTTACGTGATTCGCTCGCTGATGGAGGAAGCGATCACGTCCAGCCAGCTGGAAGGCGCAGCGACGACGCGCGAGGTCGCGAAGAAGATGCTGGCGGAGGGCCGGAAGCCGCGTGATCGCAGTGAGCAAATG
Source organism: uncultured Verrucomicrobiota bacterium (assembly GCA_964651015.1). GTDB lineage: Bacteria > Verrucomicrobiota > Verrucomicrobiia > Limisphaerales > PALSA-1396 > CAZYYS01. Next base: position 756 of record CAZYYS010000094.1, read on the forward strand.
ATCGTCAACAACTACTTGACGATGCGGCATATCTTGGAATTGAAAGACCAGCCGCTTACGCCGGAACTGGCATTCCAAATTCATCGGGAAATCTCCGAGGACACCCTCGACATTCCCGATGGCGCAGGGCGCTTCCGACGCGCCGACGAGGACATCAATGTTTCAGACATTGAGGGTACGGTGTTCCACACGCCACCGCCAGCCGCCGAGTTACCCGCTCGTTTAGATGCCATGTGTGATTTTGCCAACGCCAAGTCCCCGACATTTTTCGTTCATCCCGTGATTAGGGGAATTATCCTGCACTTCTGGCTCGTTTACGATCACCCGTTTGTGGACGGCAATGGGCGAACGGCACGTGCACTTTTTTATTGGCAAATGCTTCGGTCGGGTTATTGGTTGTTTGAGTTCATCTCCATTTCCCAGTTCCTGCGCAAAGCCCCGGTGCAATACGGCACGGCTTTTCTGCACACTGAAACGGATGAGAACGATCTGACCTATTTCATCATCCACCAGGCGGAGGTCATCCGCCGCGCGTTGAAGGAACTGCACGACTACGTCGCGCACAAATCTTCCGAGACGCGTGCGTGCTTGGACGCCTTACAGAAGCACCCGGAACTCAATCATCGGCAACAGGCGCTCATTTCGCACGCAATTCGTCACCCCGGATTCGTTTACAACATCGCCGGGCATGGCGCGCGTCACGCGGTTGTTTATCAAACAGCCCGGACAGATTTGTTGAGCCTTGCCAAACTGAAGCTGCTCGAACAACGGAAGGCTGGACGAGCTTTGGTATTCGTTGCTCCAAAAGACCTGGAAGCGCGGCTGCGTTCCAAAGGCAAATGATCCCTGCCTTTGACAAACGAATCATGAACTTGTCCTGCGTCACGCGCGGCCTGCGCCGGTTTTTTCGGGGTTGAAGGTGCGCCCGCCTTCGCCTCCGCCTTCGTCCGACTTCGGCGCGACAAGTGGCTACGACGGGACAGGCAGTTGCCGGCCGGCGTCGCGCCCTGCCAAGCCGTAGCTTCAGCGTAGGTTGGAGCACTTCCACCTACCGCCTGCCTTCGCCGAGGCTTCGGCAGGCAGGCCGCCACGCCTGTTGCCCCAGATAATCGGACGGCAGAATCCGGCCCGGCAGCAGCGGGTCGTTCGTCACCGCCTC
>CAZYYS010000094.1:1924-17185 GCA_964651015.1 uncultured Verrucomicrobiota bacterium
GCAACCCCCGTAGCGGGGTCTCGGCAGAGCACCGCCATCTGGGTTTCCATTGCAGGTTGCGGAAGGTTGGCCGCGCCAGCACCTCGGCGGTTCAGAGCAGGAGGTTCAGGAATTCCTCGGTCTTGAGTTGCATAACGGGAGCCATGGTGAATCGGCGGAGAAGACAAGCTCTTGTTGCATATGCAACAAAATGTTGTTGGCAGCGTGATTCGATGTAGTTGCCTGGCACGTCTAGCCAAACCTCACGCTCCCTTATTTATAGGCCACCGCCGCGCTGGACGGACCAGCGAGGGGGATGACTTCAAAGCGTTGGAAGCCGACTTCGCCGCACCATTTCCGAAAATCCGCGCCGGAAAAATCAAAGGCATCCCCGAATTCGATGAGCATGTTCAACGACATGAGCAGGCCCTGGACGTTCTCGCGCCGCGCATCGTCAATGAGCGCTTCGATGGCCACGAGCGCGCCACCGGGCGGCAACGCGTCGTAGGCGGCGCGAATGAGGTGCATCTTCTTCTCCAGATTCCAGTCGTGGAGAATCATGCCCATGGTGATGACGTCGGCCTTCGGCAACGGGTCTTTGAAGAAATCGCCGGTGGCTGTGATGATGCGGTTTTCCAATCCGGCGGTGGCGATGTGCTTCTTGGCGATGGGTTCGACTTCGCGGAGGTCGAACGAGGTACATTTCAGGTGAGAATGTCGTTTAGCCACTTCAATGGAAAGCAGGCCGGTCGCGCCCCCGACGTCGCAAAGCGTCTGGAATTTCGAAAAGTCACATTTCTCGGCAAACGCCTCGAAGTTGATGCGCGAGAGGCCGGTCATCGCGCCCATGAACTGTTCCAGACGCGGCAGGTCGGAGTAGAGCTCCTCGAACATGCCCTTCTGGCCGTGCTTGATTTCATTTTGCGGGCGGCCGGTGCGAAGCGCTTCCGGCAGATCATTCCAGAACTTGAACAGCCGGGCGTTGAGCATGATGAGAATGCCGCCGATGTAGCGTGGGCTTTTCTCGTCAAGGAACAGCGCGCTTTCCGGTGTATTGAAGTATTTCGCGGCCGGCCCGTCGCCGTCCCGGCCGAGGAATTTCATCGCCACGAGCGCATCGAAAAAGTCCGCGATGGCGCGCGGGTGCAGGCCCAGTTCAGCGCCCAGTTCGTTCCCGCTCAAACGACCGCTGCCAAGCTTCGTAAACAGGCCGAACTCGACGGCTGTCAGCAGTACTTTGGACGACCAGAAACCAAAGGCGGTTTGCAGAATCGATCCGGGATCGTGTTGCGTGTTCATAATACGGTACATTTGATAGCCGATGCCGTTAAGAGTGAAGACAATAATTCTCGATCAGAGGAGGTTGCGAAAATTCCAACGCAAGGCTTGTTCCGGCGTGATTCTTTGTTACTGTTTGCAGCCTTTGTGAACATTGCGGAAGAAATTCAGAAACGGCGCACGTTCGCCATCATCTCGCATCCGGACGCGGGGAAGACCACGTTGACGGAAAAGCTGCTCCTGTACGGCGGCGCGGTGCAACTCGCCGGCTCGGTCACTGCGCGCAAGAACCAGCGCGCCACCACCTCCGACTGGATGGAACTTGAAAAGAAGCGCGGCATCTCGATCAGTTCCACCGTGCTGCAATTCGACTACGACGGTTACCGCATCAACCTGCTCGACACGCCCGGCCACAAGGACTTTTCCGAGGACACCTACCGCGTGCTCACCGCCGTGGACTCGGTGGTGATGGTGATTGATTCGGCCAAAGGCATCGAGCCGCAGACGCGAAAACTCTTCGAGGTCTGCCGACAGCGTCGCGTGCCGATTTTCACGTTCATGAACAAGTGTGATCGGCCGATGAAAAATCCGCTCGAATTGCTGGATGAACTGGAACGCGTGCTCGGCATCGGCGCGTTCCCCGTGAACTGGCCCATCGGCAACGGCTTCGAGTTCCAGGGTGTCTATGACCGGCACACGCAAAAGATGCACCTGTTCGAGCGCACGATCGGCGGCCAGTATCGCGCGCCGGTACAGGTCGGCGGGCTGCATGATGAAATCATCTGCGGCCGTCTCGACGACGCGACGTTTCATCGAACCGTCGAAGAACTCGAAATGCTCGAACACGCCGGCCACGAATGGGATGACGCTGCCGTGCTCGCGGAAAAAACCACACCGGTCTTTTTCGGCAGCGCGAGCAACAACTTCGGTGTGCAGTTGCTGCTGGACGGATTTTTGAAACACGCGCCGGGTCCCAAAGGAAGGTTTGGAGTCCCGCCTTTTGGCGGTGGAGCGCGGCTGTCCTCAGCTGCGCCCACGAACGGCGAAAGTGCTGCGGGTGAGGACACCTGCCCTCCGAACTTTATCGCCCCCGAACATCCCGCGTTCTCCGGCTTCATCTTCAAGATTCAGGCGAACATGGACCCGAAACACCGCGACCGCATCGCATTCGTCCGCGTGTGCTCCGGCAAATTTGAGCGGGACATGACCGTGTATCACTCGCGCTCCGAGAAGAAAGTCCGTCTTTCCAGTTCGCACAAGATTTTCGGCAACGAACGCGAGACGGTGAACGAAGCGTTCCCCGGGGACGTCATCGGCCTCGTCGGCCACGACGGCTTTGGCATCGGCGATACGCTGACGACTGATCCGAAAATCAACTATCGGGAAATCCCGCTTTTCACACCTGAGGCCTTCAGCTACCTCCACAATCCGAACACGGCGAAGTTCAAGCAATTCCGCCAGGGCCTCGACCAGCTTTTGCAGGAGGGTGTGATCCAGGCGCTGTACCTGCGCAATTCGTCGGTGAAGACACCATTGCTCGCCGCCGTCGGCCCGCTGCAATTCGAGGTCGTGCAATACCGTCTCGAAAGCGAATATGGCGCAGAGTCGCGGCTGGAATCTACTCCATGGACGGTCGTTCGCTGGTTGCCTGCCAACATCAAGGAGGATGACCTCGATGCGCTCTCGCTCCCCACTGGCGCGCGCATCGCTTACGACATCGGCAAGAATCTGGTTGTGCTGTTCGTTAACGAATGGTCTTCGAACTATTTCGCCGAGACGAACAAAGGCGTGGCGTTGTCCGCCTTGCCGGTGCCGACAGCGCGGGAATAGCCCTGGATGCCGACCATTGTCAACGCTACTGAAGTCACCGTCCGCTATGGCGACCGCGCCGTTCTCGATACCGCGACGCTCGGCATTCAGGAGGGCGACCGTATTGGGTTGGTCGGTCGCAATGGCTGCGGCAAGACGACGTTTCTGAAACTGCTGGCGGGACTGCAAACGCCGGACAGCGGTGACGTCACGCGCCGGCGCGACCTCCTGGTGAGTTATCTTGCGCAGGATTTTCTGCTCGATCCAGCGCTCGATGTGCGGGGTAATGTGCGTGCTGGCGCAAAACACGTTCTCGATCTCATCGCGGAGTTTGAATCGCCATCCGCCGATTCGGAGCGGCACGAGGAACTAGAGCATCGCATCCAGACGCTCGAAGGCTGGACGCTCGATTCGCGCATCGAGAAGGCGTTGTCGCATCTGAATTGTCCGGCAGGCGAGCGCAGCGTGGCCACGTTGTCCGGCGGCGAAAAACGTCGCGTGGCACTGGCGCGGGCGATTGTTTCACGACCGGATTTTCTCATCCTCGATGAGCCGACGAATCATCTCGACCCGGAATCCATTGAGTGGGTGGCGGAATTCTTGGAGGAATTCCAGGGTACATTTCTGGTCGTCACACATGACCGCTATTTTCTGGACCGCGTTGTTACACGAATCGTTGAGTTGTGCGACGGCAAGTTCTGGTCACATGACGGCAATTACACCGATTACCTGCTCGACAAGGCTGAACGTCAGGCCGCCGACGCCGTCGTCGAGCACAAGCGCCAGATGTTTCTGAAGAAGGAACTCGAGTGGGTGCGCACCGGCCCACGCGCGCAACGCACCAAGCAGAAGAATCGGTTCGAGCGCTACTACCGGACCGCCGCGCAGGAGGGGCCGGTGATCGAGGAGGACATGGAGTTGGTCATCCCACCGCCGCCGCAACTTGGCAATCGAACAGTAGAACTTACCAACCTCGGGGTCTCGTTGGGCGAACGAAAACTGTTTTCCGGCTTCAGCTTCACGTTCGAGAACGGCAAGCGCATCGGTGTCTGCGGGCGCAACGGCCTCGGCAAAACCACGCTGTTGAGGATCATCATCGGGCAGCTTGAGCCGACCGAAGGCACGGTGAAGACGGGTCAACTCACGAAGTTCAACTACGTAGATCAGTCGCGCCTGCAACTGAACGACGAGCGCACGGTGCTCGATGAAGCGAGCGACGGAACGGAGTTTGTGATCTGGGGCGAGTCGAAAATTTCCGTTCGCTCCTACCTGAAGCGTTTTCTTTTCGCGGACGATCGCATCACGACGCTCGTCAAGAAACTTTCTGGTGGCGAGCGCAGCCGGCTCCTGCTGGCGAAAATCCTGAAGGCCGGGGGCAATTTTCTCATCCTCGACGAGCCGACGAATGATCTCGATCTGCCGACGTTGCGTGTGTTGGAGGAAGCATTGATCGCCTTTCCCGGCGTGGCGTGCGTCGTGAGCCACGACCGCTATTTCCTGAATCGCGTTTGCACGGATGTCCTCGCCTTCGAGAGTGACGGTAGAATTCATCACAGCACGGGCGACTACGATTATTACCTGGAGAAGAAACAGAAAGCGGCCGTAGCCGCGTCTCGGCAGAACGCCGCCGTAGTTTCAATCGACAAGAGTGCGGCGCTCTCCCGAGACACCGCTGCGCCAAGGCCAGCCAAACCGCGCAAACTTTCATTCAAGGAACAGCGTGAACTCGAAGGCATGGAAGCGCGGATTCAGGAAGTGGAAACCGAAATAGCGCGCATCGAAGGATTGTTCGCTTCTCCCGATTTCCACCGCACCCATGCGACGCAGATGAATCAACTCAAAGCCAGTTTCGATACCGCAAAGGAGAAGGTAACGCAGCTTTACGCCCGCTGGGAAGAGTTGGAGGCGATCCGGCTGGCTTCAACCCAACCGGCGCAAACTACCCAATAGCGGGCTTACGTAGCGTTGACAGCCGCACGCTACGGCGTGTAGGTTGGACTTGGGCACGCTATGAAAGCAGGATCAATTCTTGTTGGCGTGGTTGTGATGCCACTCGCGGCATTGGCGGGAAATCTGCCACTCATCACCCTCCATCCCACCAATAGAGTCGCGCTCCCCGGCAGCAACTCGGCCTTTTCGGTGATGAGCACCAACGCAGCGGGCTACCAATGGCGTTTTAACGGCGTCGATGTTCCCTGGGGAACCAACGCGACGCTGGTCGTTACCAACGCTCAGCCCTCAAACGTCGGATACTACATGACGGTGGCGAAGAACGAGCTGGGCTGGACGCCGAGCCAGATGGCATACCTTGCGGTGACTGACGTCGGTGGCACAGTGCCATTCTCCAATCTGGGAAACACCAACGCACAAGCTTTCTACCAAGCCTTGGGCTTCATTCCCATCAGCAATGCGACTGCGCAACTTGTAGCGGGGCCGGAACTGGATCAGATGCTGCCGGTGGGTAGTCCGGTGACCGTCAGCAACGGTTATTTTCACAGCGAAGACCGGTCAGTTCCCAATGTCGCTCCCGGGCAGACGGTCTATTATCGGGTCGCCATCACCTACACAAATCAGGTGGGCATGCTTTACACACAAATCTCCACGACGCTGACATTGGTGGCGGGAGGAAACGGACACGCAACACCTTCTACAGACGCCCTCTTGTTCCCCATGTACATCGAGTGGCCTCAGCCGAACTTCTATCCTTTTTGTGGCAACGGAGAGGTCCGGTATGTAACCAGCCAGACGCTGATCCCTGGTGAGACGGCGCGCACTTGCCTGTTCGTGGACGGATACTTGTACCCCAGCAGTATCCAATGGCGGAAGGACGGCGCGCCAATTGCCACTAACCACAGTCTTATTATCACCAACTTTCAAGCCGCTGATGTGGGTGTCTATGACGTCCAGGCTTTTACCTTTATCGGTCGAGGAGTAGGGGCTGGGGCTAGTTGGAAAGTGCACTTCGGCATTCAAACATCAAACGGTCAAGGGGTTTTTCGGTTTCCGCGCTTGTCGGGGTCGGCGTTCGTCTGCGATCTGGAAGGCGTCGCGGGTCGCAGCTACGGCATCGAGCGGTCAACGGACCTTTCAACTTGGAGCAACCTGCTGACGCTCACGAACACGACCGGGGTGGCTTCCTTCACCAACTCGACCGAGGCAAACGTCGGTCGGTTTTATCGGGCTGTGCTTCTTCCTTGAACGTCCTACGCACGTTTCGCAGGGTCGGACAATGGTCCTGGGGCATCGACCTTTCCTTTGGCGCACCTCCTCGGTAGTGTCGGAGTCCTGTGTCAGCCACTTTATACGATTTGATCCCGCGCGAAGAGAAACCCGGCAACGATGCTTTGCTCGGGCGGTTTCTAGATTATGTCGAGGGCCGGCGGCTGCAGCTTTATCCAGCACAGGAGTCGGCCATCCTCGAATTGTTTGAAGACAAAAACGTCATCCTCAACACGCCCACCGGGTCGGGCAAATCGCTCGTGGCCACGGCGCTGCACTTCAAGGCCATTGCGCAGGGACGTCGCTCCATTTACACCTGCCCAATCAAGGCGTTGGTGAATGAAAAGTTCATGGCGCTATGCCGCGAGTTCGGCCCGGACAACGTCGGCCTGAGCACCGGTGATGCGTCGGTGAATCGCGATGCACTGATCCTTTGCTGCACGGCGGAGATTCTGGCAAACATCGCCTTGCGTGAAGGCGCGGCCGCCAACGTACAAGATGTGGTGATGGACGAGTTCCATTACTACGCAGACCGCGAGCGCGGTGTAGCGTGGCAAATCCCGTTACTAACCTTGCCGCAGACGCGCTTCCTCCTCATGTCCGCGACACTGGGCGACACCACCTTCTTCGAGGAAGAACTCACACGCCTCAACGGCCGCGTAACGGTGACTGTTGCCTCGACCGAGCGACCGGTACCGCTCGAACACGCTTACTCGGAACTGCCGCTGGCCAAGGCAGTGGAAAGCCTCGTGGCCGATGGCAAAGCCCCGGTGTACGTCGTCCACTTCACACAACTGGAGGCCGCTCAAAGTGCACAAGATTTCACGAGCATCAACGTTTGTTCACGCGAGGAGAAGGCGGCCATCGCCAACGCGCTCGAGGGCTTCAAGTTCAGCAGCCCGTACGGACCCGAAATCAAGAAGTGGCTGCGGCACGGCATCGGATTGCATCACGCCGGACTGCTGCCGAAGTATCGCGTCTTGAACGAGCAACTTGCGCAGAAGGGCCTGCTGAAAATCATCTGTGGTACGGACACCCTCGGCGTCGGCATCAACGTGCCCATCCGTACCGTGCTGTTCACGCGGCTGTCCAAATTCGACGGCCAGAAGACCGGCATCTTGAGCGCGCGAGACTTCCACCAGATTGGCGGGCGCGCGGGACGCAAAGGTTTTGACGATCGCGGTTGGGTCGTGGCACAGGCCCCGGAACACGTGATCGAAAACCTGAAGCTCGCGGAGAAAGCCGCGCGCGACGGTAAGAAGGTGGTGAAGCGCCAGCCGCCGGAGAAAAACTTCGTCAATTGGGACAAGAACACTTTCCTTCGCCTCATCGCCGCTCCGCCCGAGCGGCTGACCTCCCGCTTCCAGGTCACGCACGGGATGCTGCTGAACGTCCTGAGTCGCGACGGCGATGGTTGCCGTGCAATGCAACAGTTGATCGCCCGCTGTCACGAGACGCCGCGGCAGAAGCAGGCACACATCAAGCGGGCGTGGCAGTTGTTCCGTTCGTTGCTCGATCGGAATATCGTGGAATTCATCAATCCTCGCGGAGTGCGAACCCTCGAGTCCGCGGGTTCACCAGAGCAAATTCGTGCCGACATAGCTGTCCGCGCTCCGAGCGGTCGCAAACTCCGCGTCAACGTCGAGCTTCAGGAAGACTTCTCGATGGATCAGGCGCTGTCGCTCTATCTGATCGAAACGACTCCGCTGGTGGATCCGCAGCAACCGGATTACGCGCTCGTGTTGTTGACGCTCGTCGAATCCATCGTCGAAGACCCCGACATCATTCTGCGCAAGCAGTTAGATCGCGTGAAGGATCAGAAGATGGCCGAGATGAAGATGGAAGGCCTCGATTATGACAAACGGATGGAAGAGCTGGAGAAGCTCGAATACCCCAAGCCCAACCGGGAGTTCATCTACTCCACGTTCAACGCGTTCGCCGACCGCCACCCGTGGGTGGGTCAGGAGAACATCCGGCCCAAGTCCATCGCGCGCGAGATGTTCGAGTCTTTCCGGTCGTTTGGGGATTACATCCGCGATTACGAATTGCAGCGGGCCGAGGGTGTGTTGCTTCGCCACCTGAACCAGGTATTCAAGGTCCTCGCGCAAACCGTCCCGGACAACGCCAAGAACGACCAAGTCCGCGAAATGGAACTATATCTCAGCGCGATGATCCGGCAGGTGGATTCGAGCCTGCTGGATGAATGGGAAAAGATGCGCGATCCGAACTTCCAACGCGCCGAGGCCAAAGAGGCGCGCCCGCCCGGCGCGGAGGAAGCCGCGCAGGACATCACGCGCGACACGAAAGCATTCACGGCGGCGATTCGGAATCGCATCTTCGTCTTCTTGCGCGGAGTGGTGGTGAGGGATTTCGAGGGAGCGCTCGCCGATCTTCCACCCAGCCCGGCGGGTGAACCCCTCACCCGGCCTGCGGGCACCCTCTCTCCATCGGAAGGGAAGGGGGATGTGGTGATTGGCGCTCCGTTGGATCCGGACGGTCAACCGTGGACGGCGGAGCGATTGCGCGCAACGATGGAAGCCTATGAAGTTGAGCACGATCATCTCTGCCTCGACCCTAACGCGCGCAACGCGCGGCATACCTACGTGCTACCTTCCGAGGACAAAACGACTTGGCGCGTACAGCAAATGCTCGTGGATCCAGAAGGCGACAACGATTGGGTGGCGGAGTTTGAGGTGGACTTGGCGAAATCCCGGGCGGCGGGTGAACCGTTCCTGAAGCTACGGCGGATTGGGAGTTTGGTTTGAATTGCGGCGGACCCAGTTGGCGGGCTGGCGATCGTCGCGGCTGATCATTCAGTTACGACGATGGACGTCCAAGTGACGGAGGTCCGTCCTGCCAAGTCAACAGTTGCTGTGCGAAGCCGGTAGTTGCCAGGGCGGGCCAGTGTGAAGTTGACTGTTACCTCGTAACCTGAATCCGTTCGCGTGACTTGAGGTTTCAGACCGGTGGGCTGGAGGTGGCGATAATCTTCCTCACTCGGACCGTAAATTTCCCATGCCACCGCGGCGTTGTGATAAACACCCTCGGTGTCCGTCCCGTACGTGTAAAAAACTGGCGCGGACTCTTCAACGACGCTCGCCTTTGCGGTAATTTCCAAAGGCACTTTTCCTTCTTTGGCCGACAACTCGACTCCTAGTCGAGGTGGAATCCCTGAGGGACGTACCGGTATCCGTGCCTGGTCCAGCACAACTTGCTTCCCCGGCTCCTCTACCTCAACTTTGCCGTCCTCGCGGATGCGAACCACTTCGCGGTAGCCTGTGGGGTGGACCCCGGGCAAATCCCACAGCAGGTCAAACGCAATACCCAGCCGGAGGCAACGCTCAATCTCGGCGAAGAAGTTACTCATCACGGTGCGAAACTTGACGCCCCTTCGATTGACGCGCTCCAGATTCAATTCGCCAAGGCCCCACAGGCTGCCTTTTCCCAAATGCACATGGCCGAGGTTATAGCCCGGCGGCAGGAGGATGACGACCTCCCCCGCGCGATTGAGTCTCCGCAAATTGCGCCGTGGAAAATTCCGCGCGTGAGTCTGGAGATTGCGCGCCAACGCGAGGTATTCGCCGTACGGGACGCTGGCCGTGGGACCATTGTCCCAAAAGAACAAATGCGTGGCGCCGAGGTCGTAAGCGTGAGTCATAAACCAGAACGCATCCGCTTGATCCACGGCGCCGTAAATACTCGTCCCCCAGCTCTTATCGGTCAAGCGGGCGGCACCCCGTAAAAAACCGTAAATGATGTCGGTAAAATTCTTCGGGTTGTCCACTGGCAGTTGGCAGCCATACGTCATGTTCATTTCGGGCAGTGTCCGCAGAGTTCCAACGCGGCCGGGCGGCTCAAAGACCATCGCTGTCGGAACGCGCGTGTCTTGTGACAATTGGTACGCGGCGGTGCTTACCATCGTTTCCCAACTGTAGAGATTCTCCTGCACGAACTCCATGTCGCCGACATCAACATCAGCCCGCGCTTTCAATCCCTTAAACAGACTCGTCGGCGCACCCTCCCGCACGACGTGACGAAAGTGCTCTTGAAACGCTTCGAAGACCGTTTGCGGGGTCAGCGCTTTGCGAAAGGCTGTGTCCTTTTCCAATTTTGGGCGGACCACATAGTCCCTAGTAACGACCGCCGGTTCATCGAGGAACAAAGTCGGACCGAGATAACAACTTCGATAAAGACTTTCGGGATAAGGCACATCATTTCCACCGCCCCAATAAAAGATATTGAGGCCGTCCATCCAACGAAGTTGTTCAGCGTCCACGCGAACGCAGTTGATCCCGGCCTGCGACATCTGTTGGTAATCGTCGCGCGTGAGCCGCGCCAGTTCGTAATCGGAATTATCGTAACGCCGTGTGTCATCCTTCTGCCGCGTGTTGGAAGGCACGCCGACCAACACATCGGGCAGAAGTTCGACCAGTCTTGCTTTCGGTGGCGGCGCAGGCGTGGCGTCCTCTACCGCTTCAAGTCGATAGCGATGTCCGAGATAGCTGGATTGCTTCGGGAAGATTTCCGTTTGGTTCCCGGTTTGCCCGGAAGCGCGAGGAAGCAAATATTTCCAGCCTCCCTGACTCGGCAACACCGCCTCGCCGCTATATCGATCTCTGAATTCAGAAGGTTCGGCCGCACCTTCTTGGAGCACATACCGCGCTATGACCTGTCGCGCAGCCTTCACCGTCGCCGGCGGATAACCCGAGCAGAGCAACCAAACACGAAACTGTTCCCCATTCGCTTTTGACGCCTCCAAGCGCAGCCATTGATACGCCTGCTCCGCGACTCGCTCAACCGGCCCCAAAGCAAGCGAGTAAGTCTTCACCACGGGGCCGCGCAGGTTGGTGTCTGTTTCGGTGCGGTAGCGCGCAGTTTGGCCCGGCTGTCCAATTGGCGGCCGCGACGTGGATTGGGCGACATCGGTTTTTGTGGTGGGCAAAGTCGCAGGTTCAACGCCATACAAGTTGGCAGCCACGAGAAATCCCGCAGCCAGGAATGGGAACATTGGTTTCACTTCGCCAGCCTACGAGCGCACTCTGCCGGTGTCAAAGCCATCGCGATTTTGCCGCCTGATCAATCACCTTGAAGCCGTTCCTTCCGTTTGCCACGCTTGGGTCATTTCCGCGAAACAATGCAAACGGGTCTTTCAAAGCACGCCAGGGTCGAGTACAATGGTGCTCCCGCCCACAACGGTGGAGGAGCCCACCGATGAGAGTCTATATCAGCGTGGTTGTGCCGGCGTTGATCTGGTGCGTAGTCAAAACGTCCGACGCCGCCCCGAGTAATGATGATTACAAGCCGGTGCCATGCAATTCGGCGAAACCTTATCGCGGCCCGGCGCTTCACCGGCCGCCTGACGCAAAGGTATTCATGGATGTCGCCGGTTCACTGAACGAATCGTTTGACTCGAACACAGTCGCACGCCTCGGGAAGACAGTGAAGGTTGCACTGGAGAAAACGAAATCTCCCGCCATCACAGCGGCGATTGGTGCACCCGGAAAGGGCTTCTGGTCAACAACCAGAACCAACGGACTCGAACAAGACGTGCCCGACCTAAAGTTTTATTGGGCGAGCGCCGGCAAAGCGTTCACGGCGGTCGCCGTCATGCAATTGGTGGAGGAAGGGAAATTAAAGACTGATGATCCGCTGTCAAAGTGGTTTGCCAGTTTCCCCAACGCAAAAGCGATCACCATCGACCACCTGCTCACGCATACGAGCGGGATCTACAGTTTTCAAAACGATCCGGGCTTACGAGCAACGCCTGGTTACAAACCTCCCGACACTCTCATCGCAGTGGCGAGCAAGCATGGGAACGCATTTTGTCCTGGCGAATATTGGTCCTACTGCAATACGGGTTACGTGCTATTGGCTCGAATCGTGGAAGCGGTAGAAAGTCGCCCCTTCCACGAAGTGCTGACCCGCCGCGTGATCAACCGGCTTGGCCTGAAACACACTCAAGCTCTTTCTCCAAATATGGGTCTTAAGGGCGTAGCCCGAGCGCATCCATCGAAACCAGAGGAGCCCGAAAAGGACTTCAACTTTTCCACACCCTTTGGCGCTGGTTGCATCGTTGCGACTGCTGACGACATGGTGCGTTTCTGGCAGGCACTGCTCGCGGGACAATTACTGAAGTCAGAAACGGTGCGGTTTCAATTCGCGCGACTGTACCCCATGTTTGGAGACGGCACATATTATGGCCGCGGCGTGATGCTCTACGATGTTCCAGCGGCGGATAACGGTCGGACGGTTTGGCTCGGACACAGCGGCGGGTGTCCGGGAATCAAGGCAATCATCGCTTACTCGATTGCTTCCAAAGCGTTTGTCGCTGTGGCGCTGAACACTGATGGTTCGGCCGAAGCGACCGCCAACCTGCTCCTCAAAGTTCTGGCAACCGATCCATGAATCAGGCGACTTGCCGGTTAGAGTTAAGGGCTGCCTCCCGACTCGGTGAAAGTCGCGCCACGGTGGAATTGCCGATGATCAGAGGAAAGCCGGACAAATGGTCAACGCACAACTTCAACTAGCGAAAATTTTGTCCATCCGCTCGGAGAAATCTCTGAGGCTTGCGGCATCCTTGGTCTGATCGCCCGGCTGCTCGGAAATGCCCCAGCCTTGATAACCCACGTCCGCGAGCGCCTTCATGATGGCCGGCCAGTTGTTGTCGCCTTCAAAGAATTTGACGCCAAAGCCCTTGGCCTTGCTGTATTCCTTGATGTGCAGTTTGAGGATGCGTTTGCCGAGGACCGGAATCCACGTCTCCGGCGGACTGTATTTGATGACGTTACCAGTGTCGAAATGCCAACCAACTTGTGGGCTGTTGATTTCATCAAGGTAAGCCGCCGCCTGTTCCGGTTTCGTGATGAAGTTATTCCAGACATTTTCAATGGCGATCTTCACTCCCGCTTCCCCGGCGACGGGAATGGCTTTGCGGATTTCCTCGATGGAACGTTTCCAGCAGTCGTCATAAGTAACACCGTCTTTCACCACGCCCGGCACGAGTAGCACGGAGGTGGCACCGTAGCGGTTGGCATCGCGCAGACTTTGGATTAGACCGGCCAACCCTGCTTCCCGCACGGCAGGGTTTGGATCGGACAGGGGTTTATCCCAATGTGTGCTACAGCAAACGCTGGCTGCCTTCAGACCGCTTTCCTCCAACGCCTTGACTACCTCTTCCTGGTTCATGCCGCCCATTGGCTCCACACCTTCGAAACCACCCGCCTTGACAGCCTTGAACCTTTCCAACAGCGAGCCTTTGATTCCCAAGGTGCCGAGCATGATGGCCTTCTTGATTTGTGGCCGGCTCGCGGGAGCAGCGCGCAGCAGACAAGGGCTAAATGCCGCCAAGGCGATCGTGCGGCTGCTTGCTTTCAAAAAATCGCGGCGATTGATTAAGGTTCTCATGGTTCTTGATTGTAATGTTTACGGTCAGGTCTGATGACAACCGATACGTCGAAGCGGTGGATGCGTCAAGCGTCACAAAAACAGCAAACGGACAGTTGCGTGGCGGTGGCCTGTTTGCTAGAAAGAGTCAGGCAAGCGCGGGTGTGGTTCAATGGTAGAATGCGGGCTTCCCAAGCCTGAGACGAGGGTTCGATTCCCTTCACCCGCTCCAGCATGACTTTTAGTCAATGAAATCAATAGTTCTATGCACTATTGAATTTTTAGAAATGCCAAAGTGAGAATAAAAATGAGAATGAGCACGTTCAGTTTGGCAGCTTCAACCTCCTCGCAATTGTCTGTTTGCAATGGTTTTTCTTCACTCACGCAGTTCTGAAAAATGAGAATGATTCACCTCCTGCATAACAACTCAGGCTATTGAGAATCAAGCTCTGCGCGCACGGCGAATACACTTGGGGATGCGACATCCGTGCCAATGCGATCAGAGGTCAGTACATTGCCGACTGCGGTACTGATGCAACTGGTGACAAAACACAAGTGTGCATCAGCCAAAGGTCGAAACCTGTGTTGCGGAGACGACCTCCGGCTCGAAGGTTCCTTGACCTGAGTCAAGATTCGCTCCCGATGGTCGGCGTCATATTTGGACCATGGCTGCATCGAGGCCCACCGAGACTGCGGCAGACGCGATTCGCGAACTCACGTCACGCGGCACAGGGCGACCGACCAACCAGAGCTTGTCCCCGGCAGGCCAATGCCGGTTGACCCTTCCGACTCCGTGCGGCACTCCGTCACCGTGCGGGTTGCCCTGCGAACTGAAGATCGGTCCTGAACGCCACGCGGTGGTTGACCTCGGAAGCCTGGCCCGGATGGCCGTAATGGCGATTCCCGGCGTGCGCGGCAGTTTTCGTCAGCAGGCCGAGGAGTTGTTCGCACAAGTGTCGTGCATCATTGGACACCACCCGACGCCGCTCACCGCGACAACGATGATGGTCTTTCTACGAAACGGTGCGGACGAGGAGGAATGCAAAGAGGTGATTCGCGCATGGTTTGGCGATGCGATACCCGTGACGACATTCGTGGTTCAACCGCCTTGCTGCGGCGCTGCGCTCGGCGTGGAACTGTGGGCGCTTGGCGGTCCAGGTGTAACGGTAGAGCGATTCGGTCCGGAATTGCTCACGGTCGAATCGGACGGGATTCGATGGATTCATTGCGGCGGCATTCGCGATACAACCGGGCGTGACGGGGCTTATGTCGAATCACTTTCCGGTTTCCATCAAATGAGGACTCGCCTGGCAGAGGCAGGCGTCGGCTTCGACCAGGTAGTGCGCACTTGGCTTTATGTGAATCACATCAATTCCGGCGAGGCGGGGCACCAGCGTTACCAGGAAATGAATCGCGCGCGGACGGATTTTTACCGCGACCTCCATTTCGGTGTCAAAGCGCGTGCCGCGTTCGCGCCGCAGACGATTTACCCGGCGAGCACCGGCATCGGCACAAGCGGGAACGCCATCACAATGAGCTGCATGGCACTGGATTCGCAGCGGTCCGACGTCTTCCTGCTGCCGCTCGAAAATC
>CAZYYS010000095.1:0-17124 GCA_964651015.1 uncultured Verrucomicrobiota bacterium
TGTCAAACTTCGGGAGTCCCCCGGCACAGCCGGGGGATTTCCCATGGATTAATTACAACTTCCATTTCGCCCGTTGACCAGGCAGCCAACGCGTCAGCAGATCGTGGC
This sequence comes from uncultured Verrucomicrobiota bacterium, assembly GCA_964651015.1. Classification (GTDB taxonomy): domain Bacteria; phylum Verrucomicrobiota; class Verrucomicrobiia; order Limisphaerales; family PALSA-1396; genus CAZYYS01. Next base: position 109 of record CAZYYS010000095.1, read on the forward strand.
AATTCAAAATCTTCTCCGCCAGATCGATGGGGACGTAGTAATACTGGTTTGAAGCCTCGAATCCGATTCGCGAATCGCGCATCTGGATTGCGTAGAGCCTTTTCGCAAGGACGATTTCGCTGCTAATCGACTCCTCCAGAATCTTCAGTTCAGGCGCGGCGTCTCCAGCGCTCCTCGCGTCGGCGAGCTTGCGACGTGCCTGGACAAAACGGGATTGATTCGCCGCGCTCCGAAAATGAATCGCCGCGGCTTCGGCGACGTTGAGTTCCATCGCAAGTCTTTTCTGTTGTGGCTTGGACAAATTCACGCCTGCGGTTGCGGAATTCAGTTTGGCGATGGCACGATCAAAACCATCGGCGATCTTCTGAAATTGAGCGGCAAAAACATCTGCCGGATAAACACCACGCCAACCGTCGAGGTCGTCATACGGAAAGCCGACCATCGTAGCCTTGTAACCGGTCGGTGTTTCCCAAAGCAGATTCGATGGGCCGACTTGCATTGGCGTTGAGTAGAGGCCGCCGCCGAAGGGAAACTGGCTGAATGCAACACTGAACTCGTGCCAGGCTCTGACGATTGCCGAAGCCAGGACAGGACCGAAGTGACGTCGAGCAACTGTTTCCATCGCTTGTGTGGGTGTCAGCGCCGCGTGTTGGCTGATGGCAGCAATGACTTCGAGGTTCGGCGAAGGATAGCCACCGAGCGTCCAACCGAGCATGAGGCCATCAACTTTGGCCGCGCGGAGGTTGGCGGCATGTTGCGCGACGTTTTCCACCGCCGGAATGTAAGGCGTCGCCGATAGTTCCCAGGTGTTGCCCGCCTGAATTTTGGCCATGGTTTTGAGACCACGCTTGCGGGCCAGTTCCCAGTGTTTCGTTGCCCGCGGACCGGGGCCAATCGTGGAAATCGAATACTCCCCGATGATGCTCTTCACACCACCACGTTCGATGGGAATGCTCCATTCGCTGACACTCTGGAGAGCCACGCCGGCAGGCAGGCGGTTGATGATCTCCTCCGCCCAGATATCGCCCCAGCCCCAATCCCAAGCGATGAGTTGAGTGGCAGTGCCGGACTTGCGGATGCCTTCCTGAAACAGGCCGTTCAATTCGGCTATGACTTCCCCCGGTGAACGTCTGCTGCAACGCGGACATTTTGCGCCGCCGTTGTGCGACCAGCAGTTCGTCAGGTTCTCCGAGGCCGTTATGGTGAAAAACCCGGCGAGGTCGGGGACTTTTCGACAAATGGATGTGATTGCTTCAGCAAGATATTTCTGCACATCGGGATTACTCGTGCAAAGCGTGGCGTGATCACCTTCAACGACGCCCTTCAACTGCGGACGACTGTCGAAGAAGGGCAGGGGCATGGCGCGCGGTTCATTGAGGTAAAGGTAAATACCGATGCCGTGTTTGCGAGCCCGTGCCACGAGCGATCGGAGATTTTTCAACCGCTTTTCAAAGTTCGTGCTGAGACTCTCGTCCCATGGAAACGGATGCAGTTTATAGAGAACTGCCTGCAACCAGACACCGTTTACGCCTGCCGCCGCAAGTCGCGTGAGAAAACCCTCGGGATAAGGATCCGCCTTGGTTTCCAGCAGCGGATCACCGTAGAGCGCAAAGTAAGAGTAACAGAAGCGCGGCGAGAAGGCGGATGCGGCCGCGGGTTGGAGGTCACGAGCAGAGGGCGACGCTTTGGAAAGGTCGGAAACAAATTGAAAGAGCGGTTCGTCAAGTCTGCCAACACGGCCGGGAAATTCCTTGCGAATGATGCGCCCGATTTCTCGTTCATACTCCAGAGTCTTCTCATCCGGCGGAGTGTATCTGAGCGGTTGACATTCAGGTTTGAGGCTGCCGAGTTTGTAGTAAAGGAAATCGTCTTCACGCAGCGTGAACGCCATTTGCTCCGGCGTCCAGTCGAGCAATTCCAACAATTGTTCATACGGCAGCAAATGCCAGTTGCGTTTGATGACCGTGATGTAAGAGCGTCGTTGCTGATCGGCCGAGATGCGCGACGGTTTGGCCAGGCCCATCGCGCGACCGATGCGGAAAATCTCCTTCGGCGTGGTGCCGACCACTCTGGCCATACGAGCAATGTGGACGAGTTGCCAATTCCGCCACACAAACGCATGCAATCGATCAGGGAAGTGCGGCAGCGGAGGCGCGGGTGGTGCGCTGCCTTTGGGGAGATCGGACACTGAAGTGCGCGCAGCCTTTGAAGCCGCAGCTTTGCTATCGGTGCCAAGTGCAATCTCTTGGCCAAGTGTAAACCCAGCAAGGGAAAAAGCGGACGCTCTTAGGAATTGCCGACGATTCAATTCATGCCAATGCGCGCTCATGATGATCAATGCTACAAACTGCTAATCGGCCCTGGCCTGTCCCGGCGGGCGCGGCGTCTTTGGCAGGACAAGCGCAAAGGCAGCCATGCCCAGCAGAGCCGCACCGAGGAGCAGGAGCGCGGCGACGTTGCTGCCGGTTTTGTCCTTGATCACACCCACCAGATACGGCCCGGCAAATCCACCGAGATTACCCACGGAATTGATGAACGCAATGCCTGCCGCCGCCGCCGTGCCGCCAAGGAATGCGGTGGTCATGGCCCAGAAAGGCGCGACGGTGGATTTAAGTCCGACGAACGCGAGCGTCAACGCCGCCATTGCGAAGTAAGGATTCTTAAACCAGGCGCTGAGCGCGAAACCGATCGCAGAAGTGATCGCGGCCAGCGCCACCACGCCGCGCCGTTCGCCGGTCTTGTCGGAATACCGCGCCACGATCAGCATCAGCACGCCAGCCGCCAAGTAAGGAATGGCATTGATGACGCCAAGCATGAACAAGCTGGTAGTGGAAAAACCTTTGATGATCGATGGCAGCCAGAGTTCGTAACCATAGGCGCCCACGTTCAGTAGAAAATAGACGAGGCAAAGCAGCCAGACACGTCCGCTGGTGAAAATCGCCGCCAGTCCATGACGCGGCAGATGACCGGGCGTCGCGGGATCGTCGGCAAGCCGGCCTTGAATCCATTCCTTTTGCGCAGGGGAAAGCCAACGGGCCTCCTGTGGACGATTGGGCAATACGATGAGCACCACCAGTCCCATGAGCACAGCGGGAATGCCTTCGACCAGGAAGAGCCATTGCCAGCCGGCGAGACCACCCACGCCATCGAGTTGCAGCAGCGCGCCGGAGATGGGAGAGCCGATGACGCCTGCCAGTACACCACCCGTAGCAAACATCGCCACCGTTCGCGCGCGTTCCCGGGCGGGAAACCAATAGGTGAGGTAAAGAATCACTCCGGGGAAAAAGCCCGCTTCTGCGGCGCCCAGCAGAAAACGCATCGTGTAGAACATGGTCGTTCCCTTCAGAAACATGAACGCGGTGGAAACCAGTCCCCACACGATCATGATGCGGGCAATCCAGACGCGGGCACCCACGCGCTGGAGGATGAGATTGCTCGGGACTTCAAAAAGAAAATAGCCGATGAAGAACAGGCCTGCACCGAGCCCGTAGGCACTATTAAATTTCTCCTCACTCACGCCGAGTACTTCGCGCAGGTGCAACTTTGCAAAGCCGACGTTGATCCGGTCAATGTAGGCAATGATGTAGCAGAAAAAGAGCAACGGGAGCAGCCGCCAGGTAACCCTGGCAAGCGTCGCCCGCTGGCCCTCGGGAGTCAGTTTAGTGGGCGGAGAAGTGAAAGGCGAGGTGCGCACGGGGTCGGAGTGGCTCATAAGTTAGGCAGAGAGTTCAAGATAATCGGCGGCGACGGCAAGGCCAAAGTGCTCAGCCGGCAGTAGGTCCCTCCATCTCGGCCAGTTGCGCCCGGCGAAAATTGGCGGCGTTCACGCTCAAAGATACCTCGCCAGAATCGGCTTTAACTCGGTGACGGTTTTGTTCGGCCAGAGTTTGCGGTCGGTCATGATGGCATTCTTGAGCGCGGAGTGACACGGCCAGTTGGGTTCGGCGGGAATCTGCGAGACGACCTTTTGGACAATGGCCTTGGCGGTTGCGGCGTTTTTCATCAGGTTGGCGATGATCATCTCCACGGTGACATGAGCTTCGTCCACTTTCCAGCAATCGTAGTCCGTGACCATGGCCAGCGTGGCGTAGGCGATCTCGGCTTCACGGGCGCATTTGGCTTCGCCGAGATTCGTCATGCCGACGACATCGTAGCCGAGCTTGTGGTTGGTGAGCGATTCGGCGCGAGTGCTGAAGGCCGGGCCTTCCATATTCACGTAAGTGCCACCGTCGTGGACGCGGGCTTTCAACGCCCGCGCCGTTTTCAAAAGCAACTGCCGCAACTCTTCGGCAATCGGATCAGCGAATGCGATATGCGCGACGATGCCGCGCCCAAAAAACGTGTGCTCGAAGTCGCGTTTGGTGCGGTCCACAAACTGGTCAATCAACACGATATCGCATGGTTTGCATTTTTTTTGTAGTGAACCAACGGCGCTAACGCTGATGATCCAGGCGACATCGAGGTTTTTCATCGCCCAGATGTTAGCGCGGTGATTCAGCTCGCTGGGCAGAATGCGATGGCCACGGGCATGACGGGGGAGAAAGACAACTTCACGCCCAAAGAGTTTACCCGTCAGCAACTCATCCGAAGGCAGACCAAACGGGGTTCTCAGCTTTACCCATTTCTGGTTCGTGAAGCCTTCGATGTTGTAAAGTCCGCTGCCGCCGATGACGCCGATGCGATGTTTTGACATGGTCGGGTTTTAACCGCGAAGCATGCTGAACACACGAAAAAAGTCCGTTCGCGTAGTGTGGAGGCGGCCTCAAACTGTCGCGCCGAGGATGTCGCCACAAATTCTGAACCGATTTATTCCACGGTTACACTCTTGGCAAGATTGCGCGGTTTGTCCACGTCGCAACCACGCGTCACGGCAATGTGGTAGGCCAGCAGTTGTAATGGAACGACAGCAAGCAGCGGGAAGACTTGCTCCATCGTTGCCGGGAGATAAATGATTTCATCCACCTCGTTGGCCAGCCGGCTGTCGCCCTCTGTGGCAAGCGCAATGATTGGTCCGTGTCGCGCCTTGATCTCTTGCAAGTTGCTCAGGACTTTTTCGTAAAGCGCGTCAGTGGGAATCACAACCACCGAAGGAGTCTTCTCATCAATCAGCGCGATTGGGCCGTGCTTCATTTCGCCGGCGGGGTAGCCGGCGGCGTGAATGTAAGATATTTCCTTGAGCTTGAGCGCGCCTTCGAGAGCGACCGGGAAATTATATTGTCGCCCGATAAAGAAAAAATCCTCGGCGTGAGCGTATTTCAGGGCGATGCGCTTGATTTCCTCGTTTTGAGCCAGGACGCTCTCAATTTGTTTGGGCAGGGCTTCGAAGGCGTGGACCAGTTGCATACCGCGGCTGGAAGACAACATGCGGATGCGACCCATGAACAGCGCCAGCAAGGCAAGCGCCGTGACCTGCGAAGTGAACGCCTTCGTGGAAGCGACGCCAATCTCCGGGCCAGCGTGCAAGTAAATGCCGCCATCAGCCTCGCGCGCGATGGTGCTGCCGACGACGTTGCAAATGGCCAGTGCCTTGTGTCCGCGACGCTTCGTTTCGCGTAACGCGGCCAAGGTGTCGGCGGTTTCGCCGGACTGCGTAATCGCCAGCACCAAAGTGTTCTTCTCCAACGGTGCATTGCGGTACCGAAATTCACTGGCGTACTCAACCTCGACGGGGATATGCGCCAGTTCCTCGATCAGGTATTCTCCAACGAGGGCTGCGTGCCAGCTCGTGCCGCAGGCAGTAAGAACCATTTGATCCACCGCCCGCAGGTCGGCGGCGGCCATATTCAATCCACCGAATCTGGCCATGGCTTCTTCGTGGTCTATACGTCCGCGCGTTGCGTTTTCCACTGTGCGGGGTTGCTCGAAAATCTCCTTGAGCATGAAATGTGGAAACGATCCCCGCTCGGCTTCTTCGCGGCTGAATTCGAGCTGGCTGATCTGAACCCTCGCCGTGTCTGAACCCAGATTGGTGACGTTGAACTGATCGGCAGTGATTTCCGCCACGTCGTAATCATTCAAATACACCACCTGGCGCGTGTGCGCCACAATCGCGTTGGCATCGCTGGCAAGAAAGTTTTCATGATCGCCGACGCCGATGATCAAAGGTGAGCCGCGGCGCGCACCGATGATCAAGCCGGGATGGTCCGTGCTGATAACGGCAATGCCATACGTCCCGATCACCTCTTTCAACGCTTTGATGACCGCCAGAGCCAGCGGATGACCGTCAGTCTTCTGGTTTTTCAACTTCGCATAATGCTGCCCGATCAGATGCGCGAGCACCTCGGTGTCGGTGGAGGATTGGAAAGTGTGTCCCGCCTCAACGAGGCGCTCTTTGATACGGTCGTAGTTCTCAATGACGCCATTGTGGACAACTGCAATGTGCCCACTCTGGTCCAGATGCGGGTGCGAATTCTCGTCGGAAGGCGCGCCGTGCGTGGCCCAACGTGTATGGCCGACTCCCATCTGACCCGTGACGGCATTTGCTTTGAGCAGTTTGGCCAGACCGTCGTCGATCTTGCCCTTCTTCTTGCGAGTCAGCAGTTCGCCGTCGCACAAAATGGACAGGCCCGCGCTGTCATAGCCGCGGTATTCAAGTCGTCGCAGGCCTTCGAGAATGATCGGGGCCGCTTGATTTTTTCCGACGTAGCCGACGATGCCACACATGGGAAAAAGTTTATTGACCGTTTTGATTTACATTCACTCCTGCAAACGATATAAAATGGCCGCAACGAATCGCAAGCAAGTACTTCAATTATGGCGCAGACGAGTCGGCAAACGGTGAACACCAGCAACGTCCTTTCCGTCATCATGGGGGGAGGGCAGGGGAAGCGGCTATTTCCACTGACGAAGGAGCGGGCGAAACCGGCGGTCCCGCTGGCGGGCAAATACCGGCTGGTTGATATTCCGATTTCCAACTGCATCAACTCCGAGTTGCGACGGATTTATTTGTTAACGCAGTTCAACTCGGCTTCGTTGCATCGCCACATTTCCCAGTCCTACAAATTTGATCATTTCTCCGGTGGATTTGTGGAGCTTCTGGCCGCTGAACAAACTTTCTCCGATGCCTCTTGGTATCAGGGGACGGCAGACGCGGTGCGCAAGAACCTCCTACACCTTTTAAATCATGAGTTTGATTACGTCTTGATTCTTAGCGGCGACCAATTGTATCGGATGGATTTTCGTCCCATTATCGCTCAACACGCGGAGGCTGATGCTGACTTGACGATTGCCACGATCCCCGTGGCCCGCTTTGCCGCGCAATCCCTCGGCATCATGCAGATCGACAACCACCGGCGGATCACGCGCTTCGTCGAAAAACCAACTGATCCGGCCGTGTTGGATTCCCTCAAGCTGGAAAAGGAATGGTATCCCAAACTTGGAATCCAAGGTGACGGTGAATTGTTCATGGCATCAATGGGAATCTACGTTTTCAATCGCAACGTCCTGCTGAAGTTGCTGGATAACACTTTGACGGATTTTGGAAAGCACATCATCCCCGGCGCGATCAAAACGCATCGGGTTTTTTCATACGTGTTCCAAGGTTACTGGGAGGACATTGGCACCATCCGTTCGTTTTTCGAGGCGAACCTCGATATCACTTCGGAATTGCCCCGCTTCAACTTTTTCGACATGTCCACACCGATTTTCAGCCGACCTCGATTTCTGCCCGCTTCCAAAATCAATGGGGCGCAGATCGACCATGCCGTTGTCTCAGACGGTTGCATCATCAACCACGCCAAAATAACCCAAAGTATCGTGGGGATTCGAAGTATCGTGGGGGCGGGGAGTGAATTGAAGCGAGTCATCATGTTGGGATGCGATTATTACGAATCGTACCAGTCCATCGTGAAACACGAGGCGGCGGGTGTGCCGCGCATTGGCATCGGACGGAATACGCGGATTGAAAACGCCATTATAGATAAGAATGCGCGCATTGGCGACAACGTGACGATTTCGCCGGCGGGCAAGCCGGAAAATGTGGACCATCCGCTTTGTTATATTCGCGACGGGATTGTGGTCATTCCCAAAGACGGCGTTATCCCGCATGGAACGGTGATTTGAGCGCGGACTGGCTTACCTTAAGACTTTCTTCCACATTTGGGTAAATGGAAAAGCAGATTTTGACGCTCGGTCACTCGCCTGATCCGGACGATGCCTTCATGTTTTACGGTCTGGCCAAGGAACTCATTCCAACGCGAGGCTTCCGGTTCGAACACATCTTACAGGACATCCAAACGCTCAACGAGCGAGCGACGCGCGGTGAACTGGACATCTCAGCCATTAGTATTCATGCCTATGCCTACGTGAGCGACCAATACGCTTTGCTCCCAAGCGGCGCCAGCATGGGCGACGGTTATGGGCCGATGCTGGTCGCCCGCCAGCCGTTCACAAGAGAGGAAATTGCCAGTAAACGAATCGCAGTCCCCGGCATCATGACGAGCGCATTCCTGGCATTACAACTCTGGCTGGGCCGGAGCGCGAAAGAAATCAACTACGTCGTTGTTCCGTTCGACCAAATCTTCAAGACCGTTCGCGATGGCACCGCGGAAATCGGCTTGATCATACACGAAGGCCAGCTCACGTATCGCAAGGAAGGTTTGGAAGTTTGTCAGGACCTGGGAGTCTGGTGGGGACAGGCGAACGACGGCTTGCCTCTGCCGCTCGGTGGAAATGTGATCCACAAACGGCATGAACGGCACACCCGGAAAGTCATTGCTGACATCTTATCGGCAAGCATTCGCTACAGTCTCGATCATCGCGCCGAAGCGGTGCAACATGCACTGCGATACGCAAGGGACATGGGCAGTGATCTCGCCGACAAATTTGTGGGGATGTACGTGAATCATTGGACGTTGGACTATGGCGAACGGGGGCGGGAAGCTATTCGCCGCTTTCTGGGACTTGCGTTCGAACGCAAGTTGATTCCACACCGTCAGGAATTGAAGTTTGTGGTTTGATCAGGCGGACGTTCACTGGCAGAGCTTCACGCTCCGGTCACCGGTTTCAACGTGACCTGACTTAAGCCATGTTGCTGAAATCGGATTTGGCCTCGCAAATCCTGTTCCAACCTTGCTTTCGCTATTGTCGTTCGGCTTTGAGGTTGGAAATCGCGGCTTTGAGGGCTTCGATTTGTTCCTGTTGCTGTTTGATGACCTTCCAGAGCCCGGCGTCCTTTTCTTCAACTTTTTTGTTCAGGCCTTGGATCGCAGCGAGAGCCACGCCGCCTTCATCTCCGAGAGAGATATGCTTATCGTTGTCATTTAACTGGAAGGCGGCTTGAAAATCCTGCGCCACCGGCCCAATATGTTTCACTTCTTTGCCTTCTGTTTTGAAGTTCCACATCGTCACAGGCAGTGTCACGACTTTATCCAAGATGGCTTGCGCGTCCAACTGAGTGAAATTCTCCTTCGCATTCCGGTCGCTGACCAGCGTCACGCCATTGGCAGTAACGGTACTGCGGATCTGCACCTTGCCGTCACTGTTCCAGCGGAGCGTCCAATTTGCTGTTGTTCCCAAGACTCCTCCACCAACGCCCACGAGTAACGGGCCGTCGAACCCGCTTTGACCAGGGTGCGAATTTGCATATCCGACGTAATGGTTGAAATCGCCGGAATTGCGCAAGTAAAGATAGTTGTCTGTCATGAAAATGCTGGCCGCCATGTTGGGGGCAACTATTGGGCCATAGAGAAACGTCGTGCCGTTGACAGAGAGGTTACCACCGGCGCTGAGCCCGGTTGCGGCAGAAACACTGCCTCGTGATGACACGTTTGCGACGTTCAGACCTCCAGATGCCGGGTTTCCACCACTGAAGATCGCACTCCAATCATAGCCGTCCAAGGTATCAGCATTCAAAGCATTCACTTGTGCCCAAACGACCTGGCTGCCGTTGTACATCAACGACTGACCGGACAAAGCGCCGGTCGTGTCGAGTTTTGGACGTGTAATCGCACCGTTGGGGATCTTCGAGGTCGTTATGGCACCGTCCTGGATCTTGGCGGTCGCGAGCGAGCTGTCCGCGATCTTGGAAGCGAGGAGAGTGCCGTCGGCGGGATTGTTGGTGCCAAACAGGGGAGTCCAATCGTAACCGCCCAAGAGCTTCGAGTTGGCGCTTTCCCAGGCAAACACTGCGGGCAGAATGCTCTGGCGCGGCAGCAACGGGGGATCCGATAAGGAAATCTGGCCGTCACCATTAGCGTCAATGGTCAGCTCAAGGTAGAGGTCCTGGTTAAAGTCCACGCCGGAAAGGGCTGCTTTGGTACCGAGAATGGTGCTTACGAGGCCGGCGTTGATGGTGAGGTTCTGTACTTCACCACTCCAAACTGCTTGTCCGCCCACCGGGGCATTGTAAATTTTGAATTGCACCACACGTGAGCCATCGGGCAGCGCATTTCCGTTGGCGTCGGTCAAGCGGCCCTGAAAGGGCAGGACGCGAGTAGCGGCTTGTGTGCTGACGGTTTGGGTGAGTAAAGTAATGGTGGCCAAGGCCAGCATCCACGCGGGGAATCGTTGTGTCTTCATATTAGTTAGGTCGTTGCGAACGTAGTCATCGTCTCGGTTCACCAGACTCCGGGGGAAATCGGCGGCGGCGAGCCGACCTCCATTTTGATGTAAAACTCAATGTCGTCGATGTTCTCGATCCGCAGTGTACCCTGACTGCCGAAGCGAAGAACGATGTTGTCGCAGAAGAGGGGCCAGCCGGTGACCGCCTTCATGGCGACTTGCGTGGAACCAATGGCGGCGTCGACATCGGCGCCGAAGAAGTGCAGGCCGAGCAGCTGGTCAGGGTCGCGCTGGTAGAGCGGGACGGGGAAGGACGTAATCGTGCGCGAGAAGGTGAATAGGCTGTCGGGAAAGAACCCGATGCGGTCCACGTTGCCGAATAACTCGATGGATACGGGGACGGTGTTGCCGGCGGCGAAGACGTTTTTTCCAACGATTTTGATGCCAATTTGTTTGACGCGGTGGTTCCAGAATTGATCGAACGTGCCGCTGGGACGGTGTTGCTGAACAATTGGTACAGTTCCATCCTGGCCGAGGATGACGCGGGATTGGTTGTAGGTAAGGGGGAAATCAACGCGGAGGCGCGATAAACCGTTTGCGTTAGCGGGGTCGCGTGCCGCCAGATCCAAGAGAATGGCGCGGAATCGCTGGATGGTCTGGCGAGTCAGTGCGGCATCCACTTCGTAGCGGTTGCCGGCGAAGTCATAGCGGTAATCGATGAGTCTGAAGATGTCACGGCGGAGGCTGATGGGCTGGCCACTGAAGGAATTGGCGTCCCAGAGAAAGGGGTCGTAGGAATTGCGGAAGAGAGGATCGCGGAGCTTGAGGTCCCAGGCTTTAAGGGCATTCATGAAGGCCTGGCCGCGTTCGTGGTTGACGACACTGAAGACGCTTTCAGCTTCGGTAAAGTCATCAAAGGAGCCGTTGAGCGCCTCGATGCTGGTGCCGTTGCCCTGCTTGACCGGGTTTTGGAAGCGTTCGGTCCAGCCGGCCTCGAGCATCCGGGCGAGCTTGTACAATTCAATGCGGTATTCTTGCATCAGACCTTGGTATTCCTCCTCCGCCTGTTCCAACTTAAAGGCGAGCGAGGGATCGCGGTACCAGAGTGTGTCGGTGATGTTTTGGAAGAAGATGTGATCTTGCACCAGGCGTTCGGATTTGGCGAGCAGGTGCCGAAGTTCGGCGCCGGCGATGTCGATGTTGAGCGCAGCGACGGGAAGCTCATCGATGGCGACCTGTTCATCTATGAGCAGATTCTTGATGACCGCAGACGAATTGATGAAATTGATAGTCACCTGCTCCGTGGCGACCCTCAGTACACGCAAAGCTTCCTGCATTCCGGCGGGAACCCCACCAGGGTTATAATGGGTCGTCACTGTAGTACCCTGTGTCCCACAGACGCATACGCTATATGACGGAGCGGCGTACGCCGCGGCCAGCGCCAACTCGACTGCGTAGTAGAATGTGCCGTTGATCAGAATAGTAGCGTTTTGCTCGAGGTTTCTTAGTACCTCCACTTGTACCTTGTCAGGGTAACTGGAAACTCGGGCTTGGGCAGCATGCAACGCGTTCACGGCTTGAATGAGCCGTAGGGCCTGAACAGACATCAAACTTCCGTCTCGCAATCCGGGCGCATTTGGGTCTCGGCCATTGAGCAGTCCATCAAACTTCAGCAACACATCGTTCGTATAAGCCGCACGTTCCGCTTCGGTGCGTAGTCCGCCGTATCTGCTCGGATCGATGCCGGTAATTTCGAAGAGTTGCGATTCCATCGAGTTGCGTAGTTCGATATCGCGATTCGCATTCAAGGTGAGGGCGTTTTCGCCGCGGTCCAGCTCATACAACACGTGCCCGGCGCCCGGTCCCACAAACTTTTCCTGCGCCGCGTTGTAAGCATCCCGGCAACGGCTGATCTGTTGCTCGATGGCGGCGATATCCCACGCGCTGACCAAAGCAGTCTGAGTGGGTTTCTCCCCAGCCAGGATTTGTTCGCGGAGCCGCAGCGCGCCGGTGACACTGCCCCTCGCTTGGTCGATCTTCGACTGTTGAAACTCGTTTGCGGACCCGCCGGCGCCGTCGCTGAGTTGGGCGGCCAGCGGCAGGGAAGCCAGGAATTCAGCGTGGATGTTTTCCTTGAGCACGTCGGCGGCTCGTAGGAGCATCTGGTTCTTTTCCGCCTCTTGTCGCTTGGCGCCGGCGACAGGGCCGGCATACGCGGATCGCCAGAGTTGGTCCGCGTAGGCGACGGCGGCAAGCCCCAGCCGCTCCATGGCGCCACCGTAAAGGTAGGCCACGGACTGGCTCGGCTCGCGATCCAGAGGTGGGGCGGGACCGCCGAAGTTGGGATCATCGAATCGCGGGAATGGGAGAATCTGACTTTGCTGGTCGTCGAAGGTCACATAGTGAGGCACGGTGGGATAGACCGAACTGCCGGCACGGAGGGCACCGGTTGTGTCTTCCGCGACGTACTCGAGCACATCCTTGATCCCTTGGAGAAAATACAGGCGAGCATAAGTGATCTGCTTTTGAGGTGGGCCCAAAAACACAGCCGGTTCCTCTTTGGGAAGGCCTCTCGTATCGTCCGCCGGGTTGGAGCCCGGGTAGGCAATGCGCGTCGCATTCAACAGGTCGCGGTTCCCGGCATAGAGGTATCCGGTCAACATGGCTTCAAGTGATTCCCAAGCGATGACTTTCGCCTGGATCGAGCGCGGGGGCTGATTGGTGGGGAAGGATTCAGGATCGGGTGGTTCGCCTTCGCGGATCGCGATCGCGAATTGAATTGCGGCCCGTAGCATCGGGCGATTTGGGGTTTCGCCGTTCGCACCGACAAAGTCGTCCACCAATTTTGTGCGGTTTTTGGTGCTGGGGTAGTCCTTCAAGTAGGAGCGCCCGGCCACGAGCTGTACGAAAGCATCATCCATGTCGTCCGCTTTGCAGCACGGTGAAAACGGAAGAGCTTCGACAGCCAGCCAGAGGAAGACCCCACGCGCGCAGGCAGTGAGGAGGAATGCACTGCGGGCAACGGCACCGCGGAACTGTCGAGTAGATCTGCTCATGGCGAGATCCCGGCGGCGCCAAGAAACCCGGTTTGTAATTGATAATACAAATTGCGCGAGAGGGCTCGCGGGGCGGGAAGCAGGGGCGGATCCAGCGGGTTGTCGGGCTGACCTCGCCTCAATTTCGCCGTCTTGATTGAGGCTGCGGGCGTGGGGGCGGTCAAGACCGCCGCCCCCAAGGAGATGGTCACTCGACAATGCGTCACCGTCTGGAACGTTGCGAGATCGGACAGGATCGTGGTTCCACGGTGCGGATGAAAGAGAGCATCGTCGAGAGCGAAACTAAAGGGGTCACCATCTTTGGCGTCGGAAGTCTGAGTAGAATAATTAAGATTGGGGATAAGCAGCGGATTCCCCCAGACGATGAGTCCGCTCACGGGATCATTGGGGTACTCGATCAACCCATCCGCGGCACGGGTGTTCTGCCAGAGGGTTGCCACAATAGAGTAATTAAAATCTTCTTGCTTGAAGCCTTGGTCGTTTACGTTGACCACGTCGTTGGATCCGGGCGGATTAAGTGGCGTGAAACCATCGGATTGAAACGGTTGAGTGGTGGCGGTGGGGATGGTGTGGGGCGCGACGTCGATGTCCATGTTGGCGGCGTAGGCCATTTGCAGAGGCATTGCCGCGACGTAAGCGGCCCCGAACACGTTGGTCTCGCCAATTCTAAAAGTTGACTGCGGCGTGACATCGCTGAGGTAACGGTCCGCACCCGTGATCGGATCGGTCCCGACCTTGTGAGCCGGCAGGACCCCGCCACTCGTGGAGAACGGCTGAAACAGATAGGCGGTATAAGCGGCCGCAGCGGTTCGGATATCCAATCCTGTAGGTTCGCCTCGCAAGTCAGAAGGCTTCGCCGGTGCGTGTCCGGGGCTGGACAGTACGATGACGTCAGCGGTGTCCTGGAAACCGGGGCTGTCCGATGGGGTGTAGAGCTTCACACGGTAAAGGCCCGGTGTTTGGTAAACGTGGGTCGCCACAGTTGTGTCTGTGCTGGCCTGGTCTCCGAAATCCCAGAAGACGGTGGTGGCCGGGTTCACGGCAACGAACTCGACAGCGGTTCCAACGAAGGCGACAAGCGGTCCAGCATCGATCCGCGGCGGTCCAGGTGCTTCCTGGCGCATGTTCAGTTCAAAAGGCGAACCTACGGTTCCAAAGGAAAATCCGGGCACGATCGGCCCCGTTTCCAGTGCGGCCGGCGCGCCAGCCAAACGGTTGAAACGCGCGATGAGACTGGCTTCAAGCGGGTTGAAAGTGAGGCCTGGCTGCCGGACGAATGGGCGGGTAAAATCGGCCGACAAGCCCGGCGACGCCGGGTCCGCTGGCAAGTATCCCGGGCGCGCGCCGGAAAAATTCAAGGGCAAGAGTGGAACTCTGGAGAGAGAAAAGCGACCCTGGCTGTCTGAGAGGCTGGAAAACAAGCTAAACGGAACACCGTCGAGCGCCACTCTTACTCCGGCAATTGGCGTTGCGCCATCCTTGACAACACCGGCCACATCCGCGACGGGTTGCCCTTCAAGACGGAGCGACCAGTTGGCGAGCGTAACACTCTGTGCGCCCGCGTTCAAAATGACCAGCTTCCAGAACCGCTGCAAACCGGAATCGGTCTGGGTTTTGGATACGCTACGCAGGAATTGGTCTAGGTCGCCGTGAGTCGGGCGATCGAGTGGAAAGGTGACTGCCTCAAGCAGTTTGGGGTTGACGGCCACAGCCGGAGTCCGGCCATCGTAAAGCACGAGCTCGACGGGGCTGGCGGCGGGCGACACGAGTTTAATCAACAACGCGGAATGCGGGAGCGGCGTATTGAAAGCGAGGGAAACCTGGAGCGAACGCAGTTCCATCTCGGTCTTGACGATGAGGGCGGACTCACGCGTCGCGCCAACGGGGACGATGAGAGGAACGTTATTTTTCTGTTGAATGACGGGCTCGACGCCGGTGTCCGAGGTGACTGACCGGCGCGAGGAAAAGGGACGCGCGGCTTTGCGTTCGAGGTGAAAAACACCCTCAAGCCGGATGGGGTCCTTGGACATGCCATAAACGATTTCGCTGTAATTCCCTTCCATGATGTAGCCATCGGTTGGATTTGCCGCAATGAGGGAACCTTCAAATGACACGGTTCGTTGAATGGGAAAGGGGAAGGGATTGCGAGTATCGAGCACGCCGTCATTCAGCCAGTCCACGTCCGCTCCGGCAGTGGGGTCGGTTTGGTCCCAGTCCCAACGGTCGAATGGTTCGCCGTTCTGATCGCCGGCGGGCAGCACAAAGGAGCCGCTCAGCATGAACCGGTTGCCGTTGTCCGCGATGCGGTAGCCAACGAGTGGAACATCCACGGGCCAGACCAACGCCTGTGAGCTGTCGATCAGGCCGCGCAGCAAACCCGGGACTTTGTTGTCTTCATAGAAACTCACATTCAAATCGATATCCGGGACGGGATTGCGTTTGCCATTCACCGATTGGATCACGGCGTAACCCTTGAAGTCTCCCTCCGGGCCGGGCACTTCCGCGATGACCCGGTAGGATTTGTCTCCCACGCTGGTGCGCAGCAGCAACGTGCCTTCGTGTGCGCCGCGTCCCAGATTCCTTCGGTCAAGACGAAGGTACACAGTGTCATTTTCCAGAGTCGTTACTCCAGTAAGGTTGGTGTAGGCAAAGACGAGATTGCCGTTCTGGTCACGTTGTTCACGTTGACCAGGAGAGGCGAAGATCCGAATCCAGGGTTCGGGCGTGGTGGTGTCCGTGGTAGGTGTCCACAACGCCTCCCACAGCAAAATGCCGCCGCCACTCGTGCTGCCGTCTCCGAGATTGGCTACGCCGAGATTCTGAACATCTTCGCCGGGAAAGAAGCGGATGACATCCTGTTGCTGGACGCTTTTTGCCTGTGAACCGCCGGAAACATTGATGTCTTCCTTGGAAGGAAAATTGTTGAACGGTTCGGTATCGAGGTCTGGGCGTACGGTCGTCACCAACCTTGGCCGGAGGATCGCCGGGTCCAGCACCCGGACCCAATAGCCCCGGCTCAGGTCCTTTTGCAGATCGAACGAAGGGAAGGGGAGGTCGGGAGGGAGGCCTTCGAGCGGGTTCGGAGGTTCATTGGTGCCAGCGGGTTGTGGCCGGAACATCTTCCTTTCCCAGGTGAGCAAGGCATCGTAGTCCAAGCCGGCGGCGGTGAGAACCGCCAAGAGGCTGACCGGTTCGGTATTGCTGACGGATGTGGCACCGACGGGAATGCCGATCATATTCCAACCAGTCTTAAGGTCCAGGCTGGGAAAGTTTGGGCCAAGCGGGATGGTCCCGGTCACTTGCCAGGCGGGAACGGATTGACTGGTGAAAACCCAATACGCGCGCCCCGGTTCAATTGGCTGCAACGCGATCAAGGCATTCGCAGTCGTGTCGTTGGTCTGTTGCGCAGCCGTACCGGTCGGCTTCACATAGCGCTGCCAGACTCCAAGAGACGCATCAT